>MEZY01000001.1:0-4933 GCA_001776195.1 Candidatus Berkelbacteria bacterium RIFOXYA2_FULL_43_10
ATTGTATTCAATTAGGACATTACTAAAATATTTCTACAAAATAGATAAATCTCTTGACTGCTATCCATTTTATTGATATAATAAAGTTCTCGAGTTAGTTCTAAAGATTTCCGAATAATATTTCGATGTTCTCTAGAGCCATATCGAAATATTTTATAAGCGTAAGCGCTATTTTGCGTATAGGAAATCTATGTACAATTCAGTAAGATCGAGAAAGTTTGGAAGCTCAAGGTTCGGAAGATCTCAAAAATCGCATTCAGTATCCGGCGGATTCAGACCCAGTCATCGATCATTTAAGGGGCGGGGCGAGTGGATAGACGAGTCAAGATTTGTTAAAAAATGCGAAATCTCAACATTCGAAAAAGTAAGAACAGTTCACACTTTCGATGATTTTAATTTTAGTTCGCAACTTAACAAAAATCTCTTAAGCAGAAATTACAAACTGCCGACACCTGTTCAAGATCAATCGATTAACCATATTTTGAATGGAAGGGATTTGATCGGCTTAGCCAATACGGGTACGGGCAAAACCGCGGCTTTTCTCTTGCCCTTAATTGAACTCTGTTTTGCCGGTAGATCAAACAAAGTCTTGATTATCGCACCGACCAGAGAGCTGGCACAACAGATTGATGAAGAATTACGTAGATTTTCTGTGGGTATGGGTTTGTACTCTGCAGTATGTGTTGGCGGTATGCCGATATATCGTCAGATCAGCGCTTTAAGGAGAAGACCGGATTTTATTATTGGAACCCCTGGTCGGCTAAAAGATTTGAAAGATAGAGGAGTGATAAATTTCTCAATGTTTACTAAAATAGTTCTCGATGAAATAGATCGAATGTTGGATATGGGATTTGTCGATGAGATTAAAAGAATACTCGAGGAACTTCCACAAGTACACCAGTCGCTATTTTTTTCTGCCACAATACCGCCTAAAATAAAGGACCTGGTAAATCAGTTTTTAACAAACCCGATCTCGATTCAAGTCACAACCGGAGAGACGGCGAATAATGTCGATCAAAATATCGTTAGAGTAGCGGAGAGCCAAAAATTTGATCGTCTTAAAGATTTGCTCGTAACCGATGAGCTTAAGAAGGTTTTGATATTTTTAGAGACCAAGCATGGAGTTAAGAAACTGGCGGAAGATTTGACTCGCGATGGGTTCAAGGCCGACTCAATTCATGGCGACAAGCGTCAGATGCAAAGACAGAGGGCGCTTTATAGATTCAAGGAGAATCAAGTGCAGATTCTGGTGGCTACCGATGTCGCGGCAAGAGGTTTGGATATTGACAATATTTCTCATGTCATCAATTATACAGTTCCCCAAAGCTACAACGATTACATTCACAGAATTGGTAGAACCGGCAGGGGAGACAGATTGGGTTTTGCTTTAACCTTTGTGAGCTAAGAGGATGCCCTAATACAAAATATCAAATTTGTGCTAAAATATTGATATATATAAAGTAAGCGGGGTTTACTAGTAACACGCGTGATGTGCAATTATTCTCGAGTAAAAATAGAATAAAATTGTCATTTCGAGCCATCCCGCGAAGCGATTAGCCGAAGCGGGAGGCGAGAAATCTACCATTTAGCATATGATGAATTACAATAATTTGTATATCTTAAGTCGTGGAACCAGACACGATGTCGAGATGACCACTATAGAAGTTACTGATTAATTACACATCACGCGTAGAAGTATTAATAGAAAGGAGATCCATGAAAGAAAAAATTGACTTAAACATTTCTTTTTGGACTATCACCAAGGTGATTATCGCCGTAATGCTAGTCTACGCATTGTTTTTGATAAGAGATATATTGGCGCTTCTTTTTATTGTAATGATTTTAGTAGTCGCATTTTCCCCTGTTGTAGAGAGTTGGTCGAGGGCAATGGGGAGGACGGCTTCGGTAATTGCGATCGTGGTAATTTTCACAGGTCTATTAGCACTCGGGATATATATAATAATTCCTCCTATGGTTAGCCAGATTGCGGATCTTACAAGAACATTACCAAGCCAATTTTCACGATATGATCTTATTCGTTCGCATTTGCCAAGTCTCGAGAGTAGTTTGTCGGTGATCACCAATAGCGTAGGGAATGTCGCTTCCGGAGTGATAACGATTACATCAAGTCTCGCAAGCGGCGTAGTTGCCTTCATCGCTGCCGTTGTAATGTTTGCCTACTTTTTGATTGACGAGCGGGCGATGAAATATTTTATACTCTCGCTCTTCCCCGACAACCATCGCGAAAATATGGCTCAAGTGCTTAGGAAGATTGCCAAAAAAGTTGGTGATTGGTTTAGGGGGCAGATACTCTTGGCGTTTATTATTGGAGTTATTGATCTTGTGGGTCTTTTGATATTGGGTGTGCCGTATGCTTTAACTTTGGCTGTGATTTCCGGAGTTTTGGAGATAGTACCGACTTTGGGGCCGATTATTGCAGGCTTGGCCGCGGCGATAGTTGCTTTGACGGTATCTCCGCTGAAAGCTCTTTTGGTAATAATCTTTTATGTCGTGATCCAGCAGATAGAGAATAATTTTATAGTGCCTAAGGTGATGCAGAAAGCGGTTGGCCTCTCGCCGGCGATAATTATTGTAGCGATACTTATCGGTGCAAAGTTAATGGGAATTGTCGGGGCAGTAATCGCCGTGCCGTTAGCGGCATCACTTTCAGTTGTTCTTGCGGAGTGGTCGACGATTCGGAATTATGTAGTTTCAAATGAATAAAGTGAATTCTATAAAGATCTCAAATAAAAAGGCATATTTTGATTATTCCATCACAGATACTTTTGAAGTCGGGTTAGCGCTTAAGGGTGCGGAGATAAAGGCGATTCGGGCGAAACATTTAAAAATTGATGGTTCGCATGTTAGGGTTATCGGCGGGAATCTCGTATGGCTTGGAGCGAATTTTGGAGGAAATATTGAAAACAAAGATAGAACTATCCAACTTTTGGCCAAGAGATCGGAAATCGATAAAATCGTAGGGATGGTATCAAGGGAGGGAATGACGGCGGTGCCGATTAATGTTCACATGAAGAGAGGATTTGCAAAGCTAGACATTGGCATCGGCAGAGGGAAAAAGAAACATGATAAGCGCCAAGCGATTAAAAAGCGTGAAACAGAAAGGGAGATGGCAGTAGCGACCAAGATGAGAAGTAGGTCTTAAACAACGAGCATTGGAGCACGAGTCTCATATTGTTGCAATATAATTGATCGTGGTCTTTGCAACTCCACATGTTGGCGCGTGTCATCTAGTTTATTGGTATCTGATACGGCGGTCACGAGCCATTCAGTAGTATCAATAAAATTGTCATTTCGAGCCATCCCGCGAAGCAACTGCGCGAAGCGGGAGGCGAGAAATCTACCATTTAGCATATGATGCATTACAATAATTTATCTTAAGTCGTGGAACCAGACACGATGTCGAGATGACCACTATAGAAGTTACTGATTAATTACACATCACGCGTTAAGTTACCGAAAGCGTAAAAGCGTATCTAAAAGAGAACCGTCCCCTTGAGTGTCGCTTGTCATTGCGAGCCATCGAGCGAAGCGAGAGGCGTGGCAATCCAGATTGCTTCGGAGTACCTCGCAATGACACGCAATAGTGAGCAGTTGCTATCGGTCGGTTGTACTTTCACAAGAGAAGTGCAATAAAAAAACGTGATGTTGATCGGGAAGAAAGAGCCGCAGAAAAAACAATTAACAATAACATTCGCTTATAATCCACGATCGTGGCAATAATCGGAATTATCATCGGTAAATCGACTGTAAGTAATAAGTTTAGCTTGTTCCGTAACGATTCATCTCCCGTTAAAGAAAGTGTTGGTAATAATGAAAAAATATCAAGATTTTGCAGTCAGTTTGACGGGATTTGTCCTATACGAAATTTATCGCGCGTCCATAAAAGTTAGTGGCAAGATCACGAGAAAATACTTGATCGAAAGTCTCGATAATAAGGACTTCGACATTACTAGAAATCAGATATCAAAGACTTTCTACAATTTAAAGAAGTCAAAATACATTATTGAGGAATCAGATTCAGTAATTTTAACCGGCAGGGCTAAGATAAAGATTGCCAGCGAAATATCGTCAGGAATTGAGATGTCCGGTAAAATTCATTTGATATCCTTTGATATTCCTGAACTGATGAGGCAAAACAGAGATAATTTCCGCAGAACTCTCAAGCGTATCGGCTTTGTGCAAGTGCAAAAGAGTTTGTGGGCGACAAACAGGGAAGTCGGGGAGCTGGTTGAAATTGCCGCTAATGAGTACAAGGTCGATAAGTATGTTGCGTACTTCGTTGCCGATAAGACAAATATCGACGCCTACTTGAACAAAATTCTCGAAAGAGAATGATTGTAGCTCGCGTATAAAAACAGAATGGTAAAGGATAAATATTCCGCATATCAACACGATCGTGGTATAATGCGGAATGTGGGGTGGGTGGTTTTGTGCGGTGAATTTCGCGGAATAACTTGAAGCATCATTGTCTTGAAATGTCATTGCGAGGAGCTTGGGAAAGAACCCTCGCGTCCTCGGGACAGGCTCCGCAATCTTATGAGTGAGATTGCCACGCCGTGGGAACACGGCTCGCAATGACACTAATTACGCCCAATCGCTCTAACTACACGATTTACGCAAAAACACCACTAATGACAATGCGTAAGTCGTAAAGTTACCGAAAGCGTAAAAGCGTATCTAAAAGAGAACCGTCCCCTTGTGTGTCGCTTGTCATTTCGAGCCATTGATTAGTATCAAGGCGAGAAATCTACCATTTAGCATATGATGAATTACAATAATTTGTATATCTCTCGTCGTCTTGCCACAGACGATGTCGAGATGACAACTATAGAAATCACCGAAAGCGTAAAAGCGTATCTAAAAGAGAACCGTCCCCTTGAAGGACTGTCATCCCCGATTTAGTCGGGGATCC
>MEZY01000001.1:5018-8283 GCA_001776195.1 Candidatus Berkelbacteria bacterium RIFOXYA2_FULL_43_10
ATCAAGCTCACAGAGTTAGCAAAAAAGAACCCGATCGCATCTTTTGTTGTGGGGATAACTACAGCACTTTTGTTGATCGTAAATGTTCTATTCCCCTTATTCAATAAACCGACTCTTGCCGCTACTCCGGCAGAAATATCAAAGACATCATCAACTGACTGGGATCTGGGGACGAACGCGGGGGTGACGACGACGGGAGATGAGATTAAACTCAACGGCCGGTCGACGAGCTGGTACAACAATACTGCGCCGACCTTCTACGACAGCGCGTATTCATACAGAAGAAAGATAACATTTGACAACTCCGCTCAAGCGGAAAATCTGACTAACTTCCCCGTGATGCTCAAACTCAACAACGCCGATCTTGCCTGGGATGCCAAGATCCAAGCCGATATGGATGATGTTATCTTCAAAGATGCCGACGGCACAGCTCTCAAATGGGAATGGGAAACAAAAGCCCCAACCGGTGAATCCATCGCCTGGGTCAAAGTCCCCCAAATAGACGCCTCCTCCTCGACCGACTTTATCTATATGGATTATGGCAACCCCTCCGCCACCGACCAATCCGACCCGGCGAATGTGTGGGATGCAAATTTTAAGTCGGTTTGGCACTTGGGAGATTCTGCGAGTCCTGCCCTAGATTCAACTTCGAATAATAATGACGGAACACAGTCGGGCGGCGTGTCGTTCGGGACACAGGGGCAAGTGAATGGATCGGTCACGATGGACGGTAGCGATGACTATCTCAATATTTCTAATCCGCTAACTCCATGGGGCGATAGTAACCCGTGGACAGTTTCTTCAATTATTCGCACAGATCATACCGAAGCCGCTTATCATAGTTCATCGGTTGCATATTTGGTCCCGACGACAGCGAAAGGACTTTGGCTTTACACATCAAAGCCCCACTCGTGGGATAGGATGATATCGCTCGTTAGATGTGTTGATGCTTCCACCTGTCAAAAAAAGTCCTATGGTACCTTTGATGACGGTGCCGACCAGTGGTTCTATTTGACTGGAAGTTGGGACGGTACTAATTTGAAGCTGTTTGTTAATGGTACTGAAGCAACGGGCGCATCCAGTGAAATCGTTTGGACTGCGGAAAATAAAATTGGTAGGGCACATAGTACGAATGGATATGACTACAAGGGAATAATTGATGAAACCCGCATCTCCTCCACCGCCCGCTCGGCTCCCTGGATTGCGGCGGAGTATAAGAATCAGGGGACAAATAATTTCACCAGCGTCGGGGGCGAGGGGACGATGGATGGATTTGGGTATCGCCGCACGATTACATTTGACAATTCGGCGCAGGCGGAAAATCTGACTGATTTTCCGGTGATGGTCAAGGCGACCAATGACGAGCTCAACTGGTCGTCTCTGGTGCAGGCAGACCTTGATGATGTCATTTTTGTTGATTCCGACAACACCACCCTCTTATCGTTCGAGTGGGAATCGAGAACCCCTGCCGGTGAATCCATCGCTTGGGTCAAAGTTCCCCAGATTGATGCCTCCTCCTCCACCGACAAAATCTATATGTATTACGGCTTGGCCACGGCCGGGGATCAGAGCGTGGTGGCGTCGACTTGGGATGCGAATTATAAAGGCGTGTGGCATATGCAAAATGCCTCAAGTCCCGCAACTGACGCGACTTCTAATGCAAATAATGGTACTCAATCCGGCGGCGTTACTTTTGGTGCGACGGGAAAAATCGACGGGGCGACGAGTTATGACAGAAATAACGATCGTTTATCTACTGCAATAAATCCGTCAAGTCTCAATATTGCTAACAACTTTACAATTTCCTTCTGGGGGTATCCTACCGATACAAACGCTAATAAATCCGTTCTCGCAAAAGGTAAGCTTGAAGATACAAACATCAATTATGGTGTTTCGATGTTTGGCAACAATAAAATTGCCTTTTTTGTCGACAGCTCGGGTGGTATTGGAGCCGACAGGCAAGACTCAGACGGAAATTACTCTGCAAATGCGTGGAATCATATTTCTGTAACGTTTGCAAGCGGTAGCGTCAAATTTTACATCAATGGTAATTTGGATAGCACTAAATCAATGACTGGCACACCTCAATCTAACACTAATGCCCTATCAATAGGTGCTGCAGAGTATACGACGGCTACTCCTTATGTGGATTTTTTTGGAGGTTCTCTCGATCAAATCGAGATATCCAGTACTGCCCGTTCTGCCCCTTGGATCGCGGCGGAGTATAAGAATCAAGGGCCGAATACATTTACCACCTTTGGCGCGCCGCAGAATAGCGACAGTTATTCATACCGAAGAAAGATCTCGTTTGACAATTCCGCTCAAGCGGAAAATCTGGTCAATTTCCCCATTGATGTCAAAGCCAACAATTCAACTCTTGCCTGGTCAAGTTTGATTCAGGCGGATATGGATGATGTCATCTTTGTCGACGCCGACGACACCACGCCTTTATCGTTTGAGTGGGAGACCAAAGTGCCAGCCGGTGATTCCATCGCTTGGGTCAAAGTCCCGCAGGTCAACGCCTCCAGCTCGGCGGATTATGTTTATATGTATTATGGGAATGGCTCGGGGGTGAACCTGGAGCATCAAGATGGCGTTTGGTCAAACAATTATGCTGGCGTTTGGCATAT
This sequence comes from Candidatus Berkelbacteria bacterium RIFOXYA2_FULL_43_10, assembly GCA_001776195.1. Classification (GTDB taxonomy): domain Bacteria; phylum Patescibacteriota; class UBA1384; order XYA2-FULL-43-10; family XYA2-FULL-43-10; genus XYA2-FULL-43-10. Next base: position 7,649 of record MEZY01000001.1, read on the forward strand.
GAATGAATCTTCGAGTCCTGTGCTTGACTCCACTGTTAATAATGGCTCAGCCGCTGCTTCGGGGACACCTGCATATGAGCAGACAGGTAAAATCGGGAATTCGGTCAGTTTTGACGGAGATGATTATTTTGCTGTCTCCGACCCATCGTTATTAAAACCATCAACCGCTCTTACATTATCGGGCTGGGCGAATTTTAACACTTTGAGTAGTGTAAATCCGATATTTTCATCATGGGAAACTGCCGGACAACAAATATATTTGTTGAGAGCACAGACAAGCAGTATTCTGCAATTTTATGTTACACAATCTAATCACACGACGCTTGGTCCTGCCCAAAGCAGCGCGATCAATACCGGACAATGGTATTACATTACAGCAGTCGCAGATGGATCTAATTTCAAGCTTTATTTGGATGGCTCTCCTAATGGTTCGAGTGGAGCATATGACGGAACATTGAATGGCGATGGAAGCGATCCTGTATATTTTGGACGTTATGCCGCAAGTAGGTTAAGGGGGTTGTTGGATGAATTAAGGGTCTCCTCTACCGCCCGCTCGGCTCCCTGGATCGCAGCGGAGTATAAGAATCAGACGGATACATTTAATACCATCGAGGCGATGGAGGGGAAAAACTATC
>MEZY01000002.1 GCA_001776195.1 Candidatus Berkelbacteria bacterium RIFOXYA2_FULL_43_10
ATTATCACGCTTGGTAATTTTTGAAATATGGCGATTGATGTTTGAATATTCCGCGACAAAATATGCGATAAAGCTGCCAACCTTGTTCTCTTTTGCTGCGATATCGACCAACTCACCCACCTCTTTTTTGCTCACCCACAAACTTTTTTGAATTTGGACAAACCCAATTCTTTTTATTGTTCTCCTGAATCGATTCCTGTTTCTTTTCATAATTTCCGGGATATCAAACGACACCAAGTGATATTTACTGTCTTCATTAATATTGGACGAAATCTTGTCCACCATTTTGATCTTAGCTTTATTTGTCAATGCTACCGAGTCCTCGACAACATCCAAATATCCGCGACGTTTTAGTTGATAAAGAGATTTGGATAATTTATTTACATTAACATTGGATGTCTGCATTTCATCGCGGACAAGATCAGTTAAGTTGCTTTGAACTATTTTATTTGCGGCATTGGCAGTAATATCTAAAAGAATATTCAACAGAGATTCAACTCCGTATAGAATAAACTCCTGAGATTTTTTTGGATTGACAACCATGTCTAGAAAAAGAATTACATTAAAATATATTAAATACAAAGATCGATGTTCGCCAGATATTGAACGATCGTTCAATATCTGGCGAATAGAAACGTTGAAACAAAGATTACGACTTCATATTTTGGCTTATAACATCTTGTCACTTTAGTATGTCACGACTTCAGTCTATCAATTAATATCATAATTGCGAATTTGGGGAGGGCGAGTTGGCGGGAGATGCGTTTTGGGTGCTGAATAAGTCGGAAAAGCCATTCGAAACCTATCATTCTAATCCATTTCGGAGCACGAGTTTGTGCGCCGGAGATGAAATCGAAAGTTCCACCGAGACCGACTCCAACCTTGGCACCAGTTTTGTGCAAATTTCTAGCCAGCCATTTTTCCTGCGCCGGAGCTCCGAAACCGACAAAAACAATATCGGCTCCACTTTTTTGTATCGCTTCAATAATTGCTTGCTCATCGGATTTCTCCGGAGTAGCAGAGATAGTTCCTGCGATTTTCAAATCATATATTTTTGTTTGCAGCTCTAGCGAAACTTTTTCTACTCCGCTTGGATCAAGTCCGAATTTATTGCCCAAAAGGAATATACTTTTTTTCTCCCTGGCGGCAATTTTGCACATCTCCCAGATAAAATCTGATCCGGAAATTCTAGCCGGGATCACTTTTTTGCTTAAAAGCGGTGTCAGAGGATAGAGCAATAATAGAATCAACCATTGGATCGAAACAAATATTTCTCGGATATATTTGATCTTCGGTTTCCAAAGCGTGGTAAGCCATAAACCCCAGATAAGACCGTATGCATCGGCAAAATTAAGATCGTATTTGGAATTGAGCACAGTTTTAAATTCAGAATCTGTTTGACATTTTACAACAAATTCGCTGTTTACAGTAGCGATAAGATGAGATTTCTCACCAATAATATAGGCACGGAATGTGTTTTTCGCTTCACTTAAACTCAACGGATCAATTTTGATATCAAGAACCTTCATAACTACACTGATTTTACACACTGATGAAACACTAATAAATAGATGCAACTACCAATGTACGTAATTTATTATAAGCTGTCATTGCGAGGTACTCCGAAGCAATCTAGATTGCCGCGCTACGTTTCACTCCGCTCGCAATGACAATCGCGCAACCGATCAGGAATGATTAGTTGCAAAAGAATCATTAACAATCTTTTTAAATTCCGTAATAAAACGATCTTTTGAAAATAATTCAGCGCGGGACCTGCATACTTCGGGTTTAAATTTATCGATTTCTGATTCGAATTGATTTACGGCATTATTTAAGGATTCGGGTGTATCATCATAAAAAAACATTCCGGTAACTCCATCAACCACCGTTTCCGTCACGCCGCCCTTCCCGTAGGCGATCACTGGCCGGCCGCAAGCCATTGCCTCTACGGGCGTTAACCCAAAGTCCTCTTCTCCCGGAAAAATCAGAGCTTTGCAATTTTGGAGAAGTTGAATTTTCTCGTTCTCGTTCCTGAATCCGAGAAACTCAATATTGGCTTTCGACATTGATTTAAGTTTATTAATCTCACTCCCCTCCCCGACTATCTTCAATTTCTTGCCGGATTGATTGAATGCTTCAACAGCAAGATCAATCTTCTTATAGGGAGAGAGACGAGAGATTATCAAATAGTAGTCAAGCGTTGGCTCTGCTGCAATATCGAGATTCTCCATATCGGTCGGTGGATATATCACCGAAGAGTTCGTACGGTAGTATTTTTTGATTCTTTTAGCAACTGTTTTCGATATCGCGATCCATTTGTCAGTTCTTTCAGATATATTGTAATCCCAAACTCGGGTACGACTAAATAAGTTTCTGATATATATTCCGAATAGACCAAAACCGATTTTGTTTTCTTCTAAATATTCGTTATACCAATCCCAAACATATCGCATCGGAGAATAGCAGTAGCAGATCTGCTTTGCTGTAGGTTTAGTAATAGCGCCGTGAGAAAAGGAATTGGAAGAAGTTATTACGATGTCATACTTTGTAAGATTGAATGATTCAATCGCGGATGGGAATTTCGAGAGCAAGAGTTTGGATCGCTTGCGAATGAAGCCGGAGTATTTTTGCAGGCATGAAGGGATGATGTTATATTCTTTTTTATCAAATACACCACGGGTTCCAGACTCATCGTACAATATCGTATATATCGGAGCGTCCGGATACATTTCATGCAAGACCTCTAAAACCTTCTCGGCACCACCGAGCTTTATTAAAAAATCGTGTACGATTGCAATTTTTGGTTTTGACTTATTCATTTTCTTTCGAGACGGAATTAAAGAATTCAATAAACTCTTCCGCACATTTCTCCCAGGAAAATTTATCAATCTGTGTTTTGCTCTTTTTTATCAAATCTCCGCGCAAGGAGCTATGGGAAAGAAGTTTGTTTATTGCTTCGGCAATATCCTCTGGTTTCCTGGGATCAAAATAAATAGCGGCGACTCCTGCTACTTCGGGTAGCGATGAGGTTTTTGAGCAAGCGACAGCAGTTCCGCAAGAAAAAGATTCAAGTATCGGGATCCCAAAACCCTCGTAGAGAGTTGGGTAAACAAAAAGATCGGCACCAGCGTAAAGATGAGGCATTTTAGAATCTTCGAGGAATCCAGCGATAATGACATTATCACGAGTTTTGGGATCCAACTTATTGATCAATTTATCAATTTCTTCATATCCGACACCGGGTTTCCCGACTAGGATCAGTTTCTGAGAAATATTATACTTGCTCACAAGGATTTCGTATGCTTTTATCAAGTTGAATATATTTTTCCTCGTTTCAAGACGGCCAACATTTAGAATATACCTTCCGATATCGCCCAAAGGATTTACAATATTTTCCGGTCGTCTGTAAAGTTTCTCGTCGTAAGATTGATAAATAATTTTGCAGGGTGAATCAATTGTATAAAACTTACAAAAATCTTTTTTAGTATTTGCGCTTAAAAATACTATGCCGGATGCTCTTTCTGCCGTTTTGAAAGTAGAGTTGAGCATTAACCTCTCATGGCTCGTATATGCTTTCGGGAAATATTTTGAGGCCAAGTCGTGTATAACGATAATTGATTTGTAGTTGCCCCTTGCTGGAAGCATATAACTCGGCTCCAGATAAATATCCGGTTTGACTTTCCCCAGAGCCCTGGGGAGAGCGATTCGATGCCAAAAATATTTTGATTTAATCTCACAAAAAGTAATATTGTCGTTTTCAATATCAACAACCGGTTTTCCGGGAAGAATTATCGTATATCGATTACTCTTATCGAATTTGGACAAGGAGATTACGAGATTAACTGTAAAATTTTCAACTCCAGTACGTTGTTTTTTTGTAAGAGCAGTTCCATTAATTGCTATATGTAGGGACATCATTTTTCCATTGAGGTTAACTTATACTCGAATAATGAATCATAACCACCACGGAACTGTGCCACAGAATATCACGGAACAATACAAGCAAGGATGACTAATCGAACTAATGGCCAATAACTAATTTCCGTGTGATTCTGTGGTGTCTTTCTGTGGTGGTAATAATACAAAATTTCAGTTTATGATTTTGCCCAAAGGACAGATTGCTTAAAAGCTTGCAAGTGATCTAGGGCTATTCCACAACCCTTGGCGGTACAAAGCTGGGGTTCTTCTGCGACTTCGCAGGGAACGCCGGTTATTTTGGTGAATAAAACATCGAGGTTTCTAAGCATTGCTCCCCCACCGGTCAATATTATTCCTTTATCCATAACGTCGGAAGCTAACTCCGGAGGAGTATTCTGAAGCACCTCCTTAACGGCATTGATAATCTCAAGCATCGGAGACTTAATCCCCTTTACCACATCGTCAGATGAAACAATCAGGCTTTCGGGAAGCCCGGAGACCGCATTTGAGCCGGATATTTCCATTCTCATCTCTTTCTTGAGCGGTATTGCCGATCCGATCTTGATTTTGATATCCTCTGCTGTTTGTTCGCCAATAATTAAGCTGTGTTTTTTTCGGATGAAGCTGGAAATCGCTTGGTCTATTTTCATTCCACCGACTCTGACGGATGATGAAGAGACAATGTCGCCAAGAGATAGAACTGCTACTTCCGAAGTGCCACCACCGATATCGATAATCATATGTCCGGATGGCGTGGCGATGGGAATACCTGCGCCAAGTGCGGCCGCAATCGGCTCTTTAATAATGTAGGCCTGCTTGGCGCCGGCGCCAATTGTGGCATCGATAACAGCGCGCTTTTCGGTTGAAGTTACTCCGGCCGGTACGGTAATCATTACTTCAGGACGAAAAAATCTGATTCGGCCCATGACTCGGTCAATAAATATCTTTATCATTGACTTGGTTATTCTAAAATTGGCGATGACACCATCTTGCAGAGGGTGGGCGGCGACGATGCTTTCCGGAGTTCGGCCGAGCATTTCCTTGGCCTCGTTGCCAATTGCCATTATTTTAGAATCGGAGGCTTGAAGGGCGACAACATTGGGTTCGTTAATAACAATCCCCTTCTTGGGGATGTAAACAATAACATTTGTTGTTCCGAGATCTATAGCAATTTTCTTTGACATATCAAATATTTGTGGACATCAGTGTGGGGTATTAGTGTTAGAATATCAAATTAACGCGTGTTGTGTAATTAATTGGTGATTTCGGGAGTTGTCATCTCGACATCGTGTGTAGTTCCACGACGAGAGATATACAAATTATTGTAATTACTTATGTATTAAATGGTAGATTTCTCGCCTCCCGCTTAGCGGGATGGATCGAAATGACAATTTCATTCTATTCCTGCTTGGGAATAATTACACATCACGAGTAAGATCAATCAATTTCCTCAATATTTGCACCGAGTTTCTGAAGTTTGCCCGCCATATCTTCATAGCCGCGCTTGATAAGTTCGGCTCCATTTATAGTTGTAGTTCCATTGGCAATAAGGCCAGCCATAACCAAAGCCGCCCCGCCACGAATATCAAGCGCATCTATCTCGGTTCCCTGAAGCGTTACCGGACCGTGCACGTAAACAATATGGGGACTTTCAACTGAAATATCGGCACCCATTTTTTTGATTTCTTCAATGTAGCCGAATCTGCTTTCAAAAATTGTCTCAAATATTCGTGTGGATCCGGTTGTTGTGGCGGAGAATACTGCATACTGAGATTGAAGGTCGGTAGGGAAGCCCGGATAAGTACGGGTATCAATATCAACAGATTTGAGACCCGAGTGCTTCTTTGTTGATAATGAATTGGCAGATACTGAAATATCAGCTCCACTGTTTTTAATACGGTTTAATACGTGTTTTAAATGCTCAGGATTGATATTGGTAACTTCTATCTCGGAATTTGTGGCCAAAGCTGCCAGAATGTAGGTGCCGGCTTCAATCCTATCGGGAATTATCCTGTGCTCGGTGCCATGAAGTTTCTCTACACCTTCGATCTCGATCTTGTGCCCGAAATAAGTCTTTATCTTTGCTCCCATATTGTTCAAGAAATCGATTAGATTTTCAATCTCCGGCTCGCATGCACCGGCATAGATCGTGGTAGTGCCGGGAGAGAGGACAGAGGCCATAATCGCATTTTCCGTAGCGGTTACGCTTAATTCATTCAGAGTGATATCTCCGGAAACCGGTTTGCCCTTAAGGGTGTAAGAGTCGCCTCCTTCAACTAATTTAATTCCAAATTGAGAAAATAAATGTAGATGAGTGTCGATAGGTCTTGCCCCTATGAGACAGCCACCTGGTTGCGCAAATTCAACTTGATGAAATCTTGAGAGCATCGGCCCCGCTAAAACTATAGAGCCGCGAAGCTGCTTAACCAGGTCATGGTCGAGCTTGGTTGTATTTATTGAGGAAGGATCGATGACGACAGTATTGCCATCAACATTGATTTTCGCACCAGCTTGTTCGATAATTTCTTCAAGTTTAATAATATCCAAAATTCTTGGCACATCATGAATTGTTGAGGGAGAGTCGGCCATTATAGAGGCGGCAATAATTTTAAGAGCGGCGTTCTTTGCGCCTGAGATTTTAACACTGCCGTGTAGATGTTCGCCGCCGATTATTTTGTATACCGACATAAAAGAAGCCTCCGACTGAAGTGAAATGTATAATATTATCAGATGAATATTGAGTATCTACTACCTAATATCCTACTCCAGATCGGCTCATTTTTCAATAGCATTTACAGATCAAACCTAAATTGATAAGATTGTCGTTGTATGGAAAGAGCCTACACGCGAACTTATCGATTTAAAAAAATTATCTTGGCGCAAAGCCTGGCTTTTTTGATAGTAGTTTTGGCTGCCGGATCACTAATATTTTACGCACAGGGTTACTCGATTAATTTCAAGAATTTCAAAATAATTAAAAATGGATTGATGGTATTAAATTGTATTGACAAGCCTGACAAAATTGAAGTTTCCGGCAAAGAGATAGAGGCAAAGTCGACTATAGTTAAGACTTTGCAGAGAGGCGAATATTATATTGTGGCATCGAAAAAAGGATGCGAAAACTGGGAGCGCAATGCCAAAATCGAACCGGAGATATTGTCAGAATTCAGTGAAATAGTTTTTTTTGTAAGTAAAGCCCAGATCTCTTCGATGACCCAAGATGAGATTAACTGGATGAATTCAACTCCCGACAGCACCTTGGCCGAAAGCCCGAAAGGCAAGCTTTCGTCGAACGGATACGAGATCTGGTTGAATGAGCGGTTGGTGACAAGATTCTCATCAAAAATTACTCAGGTAAAGTGGTATTCCAACGAGAAATATATCACTTATTTAAGCGATAAAGAAATTAGAATTATAGATAGAGATGGTTTGAACGACACATTGCTTGTTACGCTTGACGAGGCAGTAAATGTAAAATATTTATTTAGATACCAAGGAAAGGTGATTTATTTTCGAGACAATGATAAGTACTACAAGGCAAAAGTCCGATGTGATTGACTCTTGGTGCTAACGAATATCGGGGAGAGTGTTTGGAGCAGATTCAGCATCTTGATTCGAATTTGATTTTGGATTTGGATAGATTTGATCGGCGACATCTATCATCCTATATAGGCTGGTCCCAACCGGCCAGCAAGTCATAATTGTGAGAGTGGAGTCACTGCCCTGCTTGAGCACGGAAAGATTATCTGGCTTAACTGTATTTTTGCTCTTAATTTTGTAAATATAAGTTACGTTCGCGTACCTGATGTATGTTTGATCGCCAATTACAAGCTCCGACATAAGGGCGAAGATAGATTTGTAGTTTCCTTTTGCCCAAAGATAGTCGGAGCTGTGACCGGTGATAAAGACATTACCGACTTCCCCTGGCAGGGCGGTGCCGGCAAGGTGAATTGTTCCTTTTTCTAATCCAACCGATACTTTGTCCGGTATGTTCGGGACATTCCAAGAGATAGGAGCGGTAACATTGATTTTGGGGATAAATATTGTATTTTCTTCGAGCTTGGGGATGGATCCTGTGAGGACGGGGTCATCGCCGAAGTTTGATATTGTTGGCAGATCGGAGGTTTCAGAGGAGTTGTCTTGATTGCGAAAAGAATAGCCGATCTTTTGTGATATCGAAGAGAAGTTCGCAACGGTGAATATGATAACGAGCGAAGCGATAAAGATGACAGAATAAATCGCCCAAAGAGGAAAACGCACTCCCCTCTTTTTGCTAGCGAATAAATACTCTAGATCAGTTTCGGTTAGAATTTTATGTTTCATCTCTGACCTGTCCGCCACCTACGAGGTGGCGGTTGAAGGTTAATCATAAAAATATATTTATCTCTTTCGTTTCAAAAAATCATCTTTATAAACAGGCCAAGTATCGCCGATGGTGTCAACTAAGTCGAGCAAGAAGATTCCAGGATTACACCAATTAGCCACATCAACTGTCCCCTCACCATATTTTTCGCTTCTCACTTTTACAATCGTCATCTTCCCTCCCCAAGTATTAATTTGAAAATTTCAATCAACTCCAAAAAATTCTGTTTTTTTAAATTATTTGTAAATAGTCTGAGATCAATGTTGAATTTTCTTAACAGTTTTGCGAATAATTTCTAATACTTTATCCATTGTATTTTCTTCACCGCTTAGATGATCCCATAACTCCGATCCAATTAAGATCTCGTTCATGTCAAAAAACTTCTTAAATTCTATGAGATAATTAAAGAATCTTTCTTTATTATATTTAGTAGGGCTATCTGATGTGGGATCAAATGGAAACCCGATCATAAATTTAATCTCTTTTTTTCGGTGGAGTAGCATTAGGGCTGCTTTGCCATAAAGTATCTTTTGTTTTTCACCCCTACCTTCTCCGGAGTTTGGTCTTACTGATTTTAGCTCGATTGCGTCAATTTCATATTTTGATTCGAGATAGTTATCCACAGTGAAAGCTAAAGAATCGATTTCCTTATTGTTAGCTATGCAACTTAATAATGCGTTATTTTCTCTCTTCAAATCTGGCGAAACATTTCCTGACTTTAGATCTCTAATAATTTGTTCAATCCTGGCTGCTTGGGTTTGTCCCACTTTCAAAACGAAATGCCCAGTAAAACTTCTCTTGTATCCCCCAGATAGAATATGTGCAAAGTTTTCAAATCCCGAACCCAAGGAAGTATTCAGCCCATGTAGCCAACTCGCCAACGCTACAAGTTGCGGAATTCCCAATTTTAATGGTTTCAATCTATCTTTAAAACAACTTAAAAACTCAGTGTGAAACGGCGCATTTCTTATCATGGTTGTTTCGTCAGGAAATGATTCTGGGCGGCTGGCAATGATCTTCTTCGCCTCTTCCTCTATCCGAATGATTTTGTCTTGATCGAGACTCATTGTTTAACCTATATTTTTAATATGAAATATAATTTCCGAATAGGGTGACTTGTCCCTCTCTGTCCTATTTAAAACCGGTCTCTTGAATTGATTGATGATTTTCATTCCTGACCGTCTGGCAATTTCCGGGTACATGTTGTATTTGTCATTAGCCACCAAAAAAACATCATAATCACTTGATAAATACTTGCGACAATTATTCAATACATCGGATATGCCCTCGATATACGAATTTCTTGCTTCTGTGCCCTTGCCTTTGAATAAAGGGCCAATTTCCAATTGGTCTTGTCTTTTAAAGCCGAATAGGTCGTAAGCGTAAGCGTGTTGCTCGTGATAATCAATTTGTCCGACATAGGGAGGCGAGCTGAATATGCCTTTAATTTTTTGCTTTTTGAACAGTTGATAAAGTTTTTTATTTCTTCTTGATATTTCTTCCGCTATATCTACAGTTCTTGAGTCAGATGGAATTATCGCACAATGTGAATTTTTCTTTAACTCATCATACGTCTTTATTCTATCCAATGTGTCGTCGGCATATCTGTTAAACCATGACTTAATTGAAAAAATCGGTTTGCATATTTTTTTATGTTTCCAGCAATAATATGTGGTTGTTTGCGGTTCCTTGAGTGTGGCCAGATCAGAGTGAGTCGTGGCCCTACATGATCTAATTGTCCTGCTTAGTATTACAGCAAGTATTTTTTTTGTCTTAATGTTATTAATTTTTTTTATTTGATTAAATACAAAACCGATTTCATTCTTAACATTTTTAATGTACCACTTGTTTAAAAATCCATCAGACGATTGAGTATTCAATTCAATTTCGTATTTTTTCGCTAGATCGAGGTATCTCTTCAACAATTCTTTTTCTTTTTCAGCAGAATAATTTTTCTCATTAATTTCCTTGGTGGCAAATTTATATTTATATTCTGGACTTGGAAAATTATCATTATTGAATATCGTTAACTCACGAAGTAGAGTATTTTCAAACGGCATAATGTTTTTATCAGTTTCATAATTGTTAATAAGCAATTTCATCTTATTAATTTGACGCTCAACGTCATTAAAATCATAGTCTAAGAGTTTTGTTTCTGCGATCATACAGTTGAATCGAGACACATCTACCCCCACGGAATGGATACCTAATTCATTGGATTGTACCAGTGTTGTCCCGGAACCCATAAATGGATCCAGTAAGATATCGCCTTGTTTAAAGTATATATTTTTCTTAAATTTATCGACGTGACCATCAAGAAAATATTCTACCAACTGAGGAATGAACTTACCCTTGTAGGGATGAAGACGATGCACATGTTTTGTGGTCTCATATTCTTTAAACTGTTCAAAGGACAGCGCCCAGTTCAAGTCATGACCGAGTTTATCTTTCCAATATTTTTCTCGTGAACGCACATTAGTGCTGTTGTAGTAATCCATTAAGTCTATTTTGACAACTTGTGTACTGCCATTATTCCCAAATTTTCTAACTCGTCCATATTGTACAAGATAAGAAATATTTGAGGGTGTAACATTTCGGCTAAAAAATGTTCTTACAAAATCGCATGCTTGATTAATTGATAGTAGATCTTCCATATAAACATTTTACCATAAATGAACTTTTACGGTTTTATCTGTTGTGGATAAGTTCGGTATTTGTTCGTCTATTAAATTTGATAAAAGTTAAACAACGCTACCATTATAAGACTTTGCCCGCCGCAAAAGCTTGAGCTTCAGTGATTGCGGGCAGGAGTCGTGCGCGTCCCGCAGTTTGGTGCCGGCGGTCGGAATCGAACCGACATGATATTGCTATCACACGAGTTTGAGTCGTGCGCGTCTACCTGTTCCGCCACGCCGGCACAAAGTTAGTTAAAAGTGAAAAGCGTAAAGTTTAAAAGTAATCAATTGCACATGTATAAATTATCACATATGAGATAGATATTCAATTTTAATCAACTCAAACATCACCAAATAATATTGCAATATTTGCCTTTAATAAAGTATACTTAGAATAGTAAAAGGAGGTGGGTTGGACTCGTATTTTTCAAGTCAAAAAAATGCCACTTCGGATAATTTGATAAATTTGCCGCTTATTTTGTTGATTTTGGATGGATGGGGAATCGCTCCATCTTGGGGTGGAAATGCTATCACGCTCGCGAAAACGCCAAACTTTGATAGGCTCTGGAGAAGTTGTCCTTCGTCGACGATTAGAGCTTCGGATGGAGCGGTGGGGTTGCCGGAAGATGCGCCGGGAAACTCCGAAGCCGGTCATCTGAATATCGGAGCAGGAAGAGTGGTACACCAAGATTTTCCGATGATAAATCGCGAGATTGAGAGCGGAAAATTTTATGAAAACTCGGCGATGAAACAGGTGCTTCTCCATGCGCAAAAAAATCAGAGCGCCGTAAACCTTGTTGGATTGTTGTCGAAAACCGGTACTCACAGCCACATCGATCATCTCTTTGCCTTACTTAACTATTTTAAAAAATCGAATTTCAACAATGTTTTTATTCATTTGTTTTCTGATGGTAGAGATTCCGATCCTATGAGTGGCATAGAGTATATATCTGAAGTGGAAGAAGAGATTAAAAAAATTGGTGTAGGCAGGGTTGCTTCAGTAATGGGCAGATACTATGGTATGGATAGAGACAACCGTTGGGGCAGGACGGCAAGGGCGTATAATGCGATGATTTTGGGGGAAGCAGAGAAGTGCGAAAAAGCGATAGACGTATTCAGCCAATCTTATCGCAGGGGGATTACCGATGAGTTTATCGAACCAAGAGTTATTGTCGACAAGGAAAATCAGATCTCAACAATCAAAAACGACGACTCAATCATCTTTTTTAACTTTAGGGCCGATAGAATCAGGCAGTTAGTAAAAGCATTGGTCGGACAGAATATCAAAGGTTTCGAAGATAAAAAGAACTTATCTGATTTATTTGTTGCCACTTTTGCGACTTACGAGGAGATGGGAAGCGAAAATATTGCACGAATTTTTGAACCGGATAAAGTTCGGTCTCCCCTCGCAAAAATTATATCTGAAAATAATTTGAGACAATACCATATCGCTGAAACAGAAAAATATCCGCATGTGACATATTTTATAAACGGAGGGCGAACAAAGCCATTTCCCGGAGAAGATTGGGAGATGGTTCCATCGCCGAAAGTGAGGACTTACGATTTGTCCCCAAAGATGAGCGCAAAAGGAATCACCGATAGGTTGATATTAAAGATAAACAGAAGGTCATACCATGTCTATGTCGTTAATTTTGCTAACGCAGATATGGTTGGCCACACAGGAAATCTTGAGTCCGTGATTCAGGCGGTTTCCTTCGTCGACCTTTGTTTGGGGAGAATATGCGATGCGGTGATAAAGAACAGTGCTACTCTGATGATATGCGCTGATCATGGAAATGCCGAGCAGATGGTTAACCCGGCCACTTCCGATGCGGATACTGAGCACACCACGAATCCAGTACCATTTATGATTATGAAAAATGCAGAGGAAAAGAAGCTTATTCTCAACCCAAGTGGAAAACTTGCCGATATCGCTCCGACGATGCTGGGGCTTATAGGAGCGGAAAAGCCAATAGAAATGGATGGTGTATGTTTGATCAAAGAGTAGAAGATGATTAAAAAATTATCATTGATCATATTAAACGGTTGGGGGCTTTCTTCGAGCTGGGGAGGAAATGCAATAGCGGCGGCCAACCCGGGCAACTTTTTGAAGTTCTGGGGACAGGGCTTGTGCATGATAATTAAACCAGCTCAAAAAAAAGCTGGCTTGTATGCGGATGAAGACGGAATCACCCTGTCGGAAATATATGTGGGCAGGGAGGTAAAAAGGATAAAGGAAATTGTCGATGATGTTGTGGGCAGAAGAGAGCTTGGCGAATGTCTAGAGCTTAAAAAATCTATAGAAAATTGTAAGACAAATACTTCGTCGCTTAATCTTGTTACAACCATTGCGGAAAACGATGAATATTCCGATCCGGACAACATAAAGATCCTACTCGAAATATTGAAAGTCGAGCGGATAAGAAATATCAACATCCATCTGATTTTAGAGGGCGAGACAGGAGCGGTATCTAGGAAAGTGGAAACGCTTGCAAATAGTATAAACGATTTTGAGGAGGCGCAGATATCTTCGATTCAGGGGAATCATTATTTGAGTGAGATCGGAAGTAAGAACTTTCAGAGATCGTACTCGTCCATAGTATTGGGAACCGGCGAGAAGGCGCTTGACGCGATATCAGTTCTTTCCAAAAACAAAAACTTGCCAAAACTTGATGATTTGGAGCCTCACATCATATGCAGCGGGAATCAGGCGATCGGAAAAATATTTGATTTCGATTCCGTTCTCTCTCTGGATTATAAAAGGAGTAACTTAAATAATTTTATTAGATACTTAAGCGCTTTCGAGGTCGGAAGCAAATCTTACAAACCGATGGGGATTAAAATATCAACTTTAACCGATTATTATTACGGTGCCGGCCCGAAAGATATTGGTATAATTATCGATAGAGATCAAATAAATAATAGCGTTTTATCATTAGCGGAAGATGCAGGGTTGAAGAACGTCGAGATTTTTGGAAGCAAAAATTCTTGGAAACATTATTACTTAAGTGGATTTAAGAAGAAAAATCAAAGTAGCGGGAGCTGTATCGTGGTGGCAAACGATGGATCTGAAAAAACATACGACGCAAAAAGGTGGTTGAATACATACCGTGATACAGTAGGCGATAATATCAATATAATAACAAGCTATCTGTCGGCTAGCGACTTCTCGGCAAGGACAGGAAGCATCAAGGAGGATATTGAATCAATAAAAGTTGTCGATAAATTATTGGGAGAAATGGTTGAGATCAACTTTCAAAATAATTATCAGACAATAATTTTAGCTGATGAAAGCGGGTTAGAGAGCGCGGGCATTAATAGCAATCCTCTGCCTTTTATCTATCTAAAAGATAGTGAGAGTTTAAATAATGATGATTCATTAATCCAGCGAAAGATCACGATAGAGGGTCTCTTGAGAGCAAAAAGCTCGACATATGATATTGCGCCGACAATTTGCAAAATAATGGATATTACGAAGCCTGATGAGATGACCGGGGAGTCGTTAATTTAATAATGCGAGGATAAAATGAAGACAACGGTGGAAATTTCAGCTAGACACATCCATTTGACTCGGGAGGACTTTAAAACTCTTTTTGGGTGTGAGGAGCCGACGATCAGAAATAAATTGAGTTTGGATTATGAGTATGCCGCAAACGAAACGGTAGAGGTGGTAGGTCCGGAGGGGAGATTGCTTGACGTTAGAGTTATCGGTCCGCTACGAGAGAAATCGCAGTTCGAATTAAGTATGAGTCACGCAAGGGTTTTGGGGATAGATCCGCCGATCAAAGTCTCCGGTGAAAGTGGCGGAGCAAAAATAAAAGTTGTAGGTCCTGTTGGTGAAATATTGAAAAACATTGCAATTGTACCCAAGAGACATTGGCACGTATCAACAAATTTGGCTAAGAAGTTAAGGGTAAAAACTGGCCAAAATGTGGCGGTACAAATTAAAAGCAAAAGATCAACAATATATTACGATATTGTTACAAGAGTCGATGATGATTTTGAAAACCATGTCCATCTGGATACGGATGAAGGAAATGCGGCTGGTATCGAAAAGAACACAAGCGCAGAGCTAATTATTTGAAAGGTTCTATGATATTGATATGGAACGCAGGTTCATCATCGTTAAAAGCCAAGCTCTACGATGTGAAAGCAAAGAGGTTAGTTTTGATAAAATCTGCAAGTGTTGCAAGAATCGGTGAAAGCGAGACTAAAAACCACGCTAACGCATCTTTACAAATAATTAACGAGGAAAAGCTCGAGGGATACGATATTAAAACTGTAGCATACCGTGTAGTACATTCCGGAGGCGAGCTTAAGGATGGAGCGGAAGCGAGCGATAAAATCATCAAGCAGCTAAAAGTGGTTTCCTCCCTCGCCCCCCTACACAATCCGCCGGCGATCGAAAATATTGAAGTTTCTAAAAAGGTATTCTTAAAGCAGCGACATAAACTATTTTTCGATACATCTTTTTTCAAAGATTTACCAGCAGAAGCCATAACTTATCCCCTACCGCTAGAGATTGCAGATAGAGAGAAAATAAAGAAATTTGGGTTTCATGGGATATCCCACGCATATGCTTTGGAAGAATCGGGAGCTAAAAGTCGAGACCGGGTGATATCGATTCATTTGGGAGCCGGCTGCTCCGTATGTGCTATTGTCAACAAAAAGCCGCTAGATACTTCTATGGGATTAACCCCTTCCGGCGGGTTGATTATGCAATCTAGAACTGGAGATATCGATCCGGGAATAGTTTTTTATCTGATACGAAAGTTGGGGGCGGAAAAAACGGAAAAAATAATCAATAATGAATCCGGTTTAGCCGGGCTCACCGGGACATCGGGGAATATGTACGATGTACTATATCTCGCCGGGCAAAAGATTGAAGATTCAAATTATTTGCCATCATTGAGTCTCAAGAAGGATGAGACGAGTACGGCCGATGCATTATTGGCTTTGAAAATGTATACAAATTCGATTAAAAGATATATAGGCGGATATGCAACGTTAATGCAAGGAGTTGACATGGTAATTTTCACAGGAAAGATTGGGGCCGGTTCCAGCGTTATAAGAGATATGGTGATGGAAGGATTGGAATTTTTAAAAATCAAAAGGGTCGTAAAGGTTGAGCCGGATGAAGAGAAAGCGATAGCCAGATTCTTGATTTAAAATCAAAGTAGAATCTGGCTCTTTAACGAAAGTACGGGTATTACACACTCGGTAGCCGTCCCAAGGTAACGAAGCCCGGGTCGTTGAACCTTTGACATAGTAGGACATAACGGGCATCGTAACCGACAAACGGTTAACTATATCAATATCAATGTTAATCAGCGGATATGACCAGTGGTAGTGTTCTTCGTTATCATATATAATCATTAAGTATGCAAAAAAATGTCCAAAAATTATACTCCGGAAACGAAGTGATCGTTTTGGCGGCCATAGAAGCCGGAGCCGAGGCTATGTTTGGGTATCCGATAACACCTTCCTCGGAGATTTTGCAGGGTTGGATAGAGTCCGCGAGCAGTAACAGAAATCTACAATTTTTACAAACTGAAGATGAAACATCTGCCGGTTTTGCGACCATAGGGTCAATACTGGGCGGGAAGAAAGCCTTTACGGCTACCGCCGGTCCGGGTCATGTGCTAATGCAAGACCCGCTTTCAATGGCGGAGAATTTGAGAATTCCTTTTGTCGCGATTGTTATGCAACGTGGGGGTCCGTCGACCGGTACCGTCAATTATTCACAGCAAGAAGTAAATTTAGCCGCGTTCGGCGGCAACGGCGATGGACTTAGAGTCGTATACTCGGCTTCATCAATTGATGAATTATACTCATTGACAATTAAAACTTTTAATACAGCTTGGAGATACAAATTCCCATCAATTCTTCTTGGTGACGGATACTTAGCGAAAATGAAAACTAAATTTTCGCCGTCAAAATCCATTCGTCCGATAAAATCAACTGAAATGCTTGAAGGAAAGAAAAACCCCACATATCTTCGTAACTGTTTTAGTTCGGAGGAGGAATTCGGAGCCGAGCTTGATAAAAATATTGCTGATTGGAATCGCTTAAGATCACAAATCGCCGAATCGGAAGTTTACAAAATAAATGACGCATCTGAAATTATAATCGCCCACGGGCTGGTAGCACAAGCGTCGAAAGAAGCAGTTGAGATTATGCGAAATAATAGAAGAAAAATAGGATTGTTTAAGCCGATAACATTGAACCCGATTGATTCACGAACTCTTAATAAAGTATCAAGCGGAAAGAAAAAGATTTACATTGTTGAGTCGTCGAGGAACCAGCTTTCACATATAATAAAATACGAACTTGATAAATTTTGTGGTGAAATCGTTGAGATATCAAAACCGGCACAAGGCTTCACGGCAAAAGAGATAGTAAACAAAATAGAGAAAGATTGAACCCCACCGTCATATATGACACAAGTCACAAGTCCAACGGTTACGATGCCCGTTATTTCATAAATCATCAATAATCAATCATCAATAATCAGTTAAGCTACAATATTCAATATTCAAATGCCAATATATACAAATGATGTCTTATCTGGTTATTTGCAAATTGGTTATTAACTGGTGATTGTATCTTGGTTATTGAGTATTGATAACACGGGCTTCGTTACCGATAAACGATTAACGAGATATGTTGCATATGATTGAGACAATGCCAAAATGTTGGAATCAGAAAACAAAACCGCACTTTTTCTGTCCTGGGTGTGGCCATGCTATTATTCTCAAGCAATTGGGGTTTGTTATTGATGATTTGAAGTTGGAACAAGAGGTTAAATTCTTTATAGACATCGGATGTTCTCTTTTAGCATGGAATTTCTATAATTTTGATACTGTCCAGACGCATCACGGGAGGACCACACCGACAGCTGTTGGATATAAAATGGCGAAACCAAAAAAAGTAGTAATTGGTTACATGGGAGACGGCGGCGGATACGCCATAGGACTGCAATCTGTACTTCATGCTGCTTTCCGAAACGATCCGGTAACTATCATTTTGGTTAATAATGAAAATTATGCCATGACCGGTGGTCAAATGGCACCGACGACGATGCCGAATGAAATTACGACCACAACTCCAACGGGGAAAGAAGTTAAATTCGGTCCTGGGATGCATGGGCCGGAGCTAATCAGAAATATTGCATCCGACAAGGCCTACATCGCAAGAACATCAATGTCCGCACCGGAAGCGGTTAAAATAGCGATCAAGAAGGCAATTAAAACTCAAATTGAGAATAATGCATTTTCATTTTTAGAGATTTTATCGATCTGCCCCACAAACTGGAAAACTGACGCAGAAGGATCGTTTGAGAGATTAAAGATGGCGGAGAGTTATTACCATATTGGCGAAATACCGCCACAGAAATCATCACAGAAATGATTTAGTAATGAAAATGGATATATAAAAATGATACATGAAACTACAATAATATTATTTGCGGGTGAGGGCGGACAAGGCGTACAGACCATTGCGGAGGTCACAGCCGCGCTTGCGATAGGCAAAGGATATAACGCAACATATATCCCCTATTTTGGTGTAGAGCAACGAGGAGCATCCTCTATCGCTTATGTAATTATCTCCAAAGGGACTATTTATTATCCGAGATTTGACGATGCCGACATAATCGTCGTAATGCGTGAAAGGGCGCTTAAGGACATCAAAAGATTTATTACCCCGAATACAGATGTAATTTTCGATAGCTCCACAATAGAGGCAAAAGATATCCACAAAATCGCGACCAAAACGATAGGATTCCCCGGGAGCAAATACGCGCTAACAAAATTCGGAGCAAAATCATACAACTTGCTGGTTCTGGGAGTGATAGGGAACTATTTGGGATTCGATAAAACTGAACTCTGGGAAAATGTTTTTGAAAAGCTCAAGAGTAAATTCAAAAGCAAAGAGATCGAAGAGAAAAACAAGCTGGCGCTGGAGTTTGGGGCGAAGATAGTACTTGAGAAGGGAGAATATTCAAAGGCTGAATTCAAAGCAGATCTTGGCGATAAGCTTTATAGAAACAAAGAAAGGGAAGGGATTATCAAACCAAGTTTATGCAAGGGTTGTCTAATATGCGTCGAAAAATGCCCGGTTGGAGCACTTTCGAAAGGAAGTGAGGTCGGATTTTTCGGGGCAAATATACCCGATCTTAATATAGAAAAATGCATCACTTGCGGAATATGCAAGCGCTTTTGTCCCGACGGAGCGGTAGCCGTTGAAAAGAGATAACTACTTGAACAAGATTACTCTGATTTTTTGCCAATATAGAACTATTACTAATATCAATCCTACATTGACGGCGGGGTAGATTATTAAGTTCTCGAACCATTTACCGGTGACGATTCTTACGCTCTCAAAAGGTTTCGGCGGAATACCGATCATTTTTTTCATTGGAAAGAATAGCGGTATCCCCTCCTCTGTAAACATATCAGCGACAAGATGACTCCCATAAGAGACAAAAAACACTAAGAATAAAACATTGGCATCAATCAACCAATAATCAGGAAAAATTCTGGTTAAACCGAGAACGGCGAAGTTGAATAATGCCAAACCTAAAAGCGAGTGCGTGATATTTCTATGTTTAAAAAACGGATCAACTACTTTGCCTGCAGTTTTGCCAAAAGGCAACGATTCCCAAATCAGTGAAGCCGAGCGATCTATATCAGGGAGAAGCGAACCGAAGTATGATATCGCAAGGGATGCGAATAATGTAGACGGGGAGTAACTATTTTGCGCGTATGCTGCGCACGCAAGCGTTCCGGAAGCAATACCAAGAGTTCTATGGGTTTTTCCTGTCATGATTTAATGAAAGTTTTTAGACTCATCTCAATCACCGACTTTGCTTTGTCGAAGTCAATATCGGTATCCTTGGGAGTGGATATCGAATATTGAATAAATATTTCATCGGAATATTCCAGATTGAGTATTTGATTCAAAGAGTTCGCGGATTCCTCGAAATAGCCGGTGGTCTCGTATGCGACTCCTTTGATATTTATCACATCTTTTAAGGTGCTATAGCCTTTGGGCTTTGATGCAATGATGCAATAGTTCGGCTTCGAGTCTGCACTTACGATTATTGATCCAGAGTCGTAAGTTATTTTTGCACACCCCGCTTTGTTGCTCTCGCTTTTAATTTCATTTCCCGCGGTATCGAAGTACGAAAGCGACGCGTTCGAAGGATATTTTATGGAATATTTGTAAGTAGAATTTTCGTATTTACTCCAGTTCGTGGAGTTTTCCAGACTGTCCGATGCAGCGGAAGTATCGCGCGTGCTGGCGCCATCGTTGAGTATGCCCTCGTTGCTTCCGGTAATAAGATTTTGATAATACTGCGCACCGTAGTAAATACCCACTAAACAAACGATCCCGATCAAAGACCCGATTAAAAGCGAAATTGACTTAGGCATCTTGGCCCTCCTTCAGTTTCCTCTTCTCCTCATACATCTTGGCGTCAGCCTCGGATTTTAATAAGTTGAAATTAATAGCATGTTCTTTGTCCGCGACGGCAAAGCCTATGCTTACACTTACGTCTTGCTCATAAACTTGATCGCTAGCAGGAACGCGTGCGGTAAACGATGCTTCATGTAATCTTGCGACGATATCATCTTTTGCATCTTTCATGCCCGGTTGATCGCAAACGACAAATATGCCGAATTCGTCGCCTCTGGACATTCTCGCAACGAAACTATTCTCAAAGCTGGATGCCGCGCTTTTTAGTGCTTCAGCAACGCACGCTATTGCTTGGTCGCCGGCATCGTGTCCGCCGCCAAAGTGATCGTTAATAATCTTTAGATCATTGACATCAATGATGCCAAATATCACAATTTGATCATCTCTCATCCGAGAGAGCATAGCAATGTAGGAATCTTTTACATGCTCGTAATTTTGGAGTCCGGTAAGAGTATCATATTTGTTAAATCTAGCTCGCTCCAATGCTTTAAGGGCGCGTTCAACAGTAATGCCTATAGCTCCGTTAAGTATTTGCACAAGCTTATCTCTATACAAATCATTAAAAACTTCGTCTTTATGGTCCCTATCAATTCTTAGATTGCATTCTTGATGAGCAAGCTCAAATTCTCTCCAGTTAACGACACCATCACCAGATTCCAATCTTTCGTTGATGATGACTACTGGTTCGATATAATAAGATTCATCTATTTTCGTTTCAGATGCCTCAATTGGGGTTGGTATTTCATTCATAATCTAATTCACTCGTCGGAGAGGCGGAATTTGTATGACGAGATAATTAATGCTACTACTATCCATCCTACCACAATTAAGATATTTTGTGGATTGTCGAAAGGCGAAAGCGACTCTAGAGCCACTCCCCTTATCATACGAAGAAGCGGAGCAAGAGGTAAGTATTTTACAAACATATAGAGCCAGGACGGAAGAAGGTCTATCGGAAAAAATACCCCGGCCAAAAACATCATCGGAATCGTAATGGCTGTTGTCATCCCTTGGGCGGCATCCGTGCTTTTGGCAAAGCTCGCGATAGCGAAACCGATAAGTTGAAAGAGAACTGCTCCGATCATAGAAAGCAATACTAGTATCGGGATACTTCCGTTGATGTGCGCGTTGAAGAAGTATATTCCAATAGAGAGTATCAAGACGATTTGGATCACATTTACAATTAGTCTAGAGAGAACTTCTGCTGTTATGAACATCCAAGGCTTTAGCGGAGTGGTTGTAATTCTTTTTAGTATTTTATCTTCCCTGTACCTACTCATGCTTACCGATATTCCTATCACCGAAGAGTTCATAAGAGCTAGGCCCAGGATGCCGACAAGCACAAAGTCGAAATAGTTTAGCTCTTTATCGCTGATTTTTTCTTGAACAACGGAAAATATCTGTTTGGTATTACTAATTTTATAATTTAGTGCGGTAGAGTACTGATCGAGAAAACCCACAATTACCGCGTTTGTTGTAGCGTTTCCGGGATCATATATAATTTTGAGTTCGGTGCTTGAATCTGCGAATTGTTGCCCGTATCCCTTTGGCACAACTATGCCGGCGGATATTTTGCTGTTTTTAACTGCACTTTTAATATCATCTACGGATGAGTAGGTATCATTTATTTTGAAAAGGCCGGATTGATCCATCGTGGAGCGCAAGGATTGCGATATTTCGTTGTTAGCATTGTCTAAATAGGCGACATTACCGGCAGATGAAGAGTTTCCGAAAAAGAAGCCGAAAATAAATGTAAACATCAAAGGAAACATCAATGCCCAAAAAAACGATTGGCGATTTCTGAAGATCATTTTGACATCTGCTATGAAAAGTTTTAGAAACATAAGCCAAAAGCTCCTTAACAAACTGATTGTCAAATCCGAAGCACGAAATACGAAACAAATTCTAAATTATAAATCTTAATGTTATAAACTTTTGTTTAGAATTTATTATTTTGATCATTCGATATTGTTTCGACATTCGATATTTGGATTTCGAATTTATTTAGGTCAATTAGGTTAATTAGTGTAATTAGAATAATTAATTTTCATCCCCTATCGTCTTCCCTGTGAGCTCGATAAAGACATCTTCTAGCGTTGCCTTCCCTATCGTATAATAATTCGGCTTGATGCTTCTAACAAAGTCAACTGCTTCGTCGAGTTTGGATTTATTCTTGATCTTCAGAATATATTGATTTTTCTTACCGATAACGTTTTCTACCATTCCGTATTTTGTAAGTTTTTTGATATTGCTTCCGTCGTGCTTGGAGGATACGAAGGATATTTTGAAGGGATACTCCGCCATCTCAATCAATTTGTTTGTTTCGTCAAGCGCCAGAATCTTCCCTTTGTCCATTATCCCGATTCTATCGCAAAGAATCTCCGCTTCTTCCATGTAGTGAGTGGTAAGAATTATTGTTTTGCCTTTGAGTTTAATATTCTCGATTATTTTCCAGAGATTTCTCCTTGCAAGTGGATCAAGACCAGTTGTTGGCTCGTCAAGAAATACAATCTCGGGATCATTAACGAGGGCAGCGACGATAGAAAAACGTTGCCTCTGGCCACCAGAGAGTTTACCGACATATGATTTGGCCTTATCTTTAAGATCGACTAAACTTAAGAGTCGATATGGATCGATACACTTTGAGTAAAGAGAGCAAAAAAGCTCAATGATTTCTTTCAATGTAAGAAATTGGTAGTAGGCGGTAGATTGTAGCTGGACGCCTATTTTGGTTTTAACAAAATTCACATTGTGTTTAATATCTTTGCCGAGAATTTTAATATCACCAGATGTCGGTTTCCGCAGTCCCTCAATCATCTCAAGCGTAGTTGATTTTCCAGCACCGTTTTCACCAAGAAGACCGAATATCTCACCGCTTTCGACATAAAAGGATATATCATCAACGGCCTTAAGCTTGCCGTAGGTTTTGGAGAGATTTTTGATTTCAATAACTTTTTTAACCACCAATATATTTAATCATCAAAGCAGAGAATTATCAAGGATAAAACCAAAAGCGACCCGGATGAGTCGCTTTTGATGAAATGTTTTAATCTACCCATTCAACGTTAGGAAATTGATGCTTGGTCGCTATAAGAATAAAGTCTATGAGCCACCAAATTCCCATTCCGCCCCAAGTGATAAGTTTCAAAATCCCTAAGCCGATTTGCCCCATCATAAACCTGTCTACTCCCAACGACCCAAAGAAGAACGACAGTACCAAGGTTAGCATCCAGTTAAGCTTCCTTGTGCCTCCGCTAGCCGTTGCCGCAGGTGCCGGAGCAGCTTCGTGCGCAGCCGTTGCCGCAGGTGTTGTTTCTTCTGCCATCAAACCTCCCTATTTATTATTTAACAAATATATTATATCAAAAATTAGCAATTTGTATAAATCTGGCGCAACGCTAAGTGTGGTGGACCCGACAAGGATTGAACTTGCGACCTCCTCGATGCCATCGAGGCGCTCTACCAACTAAGCTACGGGCCCATATATTAAGGATAGAGAATTTTAGTATAAGAATCAATAATAATCAATTATACTGATTTTCATACTATTCGCATACAGTACGTACGTACTATAAACGAATAGTAAAGGTATTTAATAATAGACATATAATATTGGCTTTCTTAGTTTTTGCCATTCAGTCCGATTAAGCTTTGGATATTACATTAACAATGATTGTGTCAGTAATATATTCATCGTTTGAAAAACGACGAACCGACCCGTAAGCGTCTACGGGTCGGCCGGCTCGGCATCATTCTCGGGATGCGCATCGATCACTGTATAGGGGTTGTCGTGGCAGACCGGGCACTCTCCATCCTCTTCGACGGTGGATTCGCACTCCGGACACACGCGCATCGCCGGGCGGGATGTGGGAATGATGTCATCTAGAACTTCCTCGGCAACATCGAGGTCGCCTTCATCCACGTACTCACACCAAGTCACGCTGTATGAGTCCGAGTTTGCCTCGATGACGTCTTTGCGGATGAGCGTTCTTCCGTCGTGTCGTAAGATGCCGTTGAATGCTCTCACCGCTAAACCGAGAGCATTCGACATATCACCCACTTTAGCGTAAACGGAGATCACGCCACCCCAATGATGCGGACAGGACACCTCGGCACGCCGACGTTTCGCGCCGTGGCTTGTGTGTGATCGACCGCGCGTTCTGCCTACGTTTGTCGTTGCGCTCTGTGACACGGTCATCACCTCCACCTCTATTATTATCACAATGAGTGGTGTCTGTCAATATTTGATACGGATAGATAAAAATGGTAATCTATAACTATATAATTATGGAAAAATACAATTTCAAAAAGCTAGAAGACAAATGGCAAAAGAAGTGGGAACGATCAAGCTACGGGAAAGCCGTTGATTTTGACAATAAGCCAAAACACTACAATTTAGTAGAATTTCCATACCCTTCCGGTGCCGGGCTCCATGTCGGCCACTGTATGGGCTATGGGGCCTCCGACGCTTTCTCACGGATGAAGCGGATGCAGGGGTTTAATGTTATGTATCCGATGGGATGGGACGCTTTTGGGTTGCCAACCGAGAATTATGCCATAAAAACAGGCCGCAAGCCGAAAGATGTGACGGCGGAAAACATCAAAGTGTTCAAAAAGCAGATGAAGCGCCTCGCCTACTCCTTCGACTGGGATAGGGAAATTGACACCACAGATCCAGAATACTATAAATGGACGCAGTGGATATTTTTGCAATTTTACAAGCACGCCGTTGTTGAAGGTAAGCTGATCGAGGTTGAAGATGATGATCAAATAACCCCGCGACTCGCCTATCAAGCGGAGATGCCGATAAACTGGTGCCCATCATGCAAAATTGGCCTCGCAAATGAAGAGGTTATTGCAGGGAAATGCGAACGATGCGGTGCAGGAACAGAACGGAAGATGCAGAAACAGTGGATGCTTAGGATCACCGAATATGCAGATAGATTGATAGACGATCTTAAAACGGTCGATTACCTTCCCCAGATAGCCACGCAACAGATAAACTGGATCGGGCGCTCGGAAGGAGCTGAAATAGATTTCAGAATACAGAATACAGAATACAGTTTAAAAGTTTTCACAACGAGGGCGGATACGCTTTATGGCGCAACATTTATGGTAGTAGCACCGGAACATATCATTATTCCGAATCTTGAATCACGAATTAGGAATTATGAAGAGGTAAAAGAATATATTAATAACGCGAAAAAGAAGTCTGATCTGGAGAGAACGGATCTTGCAAAGGAGAAGACGGGCGTTGAAATTAAAGGCGTTAAGGCGATAAATCCCATTAATGGCGCTGAAATACCGATATTTATCGCTGACTATATCCTTGCATCATATGGCACCGGAGCGATAATGGCAGTACCCGCCCACGACGAACGAGATTACGAATTCGCAAAGAAATACGATATTCCGATCATGGAAGTGATAATCCCAACCGTCACAGATAAGCACGATCCGCCGAAAGAAGGTGTTGAGACAATATTCAGGAATGCAATTCAAGCGATTGTGATCAACCGAAAAAGCAATAAAGTCCTTATGCTTAAGTGGAAAAAGTTCCCATGGACTACATTCGTTACTGGAGGAATTGATGGGAAAGAGGATAAAATTACAGCAGCAAAAAGAGAAGTTCTCGAGGAGACAGGCTATAAAGGCATAAATTTTATCAAATACTTGGGTGGACCCGTTGAATCTAATTTTTACGCGAATCATAAAGGAGTGAATAGAAAAGCTCATTTCTGGGGGATGGTATTCGAAATTGAAAACAATGATAAAGATGAAATTTCTGATGAAGAGAAAGAGATACATGACGTAGAGTGGATGACTTGGGAAGAAATTGAAAAAGATAAGAATATTAAATGCGCGGAATACGAAATATGGCTGGAGAGGCTTAAGAATGATAATCAATTATTTACGGATTGCGGTGTTCTTATTAATTCAGGTGAATTCGATGGAATGAGTTCAAAAGAGGCCGAAAATGCAATTATCAAAAAGTTGGAGAAGGACAATGCTGGCAAATCGACAGTAAATTACAAACTTCGGGATTGGATATTTTCACGTCAGCACTATTGGGGTGAACCGATACCGATAATTCATTGTGAAAAATGTGGGACGTTGCCTATTGATGAGAAAGAATTGCCCGTGATACTGCCTGATGTTGAAGATTATCAACCGACCAATACGGGTGAATCGCCACTATCCAATATCGATAGCTGGGTAAATATAAAGTGCCCTAAATGTGGCGAGGACGCCAAACGAGAGACCGACACTATGCCGAACTGGGCGGGATCGAGCTGGTACTATGCCGCGTATATCACACGCGGAAATTCGAAATCCGAATATCGAAATCCGAAAGAAGATGAAAATTTATTCAGTAAATATAAAAAAGAACTTAAGTATTGGCTTCCGGTTGATTTGTACAACGGCGGGATGGAGCATACTACCCTACACCTTCTTTATTCTCGGTTCTGGCATAAATTCTTATACGATCTCGGTTGTTTTACGACGCCAGAGCCATATAAAAAACGAATTGCGCACGGGATTATTTTGGGCGCGGACAATAGAAAAATGAGCAAATCTTTCGGCAATGTAATTAATCCCGACGAGATTATTGATAAATACGGCGCGGACACTCTGCGAGCCTACATAATGTTTATCGGCCCATACGACCAAGAGTCGGCTTGGAATATGAATGGGGTTTCGGGGGTATATCGTTTTATCGCAAAAGTATGGGCGAATATCGGCAAAGCAAAAGAAAATGTTGATGACGAGCTGGGACGAGCTCTGCATAAGACCATTAAGGGGGTAAGTGATGACATCGAATGCTATTCGATGAATACTTACATCGCGAAACTAATGGAGTTTAATAATTTAATGACTCAAAAGGATGCAATAAATTATGAAACACTCAAGATTTATGCAAAACTTTTGTCACCCGCCATACCACATCTTTCAGAAGAATTATGGGAAATTGTCGGAGAGAAAGGATCAATTTTTGAATCAAACTGGCCGGATTTCGATCAGAAATTGATAGAAGAGGAAGATCTTGTGATAGTAATTCAAATAAACGGTAAAGTACGGGATAGATTAACGGTTAAAAGTGATATTTCAAACGCAGAACTTAAGACACTCGCGTTAAACTCCGATACCATACAACACTGGCTTTGTGGCTCTAAACCAAAAAAGATTATCGTAGTTCCCAAAAAGCTTGTGAGTATCGTAATTTGACGAAAGTAAGGATAACGTTCCGATGCATTGGGTCGGAATCACGACTGAAACGTCGGTAAATCAAACTAATGACCGCGCGTGATGTGTAATTAATCAGTAACTTCTATAGTGGTCATCTCGACATCGTGTCTGGTTCCACGACTTAAGATATACAAATTATTGTAATTCATCATATGCTAAATGGTAGATTTCTCGCCTCCCACTTCGGCTAATCGCTTCGCGGGATGGCTCGAAATGACAATTTTATTCTATTTTTACTCGAGAATAATTGCGGATCACGCGTTAAGAATCGATAAAGAATGTTAAGCGATCAAAAACCGGTTGATGAATGAGCTCAAATGTGTTAAGATAATTAAGAGCCTGTCTAACAACTACATCTGATAGTCATAAACGGCATATTTCGGCTGCAAAACACGAACTGCTCGTCAAGGTAGCTTTAGCTATCTTTCCTCACACTTCGCGCTTTTCGCTCGAAATCTACTCGTTTCTTTCTTCTGGAGCAGTTATTAGACAGGCCCCAAGAGATTAAATAGTCAAGGAATATATGGCAGAACCAAAAAAACGGAATAACAAATCTCGGAGGGGCACAAGAAGAAGAAACATCAAAGAAGTACTACCGAAGGTAATCTATTGTTCAAATTGTCACGAGGCAACCCTTCCGCATAAAGTCTGTAAGAATTGCGGTTATTACGGTGGAAAACTTATAATCGAGAAGCCCGAGAAAGTATCCGAGGATTTAGAAGGGGGAAAAGAAGACGTAAAAATTAAGAAGAAGTAATATGAACAGGCATTTATCAAGAATTGTTGCAATGCAGACCCTTTACGAATACGATTTCAGGGCCAATTCAGATCTTTCTGAAATACTTTGCAGAAATATCTCGGAGTACGAGAACAAAGTTGATGAAGAGTACGTGAGATCATTGGTTAACGGGACACTCAAAGATATAGATAGGTTCGATAAATTAATCGGAAAATCTGCTCCTGAGTGGCCAATAGATCAGATATCGGTGATAGACAAAAATATACTACGATTGGCGGCATACGAACTTACAACCACAAATGATATCCCGGCAAAGGTGGTAATAAATGAGGCGATAGAGCTTGGCAAGCAGTTTGGTGGCGACAACTCATCGAAATTTATAAACGGCGTATTGGGAACAATAATGGACGGCTTAGACGAGGCGAAGGAAGATGATAAGTGAAGACTATAAGAAATTCGAGAGCTCCCTTGGCGTAGAGTTCAATGATAAATCACTCTTGCAGATTGTATTTACTCACAGATCTTATCTCAATGAGCATAGAGGGTCAAAGCTTACTCACAATGAAAGGCTGGAATTTTTAGGTGATGCCGTGTTAGAACTTTGTACTACGGAATATTTGTATAAGAAGCTTGCAAGACCCGAAGGCGAGATGACGAATTTAAGAAGTGCAATGGTAAAGGGCGAATCGCTCTCAGAGGAAGCAAAGAGATTGGGGATGAACGATCTTATTAAAACCTCACGCGGTGAGTCAAAAAATACCGGAAAAGCTCGCGACCTAATTTTAGCTAACGCTTTTGAGGCGCTAATTGGAGCGATATATATTGATAAAGGTTATAAGGAAGTATACAAATTT
Organism: Candidatus Berkelbacteria bacterium RIFOXYA2_FULL_43_10; assembly: GCA_001776195.1. Taxonomy (GTDB): domain Bacteria; phylum Patescibacteriota; class UBA1384; order XYA2-FULL-43-10; family XYA2-FULL-43-10; genus XYA2-FULL-43-10. The sequence continues at coordinate 29,275 of MEZY01000002.1, forward strand.
ATCGAAATTAACATCGTATATAAACTTGATGATATTGTTAAGGAAGGACTCTGGTACGATCCAAAAAGTAGATTTCAAGAAATGGCCCAGGAGAGCATAGGTATTACGCCATCATACGACACATTGTCAGATACAGGTCCGGATCACAACAAAATTTTTGAAATGGGTGCCTATATTGAGCGTGATTTGGTTGGAAAGGGAAGCGGACAGTCAAAACAAAAAGCTCAATCGGAGGCCGCAAAAGATGCCTTGAGCCGTTGGGAAGAGATTTTAAAGAAATACAGTTAGATCTTTCTTCGCACTATTTTAAGTGTCTTAAGATAGAGGAAGCCGTTCTCTCATCTCCAGATTGTATTCGCCCAACCCCAATCTAGGAGTTTTCTTGCTTCGTCGGCCGAAGCTGGGGCAGTATCGGCGTATGTCTTTAAAATTATCGCGATTAATGTATGACCATCTCTTTCGGCAGCGCCGACAAGACAATGTCCAGATTCTGGCATATAGCCTGTTTTGACACCCAGGGCACCCATATAATTGTACTCCCCCACCAATCTGTTTGAATTATCGAGTGGATGCGAAATCGTGCCTTCGGTGTTCGTCACGATGTATTTCGGCGTAGAAACAATATCTTTAAATAGCTTAAAATTAAGTGCGTATTTTGTAATTGTAAAGAGATCTTGAGCTGAAGAATAGCCGGATGTATCAAGCCCAGCAGGATCTTTGTATTGGGTGTCATTCATCTTAAGACGGATTGCAGTTGTATTCATAATCTCAACGAATCTGTCTACGGAGTCGGGGGAGTCAGGATCCAATTGCTCCGCCAAGGCGAGGGCGGCGTCGTTGCCGGATTTTATTAACATGCAATAAAGAAGATTTTTCACATCAATTTCTTCGCCTACGCGCAAAAATGCATCTGCGCCCGGTTGATAAGCGGCTCTCTCGCTAATTTCTGCGATATCATCTAAATTGTAATTTTCAAGAACTACTACAGCCGTCATTATCTTGGTAGTTGAGGCGATAGGCACTCTTAAATTTGAATTGTGTTTTAGAAGAACTTCTCCGCTTTCAAGATCGGCTAGCATGTATCTGTCCGCATAAATATTTGGTATTTTTGCAGAGCGCGACACAGAAGGAGTATCGACAAGCTCCGGCAAATAATAACTTGGGCTAATTGCTTGGGCCGCTAAGCTATCGCCAAATTCCTGTTTTCGTAAAGCATTATCAAATTTATTCGATGCGGAACTAACGCCAAAAGCATTTAGTACTATTGAGAAAAAGATTATCGATTTAATTATCATACTGAATTTCCCCGATACTTATCTTTTTGTATTCTCCAGGTTTTATTTTGAGATCATTGATCTTAAGATTGGAAATCCTAATTCTTTCAAGTTTCGCGATCACAAGACCGATTTTATCACACATCTTTCTAATTTGTCGATTGTGGCCAGTGGTAAGCACTAAGTTAACTATATGCCTGTTGCCGTCAGATTTGAGTATTTCAACATTTTTTGCTTTCATAATCACTCCGTCGATCAGCATCCCCTTAATCAACTTTGAGACGATTAGATCCTTGGATATGTCCCTTTTGGCGTAGAAGGTGACTTGATACTCTTTTTCACTTCCATGTTTAGGATGAGACAGCTTATGGGCAAAATCACCATCGTTTGTAAGTAGCATCAATCCCTCGGATTCTTTGTCAAGTCGTCCAACAGGATAAACTCTTGGCGATTTGGGGACTAGGTCCAAGACATTTTTCCTCCCCCGCTCATCACTTGCCGTGGATATAATTCCTCTAGGTTTGTAGAGAGCGTAGATAATTTTATTCTCGGAAAGATTAACAGGACGCTCTTTAAATGTTACTTTATCGCTTTCTTCCGCAGTATCTCCAAGAACCGCAACCCGGCCATTGATTTTAATTTTCCCGTTCAAAATATGCTCATCAGCCTTTCGCCTAGAGCATACCCCTGCATCACTTAAATATTTATTAATCCTCATGTAACAACGCTGACTTAACTACACTGAACCATCACTGACAAATGAATCTATTTTTTGTAACTGCGTGCGCCTAGAAGCTATCTCATAAATAAGTCGAGTTACATTAGATTATCGTTTCCAGGACATAACAATCATTGATCTGTCATGCTGAATTTATTTCAGCATCTCAATGGGATTCTGAAACAAGTTCAGAATGACACGGCTTATGATGATTTATGAGATAGCTTCTAGTCGTTTGTTTCCGTGTCGGTTCTCTCTATTGCTTTATTCTTCGCCTCGCTTTTAAGGGAAATGTGGACATCATCAAGCTGTTTTTTGGACACTGGCGAAGGTGCTCCCATAAGAGGATCTTTGGCGTCTCCCGTCTTCGGGAAAGCCATTGCTTCCCTTATCACATCTTCATCGGCAAGTATTGAAGCCACTCTATCTAAGCCAGAAGCAATTCCACCGTGAGGTGGTGCACCGAATTCGAATGCTTCGAGCATATGACCGAATCGCCTATTCTTTTCCTCATGATCCACGCCCAGAAGATCGAAAATTTTATCCTGTATCTCTCTCTTGTGTATTCTAATTGATCCACCGGCAATCTCGAAACCATTTAATACTAGATCATACGAGTATGCGCGCACCTTTTCAGGTTCTGTATCAAGTTTGTCGATGTCTTCTGTGTTAGGCATAGTAAAAGGATGATGATCTGAAACTAGCTTGCCGTCAGATTTAGATCTAACAAACACCGGCTTGTCGATAACCCAACAGAAAGCTAACTCATCGCGTTTGCTCTTGTCAGCTCTCAGATCTGGCTTGTCGCTTTTATATTTCGCGAGCGAATCATTGTATTTAACGCGTTCAAAAGGAGTCGTTTTGATCTTTTTATGAGGTAGAAGTTTTGAAATCATTTCAATCATCATATCCTCTATCAAATCCATGATATCTTCTTGATCCACAAAACTCATTTCAATATCGAGCTGTGTAAATTCCGGTTGCCTATCTCCTCGCTGATCCTCATCGCGAAAACAGCGCGCAATCTGAAAGTATTTTTCGATGCCGCCCACCATAAGAAGTTGCTTAAATTGCTGAGGACTTTGCGGAAGAACATAAAATTCTCCCGGGTACAATCTGGATGGGACCACAAATTCCCTGGCTCCCTCCGGGGTGGATTTTGTTAAGTATGGAGTCTCAATCTCTCTAAAATTCTTATCCCAAAGAAATTCTCTCACAAATCTAATTATTTCATGTCTCAATGTAATGTTTCTATTCATGCGAGTAGATCGTAAATCGAGATATCGATATTTAAGTCTTAGCTCCTCATCAACTCCTTTGGTATCCTTATCTATTTCGAATGGAGGGGTTTTTGCTTCATTGAGGATTTCGATCTCTTTAGCTTCCATTTCTACCGTACCGGTTAAAAGTTCAGTATTGACCATTTTCTCCGGTCGCCTATTTATCTTCCCCGTAATCGACACAACCCATTCCGGACGCAAACTTTCAACTTCTTTGTGAGCGCAAGATCCCGGTACAACTACAACTTGGAGGAGACCCGACATATCTCTGATATCCAAAAATACGATCTTTCCATGATCTCGTCTCTTTGAGATCCAACCCGAAATTTTGACTTCATGTCCTATGGACTTTAACGTTTCCGATATTAATATTCGTTTCATACTACTCCTTTAAAAGTCTCGCGGTTTTGCTTTATATATTTTAGTAACTGTTTTTCTTATAGCAGTAATTATTTTATCAGATTCTTCAAATTTCATCGTCGATTTCAAATCTTGGAGATAAATATGAAATGCGATATTTTTGTTCCCTTTGCCGAATTTATCAGATGGAAATTCATCGAACAGCTCAACCATCTGAATATTTTGAGAGAGTGAATAAATTGTTTTTTCAACATCTCTGACTTTGATATTTTTGTTAACAATAAAAGCCATATCGCGGACCACAGAAGGGTATTTCGATACTGTCCTAAACTTTATATCGGGAAATTTGACTTTGTATTTTATCTCTGACTTAGCAAGTCTTGAATTAGAATTAAGATCGTCTACACATAGCTCAAAATAGAAGCACTTTCTTTTTCGAATTTTAAGCATATCCTTTGTTCTTTGATCAAGCTCGGTAATTTTAGTGAGAGTACCAGAGCGTGTTTTTTTAAGTAGTGCCTGTAATGACTTATCTAAAATACGATCGGCGTCTTTTCCGCAACAGAGTGCAGCAAGATTAAACTTTTCTCTGTTTTTCAAGAACGCGCTACCAAGCTCAAAAACAGATATTCGATCGAAAGACTGATTCTTGGATATTGTTTTGAGCAGTAATGGTATTAAGCTCGGTCTC
>MEZY01000003.1 GCA_001776195.1 Candidatus Berkelbacteria bacterium RIFOXYA2_FULL_43_10
ATACAAATTATTGTAATTCATCATATGCTAAATGGTAGATTTCTCGCCTCCCGCTTCGGCTAATCGCTTCGCGGGATGGCTCGAAATGACAATTTTTACGACTTACGCAAAAACACCACCAATGTCATTGCGGGGAGGGATCCCTCGCGTCCTCGGGACAGGCTCCGCAATCTTATGAGTGAGATTGCCACGCCCTTGGTTCAAAAGAAGGGCTCGCAATGACAATGCGTAAGTCGTGTAATGTTTTAATTTCGAAATGTGGTAACATAAATCTGGATATGTGGAAAAATACAAAATACATTTTGTTACTCGGCCTTGCGGTGAGAGTTTTTATCGCTCCATTTTTTTCGAGTTCGGATATCTCCGTCTGGTATCAAGTAATCAGCGACTCCGCTCAAAATTTAGTAATTTACGACCTCCTGCATTTTTCTTATCCGCCGCTTTGGGGGTTTATTCTCTCTTTTTGGGGCAAACTTTTTGTTAACATTTTGGGGATATCGTCCGTTGGCCAATATGTAAGCTCTATCGAACCTGTCAACGCCTTGAACAACTACATTCCCCTTAATGTCATCTCCCCGTGGCTTAATTTAATAATTAAAATTCCGATAATGTTAGCTGATTTTGCGATCGCCTGGTTGATCTATTCTCTGTTGAAAGATACGGGAACTAAAATCGCAAAAATTGCCGTTGCTTTTTGGCTACTCAACCCTCTTGTGATCTCTGCCGGCTATATTTTAGGACAGTTTGATTCCATCCCGGCCCTTTTTATGCTTTTAGCATTAATATTTTTTTGGAAAGATAAAAGGTTTTTCTCCGGAGTATCGCTTTCAATCGGTATTTTGTTTAAGCTTTATCCTGCCTTTGTCCTACCTGCATACCTTGCAGTTCTACTTTTCAGCAATAATCGATTAAAAACAAAATTCCGCAATATCGGCGAATATTGCCTTGGATTATTGCTACCGATTATCTTCGTTATTTTACCAATGATGAAATCGCATATCTGGATAGAAATTTTTTCAAGGACTCAAATCTCCGAACCAATGGGTATAAATTTCTGGTTTTATAATTTTTCACCAAATATCTCCCGCCTTTTAAAATCCATACCGGGATTTGTCACAATTGAAAGTTTTGCTCCCTTGCTGGCTCTGATGATTTTAATCATGAGTGTGGCATTTATCGCTCGTAGACACGGTTCGGTTCAATCACTGATATTTGGACAACTGGCAATGTTCACCGGTTTGATGGCCTTTTTGTATCAAAACTCGATCCCCCAATATTTTCTCTTCATATTGATACTTCTGATTGTTATTTATTTTACAGATAATATCTTTCGATTCGAATTTTTTTTATTGAGTATTGTCGCAACATTATTCTATTTCAGCACCATTCCCACAATGATACTTGCTAATTTATACCCGCTTGCAGTATATACTAACTTTATTTCTCCCGAGTATATTAACGATTACCTGTTGTCTTACGCCCTGAACAAACCAGTCAGTCTCGGAGTCTATTATAATTTCGTTACCCTATACTCCGGCCTTGGTTTCTCCACATTTGTTTTGATTATTTTTAAATCGTTAAGATATATCTATGAACCCAAGAGATAAAAATCGATTCTCTCTGGTTAATATTTCCTCTTTAATTCTGTATTCTTCGGTAATTATTATTGCAGTTTGTATGATATCTTCATACATGGTAAAGACCAGATTCGATTTTAATGTTCACGATATCACTTTCGATCAAACATCTTCGAATGATAAGTTTTTATCATTTAAATACGAATATCTTGTTCCGAAACATTGCAAAAATAAGTTGATAATTGTTCCTAAAAAAGGTGAAAATAGTATTACGAGAATCGCAGTTTTCACCGATCACAATTACCCTCACTCGCTTTCTGGCGATGTCGGATATTTCGGATTCACCAATCACTTACGAGCCCATCTTCATTATAATGACTCTGACATTCCCGTAACTGATGTTAGCGCTCAAGAGCTTTTTGATACGATCAGCTCCGATCTAGCCAATAACACCGCCACAGAATCTGCAATTGTTATTCAGGGTGGAATATTACCGGATATCCTCTACGACCAAAACCTTGGCTGGGAAAATATTAAAAAGTGGATTGATAAAGGCGGCACTATGTTCTGGGCCGGAGAGATTCCTGGCTATAAATATGGAAAACGAATTACCGAAAACGGAGGAGGAGCAATTTCTCTCGACCCTGGAGCGGTTAACTCATTAGTTGATTCGAGGATTTATTATGAAACTAATCAAAAAAAGTCTGACCTCGCCGATACCGCGACAAAGAATACAAAATTCTCTGAGATTTTTGACTTCAAATATTTCTATACCGTGCGGGCACCGCTGGCTCGGGGAGTTAAGTGGAACAACGGAAAAGATAATGGGGCCGCTTTGGGTAGAATATTGCCTTCATCGGATCAAGAGCACAATCTTTCTTCGATATCATTGCTACCAACCGGCGAGGGAAATATCGTAATTTTCGGTGGTGGTATATTCTATAATTCGTTTACGAAAGAGGAGGAGATAGCCACCGATATAGCTAAAATTATCAATTTTGGGATACTGGATATGGCGGAAAATGGTGATGCAGTTTATTCAGAAGAAATTCAACAATTTAGTAATAATTTATCATACGGAGAGATCATTGATCTTCCGATATCGATCTCAACCGATGAAGTAAAAATCATTCTGAAGTCGATATGTATTGCAAATGAGATTAATCAGATAAAGTCATTCACGGTTAAATAGATATGAAAAAACACATAAATACAATCTCAATAAGCATCGGAGTTTTTGTTCATAATGAAGAAAAAGATATCGGAAAAACCCTTAACGCTCTATTGAACCAAGACCTTGGTACCAGCTTTGCCATTAGCGAGATTCTGGTTTTTTCGGATGCTTGTACCGACAATACTAACAATATCGTAAATTCGGCCGCTCGAAATAATAAATCGATTAAATTAATTACCAGTAATGATCGGCGCGGAAAATCCGCGGCAATTAATCATTTCTTGAATATTGCCAAGGAGGAAATTGTGATCTCGGCCAATGGCGATCACATACCCGACAAAAAATGCCTACGGCTGTTGGTCGAAGCGTTAACTTCCGATAAAAAAATCGGTTTGGCCGGTCCACAGGTGATATGCGTTAATAAAGATAATAACTTGATGGGATATTTATCAAAAACTCTATGGCGCATACACCACAAGGTCGCATTGATACAAGCAAAAGCCGGGGAGCTAATTGCTTACAAAAAAGATATTGTGAAACGGCTCCCGTATCCTTGTGTTCTGGATGAATCTACGACCGAAGCCATTGTCCAAAACGCCGGCTATAATGTGGTTTATGTGCCAGATGCAAAAGTTTTTGTTAAGGGACCCCAAAGATTTCGCGATGAAATTATTCAGAGACGGCGAAACGAAGTCGGTTACATTCATATTATGCACCAATTCCCCCGCTATCGTCCGGCAACTTTTAACCGTAAATATCTACTGCCCGCAATCATTAGCGAAATAAGTGTCAACCCAATAATTAATATTTATTTGGCGATAACGATATTCTCTGAAATATATGCAAAGTTTTTGGCATACTACGATTACTATATCTTGAGAAAAACTTATCAATCTTGGCCGGTCGCCCATTCCACAAAGGGGGTAGCGAATGATAAATAGTCAACCAAAAGTGGCTATTGTTACAGTTTTAGCTCTTGACAGTTCTTATGAAGTTGTCGACTTTCTGAATGAAATTAGTAAGATCGAATATCCTAACAAGCAATTAATTATTGTAAATAATAATCCTGGTTTTGAATGGTTACCATCACTGATTAGAAAGTATGATGATATCATACTTATCAATTCTGGTGGCAATGTCGGGGTCTGCAAAGCTTATAATATCGGCATTAAACGTGCAATAAAAGAAGGGGCAGATTACTCGATGCTTCTCAACCGCGATGTTAAAATATCCAAACATATTGTTACCGAATTGTTGAGGGTTTTTAAGAATGACGATAATGCAGCTATGGTGTCACCTATTATTATGAAATATTATAAACCTGGTCATATTGATTTCGCTGGTGGCTTTTTTAACAGCGTCTTTTACTATCTGAAGATCAATAGAAGTAAATCTGTGTTTAATAACAAAGAAATAATCCCGATTAATAGTATTAACGGTTGCTGTGTGATGATAAAGAGCGCTCTGATGAGAAAGATCGGATATTTTGATGAAGATCTTTTCTTATATTTTGACGACCCGGAGATAAGTATCAGAGTATATAACGCCGGGTATAAATGCTATCTTCTCCCGAAACCATTGGTTAAACACCTGAAAAAAAGCACGAAATTCGCACCTTACGAGGCCTATTATTTCGGAAGAAATCCGTTTATAATGATTCACAAACACGCCAGAGGCATCTTCAAAACCACCGGATATTTCGGTCAATTCCTAATCCGCCTCCCCAGAAACGCAATCCGTATGCAAAGCACAAGATCTTTTTGGATGTATTTGATCGGAATCCGTGATGGGATAAAAGGCGTTACCGGAAAATCAAAATATTTCAAATAAAATACGCAGTGGGATAACTGCTCGTAAAGTTTCAGCAATCAAAGTTTTGAATTATTAACATTACTTTTCGAAAGGTTTTGTAACTATCCCTTTGGCCTCTTCGATTCCCTTCTTGGCCGCGTCGCCTACCGACTCTGCTCCTCCCTCTCCTATAGCGCCGATAGCTTCCTCTGCTTTGGTCGTGACCGTAGTAATTGCTTCCTCGGTCGTTTGCCCGCTCTCTTCTAGCGCTTTTACCGAAGCTACATAAACATCTTTGGTCCCCTCCGTCACATCGACAACACCCTCTTTCCCAAGATCAATAACAGCACCAAACAGTTCTCCGATATCCCCTGTGCCCTCTTTGACCAAACCGGTCACGGTCTCCATCAAACTTTTTGCTACTTCGCCACTACCCTCAATCGAGCTTTTCAAAATCTCTTTAACCGACATTGCAACTCCTTTCTTATTAATAAAATTACAAATATATTATAACATAGATATGAATTGATAAAAAAATATTGATTCTTATCCCATTATACATTATACTTTATACTTGATACGTGATACTTATCCTTGGGCCGTTAGCTTAGCCCCTAAGGGGCCCCCTTGGGGTTGGTAGAGCGCCAATGAATTATTACCATGTTTATATCTTGCAAAGCCAGAAAGATTTGGGCTATTATATCGGGTGCACATCAAAAAAACCATCTGATCAATTGTTGGAGCATAATTTAGGCAGGGTCAAATCGACCAAGCCCCGAATCCCTTTTAAACTAGAAGCTATCTCATAAATCATCATAAGCCGTGTCATTCTGAACTTGTTTCAGAATCCCATTGAGATGCTGAAA
>MEZY01000004.1:0-4777 GCA_001776195.1 Candidatus Berkelbacteria bacterium RIFOXYA2_FULL_43_10
CAACTTTATCAACAACTTCGTCAAACGGTTTCCCCTTGGTCGATCCAACATGGAAATTTACTCCCAGGGCTCCGATTTTCTTCGCCTTTTGCATATCGTCGATCAATGATTTTATCGATGCTTCGTAGAAAAATGGATTGCCCGAGGCGAGGTTGATGAGATAAATGCTGTGGATGACTATTGGCTTGATATTTTCTTTTTTGTTCTTCTCGACAAAATTTTCAATCTCCGCCTCCGGAATCGCTACAGGATTCCATCTTTGCGGAGCATTGACAAAAATCTGCATGCATTCGCATCCAATATCTTTCGCCCTTATTACCGCTTCCGAAAACGGTGCGGCGGTTGAAACATGTGCCCCGAACTTCATAAAAGTTCTCCCGACTAATTTACGAATAACTTCCCGAAAGTACGAAATTACGAATAATATTATTTTATCTTCGACAAATCGCTATAACTTAATCTGTCATTCCCGCGAAGGCGGGAATCTACTAAATAATTTCCTGATACAAATCATCCCACTCTGGGTTACTTTTCTCGATTAACCTTACTTTCCAAGTTCTGTTCCATTTTTTTATCTGCTTCTCGCGTGTTATGGCTTCATTTACATCTTGGTGAGGTTCATAATAAACGAGTTTGTCTACATTATATTTGTTTGAGAAACCTTCGACTAACTTGTTTTTATGTTGATAAACTCTTTTAATCAGATCCGATGTTACTCCGACATATAGCGTTCCATTATATCCGCTTGCAAGAATGTATACGTAATATTGCATGTTTGTTTAACTATTTTGGATCCCCGTCTGCACGGGGATAGCATTCACAGTTCGATGAATGCGACCATCAATGTCTCCAAATCCATAATTGCGGCGAAGCCGAGGTACGAGGCGGCAAGTTTGACGACTTTGGTACCACCAATATAGCCGATTCCCCACTGGTTGTGAATATGACCACAAATATGGATCCTTGGTGCATAACTAAACTGTTTCATTGTTGTAGTGTTGAAATTCTTCGCTCCGCTCAGAATGACATTCTGATTTGGGATTTGATCATTTTTGATTTGCGATTTGATTGTATCTTGCTTGCCCCTCGTAGCTCGAAGAGCGAAGTGGGGTTTCTTGGTTATTGTATCTTGCTTATCGAACTTTATTAAGTTTGATAAGCCAGGTGGTGGTTGATGCGAAAGAAATATTGAATCTTTAAGATCTTCTGCTTTAATTCCGGTTTCACCCTGATACTCGCCGGACCAGGAAGCAGGGGAACCGCCAACTCCGGTAATTTTGTGGTTTTGATATTCTTCAACTCGCCCTTCGACCGATGGCAAATATTTCATCATCAGTTTATAGCTTCTTCCGAAATCGTTATTGCCTGGTACCCAAAACAGGGGGACAGAGTTCAGAGTATGAAGTTGTATGAACTTCTTTTGATATTCTAACGGCTCTCCCATATTCACAAAATCACCGGCAAACAACATCATTTTTATCTGATTGGCCGGGTTTGAGATAAAATCAAATATTTTCTTTAATGTTTTCTCCGACCCATGAAGATCGGTAAAGAGCAACGCTTTCATATAACCACAGATAAATGGTATCATTACCACCACAGATTTACACCACCGATCAACACAGACATCCGTTATTGGTCATTAGTTTAATTCGTCATCCTTACTTGTATTGTTCCGTGATTATCTGTGGCACAGATCTGTGGTGGTTATGTTACAATTTTTTCGTATTATTTTTTTACTCCTGTCACATCGACATACTTCTCTCGGGTTGAGATTTCGATAATTTCGAAGTCGGCGACCGGATCGCTCTTTTTGTTAATAATATCTGAAAGATACGAGTTCATCTGATCTTTAATCGCTTTTGGTAAAGAGATCGCTCCCGATTCCAATTCCGCCACTTCAATTTTCAACTTCCCATCCTCCGCTTTTGGCTTTAGTACCACCGTTAAAGGAATCGAGAATATACTTTCGGAGGTTCTACCTTTTACATTTATACCTTGCTGTGTGATTTTCAAGCTCGCGCGCTTGAGTGGAAATTCCGAAGAGTTAACGCCGAGATATTCCCCAAGCTCCTCCTCGGAAAATGATATCGTCGTGCTCTCTCCCACAACAAGCCCGTCCGAAGCATCTTCCAGTCTTCCGGTAATCCCCGATGTATCACTTTTATGAGAACTTGGTATCTTGAGATAAAGAGAACTTTTATTAAGATAACTTCTCCCAAACCAAAAAAACGCGATCAGAGCGAAAAATATCAACCCCAGAAAAACAAAAACCGACCAAATACTACAACAATTACTCTTCTTGATCTGATCGATCTCTTTATAGAAATCTTTTGCATAGCCTGATTTATTGTTGTCCACCATTGTTTACCCCGTTTACTTTTCTGCTAAATGCCCAACCCATCTCCTCAAAATCCAAAAGATAGGCCAAAAGAAGATAAATTAATATACCTGCTGAGATCGCGGCCAGTGTCTGACCAAGCACTCCAAAAAACGTGTTCATATCCACGACGCTAGCCACAAGGTGCATTGTCACCCAGACACCTGCAGCTGAAACCAGGGAGATTGATATAATTTTTAAGAGGATAACTAAAACCTTATTCCCTATGTCCCTCTTCAAATCATTTTTAAGAAATACGTACAAGGCAAGAGCGTTGAAAAAACTTCCCAGGGTGAAGGCTAGGGCCAAGCCGGGGACACCCATTCTTGGAGCAAAAATGTAACCCAGAATCACGCTCACAACCACGGTAATAATCGAGATATACATCGGTGTTTTGGTATTTTTCACCGCATAGAAAGCTCTCGCCAAAAGGGGGATTAGCCCTTGAGCAACCAAAGAGATACTGAAGTAACCTAAAGTCAGCGCGGTCAGTCTCGTATCGTCCCAAGCAAATTGGCCTGAACCTAAAATCAATCTGATAATCTGTGCTCTAAGAAGTATGAAGAACAGCGATATGGGGATAAGTATAAAAGCGATAGTTCGTACCGAGCGGCTCAAATAAAAAGAAAATGATTTATAATCTTCATGTGCCGCGACAGTAGTCAATGTCGGGAAAACTGCAGTCGCAAACGATGTTCCAAAAACCACTACCGGCATAGTCTGGATGTTGTTAGCAAAGTTGAAAGCAGAGATAGATCCGGCCGCCAGGGCTGAAGCGATGGCAGTATATACTATTAACATTATCTGGTTCATACCCATTCCGATAGTTCTCGGGAGCATTAATTTTACTATTCTTCTAACGACCAGATTCTTGATGTCGGCAATAAATTGATATTTGAAGCCCAGGTGATACGCAGTCGGTAGCTGAACCAAGACATGAAATATTGCACCCAAAATCACAAAATAGACCACACCCAACACTCCAAATCTCGGAGCTATAAATATTGCGCCCACGATAATAGCCAAGTTATAAACAAGGGGAGCGATAGAGTAAGCCAAGAATCTTTTAAACGAATTAAGAACACCGGAAAGTATATATGAAATGGCAAAAAAGATCGGGGTAATCATCAAGAGCCGCGAAAGCTCTGTCACTCTTTCCATCTTATCTGCTTCAAAGTGGGGGACAACCAAAGGAGTCAGGTATGGCATTAGAAAGAAAAAGATGATGGCGCAAGCGATAAGTGTTAACATCGCCAGATTAAGTAGAATATTTGTGACTCGAAAACCTTCGTCGAGTTTCTTCTGAGCGATAAATTCGCAGAAAACCGGAATGAAGGCCGAAGAGATGGCGCCAAGTATCAAAAAGTTAAATATCAGATCGGGAATTCTGAATGCGGCGAAGTATATGTCTAGCTCCGAAGTGGGAATTGTCCTTGCCAAAAAGTGATCGCGGAGCATCCCCAAAACATTGCTCAAAGTCAAAGTGATGACCAGTATCACGCTGGCCATTCTAACGGAGTTTTCAGATTTAAACAGATCTTTTATTCTTCTGACCATAAAATGTTGTCTTGCTAATACTAGATAACTTGTTCGGATTGTCATCATCAAATATGGTCGCATAAATCCGGTCATGCTGAATTAATTTCAGCATCTCTGGGGATTCTGAAACCCTTCGATATGACTCAGGGCAGGCGAGTTCAGAATGACAGTAAATATGGATGATAAATCTTATTGTTATTTCTTCCCGGTTGCAACTTTCACAGTTTTTGGTAGCGCTTTCTCCAGCTCATCTCCGGAAAGGGTTTCCACCTTAAGCAAAGTTTCGGCAAGTTTTTCAATTTCAGCTTTATGTTTTGTGATTATTCGATTCGCTTCATCGTGGCCGTTTTGGATAAAGCTAGAGACTTCCTTGTCGATAAGCGAAGCAATCTCTTCGCTGTAATTCCTATGTTCCGCAAGCTCTTTGCCCAAAAACGGCATCTCCTCTTTGTGGCCGTATGTCTGCGGCCCAAGTTTGTCGCTCATTCCGTATTCAACTACCATTTTCCGCGAGAGAAGCGTTGCTCGCTTCAAATCATTTTGGGCTCCAGTCGTAATATTTTCTGCCCCAAAAAATGTCTCTTCAGCCACTCTTCCGCCCAAAAACGAGGCAATCTGATCTACAAATTTTGCCTTACTTTCGAGCCGTCTCTCCTCAAGTGGTAGGTTCCATGTGTAACCCAAAGCCATTCCTCGAGAAACAATTGATATTTTATGAACGGGATCCGCATTCGGCAAGATATGGCTTACGACTGCGTGCCCTGCTTCGTGAATAGCCGTAATTCTTTTTTCCTCTTCGGAAAGAACCCTGGATTTGCGCTCCGGTCCCAACATCACTTTCTCCAAGGCTTCTTCCAT
>MEZY01000004.1:4893-17346 GCA_001776195.1 Candidatus Berkelbacteria bacterium RIFOXYA2_FULL_43_10
GATCCACCGATTTCTCAACCGGCTTATTTTTCGTATGAACTTGTAATATCGCTTGGCGCTCTTTTCTGTCCGGAAGATCAATCACTACTTGGCGGTCAAATCTTCCGGGGCGAAGCAGTGCCGGGTCAAGTACATCCGGTCGGTTGGTAGCAGCCATTATTATCACATTATCTTTTGTATCAAAGCCATCCATCTCGACTAATATTTGATTCAGAGTTTGCTCTCGTTCGTCGTGGCTTCCGCCCAAACCGGAACCGCGCTGTCGCCCTATGGCATCCAATTCATCGACAAAAATTATCGACGGAGCGTTGCGCTTAGCTTTAATAAATAGATCTCGCACGCGCGAAGCACCGACACCGACAAACATCTCGACGAATTCTGATGCGGAGATGGAGAAAAAGGGCACTCCCGCCTCCCCGGCCACCGCTTTCGCAAGCAAAGTCTTACCCGTTCCGGGGGGGCCGATCAGAAGTACACCGCGCGGAATTTCCGCTCCCAGATCGCGAAACTTCTTCGGGGTTTTCAAAAACTCGACAATCTCCTTAAGCTCCTGTTTCGGCTCAACAAGCCCAGCCACATCGGCGAAGGTAACCTTGCCCCCCATCGCAAGCTTGGCAGAGGATTTTCCGAAACTCATCGCCTTGGTGTTGGCCCCTTGGGCGCTACGCAGTAAAAACCAGAAGAAAGCGCCTATCAAAATCACCGGCAAAAGCGAGGATACAAGAGTATACCAAATTGCAGAAGTTGATGTGTCTTCGACATTTATCTTTACTTTATCCGGAGTAATCCCATATTCGGTAAGGCCGACACCCGCCTCTTTGCTGGCAATAACCTCACCGTCATCTTTTATCTTGGCAGTGATCGAGTTGTCTTTCACCGTAATCTCCTCGACTTTGCCCTCCGTAACATCGCCTGCTATCTCCGAAATAGAAACCTGCTTTGGCTCATCTTTCGAGGCCCCATAGAAACTTGAAATTATCAAAACCGCTAAAACGACGACCGCTATCCAGATCCAGCTTTTATTGCCTTTCATATTTTCCTTTACTTAATATTGACAGAATTATTTTACCACCTATTAGCTTCACCTGCAACGAATGGGGGAGGGGGAGCGATTTTTTCCCAATATTCCGCGCTATCATATCATCTACCGCCCGAAAATGAGTTGATGTGATATCTTTTTCGATGCCCAAATCTCGGACTACTCGGGACAGAAGATAAGGTCGTAACTTTTGATCGATTTTTAGGTACTTTTTTTGGTCCAAAATAACTTTGCCCGACGTTTTACCGACTTTGATCTTCTTTAGTGCTTCCAAAGTAACCGCCTCAATTATCCCGTAGTCGGCATCCGCACGCTCCGCTAAACCACTTAGCGCCTCCACCACCCTGGGATTGATTTTTTGAAGCTCTGGGAGGATTTTATGGCGAATAACATTGCGGGTATATACCGGCAAAAAGTTACTTTTATCTGTCTGGCAGGAGATATTTTGCTCCGCTAAGTACTCTTCAACCTCTGCGCGTCTTGCGCAGAGTAGGGGACGAATAAAAAATTTTCGAGATAGGGGGATAGAACGGAGTCCCCTTAGTCCTGTGCCACGGACAAGGTTTAGAAGCAGGGTTTCAACCAGATCGTTTTTTTGGTGGGCGAGGGCTACCTTCGATCCCCTCTCCATTTCTAAAAATTTTTCAAAAAAAGCATATCGCAACTTCCTTGCGTCTTCTTCGCTTTTTATTTTCTCCCCCGCTCTCTTCTTCCCTACCCGGAGTTCAATGTTTCTATCTTTACAATATTTTATAACAAATTTTTCGTCACACTCGCTCTCCTCCCCCCGAAGTTTGTGATTGTAATGAATCGCCGATAATTTAATACTTAATTTCTCCCTTAGTCCCCCGAGGATCTCCGCAAGGCACACCGAATCGGCCCCGCCGGAAAGCGCAACAAAAATATGATCCCCTCTTTCGATGAGTCCATTTTCTAAAATATATTTCTCCACTTTGTACGGGAGTGATTTTTGTAAAACTTTAGGCATACACGATCATCTCGTCATGCTGAACTTGCCCACCCTGAGCTATATCGAAGGGATTCAGAATCTCTCCGAAATGATTGCTAATCGTAGCCCAAGCTTCAGCTTGTAATTATTAATAATTATTCTCCCGATACGTCTCGGGGCGGAAAGTGTTCCGCCCCGACCGGTCTCCCCTTCGCTCCGCGTGTCACCCACCTTCTTTGAGTGACTTTTTCATCTCCACGAGCAAGTTGATCACAGCCCGGTAGAGTTCTCGACGCTCTCCATCATCGTCGGTCAGCTCTCTATTACCCCGCAATATGTAGTCTCTCGCAGGCGCTATGCCTCGGACAGTCATCATCAGGACTGCGTGCATGGAGATAGCGTCTTCGGTCCACTGCGTAGACCAGCTCTGCAGTCCCTTAATGAAGTGCTCCAGCTTGGGGAACACAAACTGTAGCTGATACAGGGCTCGTCCGTGATCGAGTGCTACCTGGTCTTGCTCCAATCGTCGTTTGACCGTCTCGCACAGTCCATCGATCATTGCAACATTCACTACGTGGGGAATACCGTCCCATGAGCAGTAGACGCCAGCGCCTTCATCCTCCGGCCGTGACCGGAATTGAAGTACCATCATGATCATAGACACGTTGGACTCCGCGCAAACGATGGCGATCGCGGCATTGAGGCGCTCAATCGCCCGCCAGATTGCAGACGGAATGCCATGCCGTAAGGCGGACGGCAACTTTCCCGCTTCAGGTATCATTGCTCGCGCCTCCCGATCGCGCTTCTGCGCTAGGTATTTGGACTCGCTACCAGCAAGCTCAATCTATCATATTGTAGGCTCTATTACAATCTTAATTATTGCATTTACGGTAGACATATGTTAGGATAATTAATGTTGATGCGGGGTGGAGCAGCCCGGTAGCTCGCGTGGCTCATAACCACGAGGTCGTCGGTTCAAATCCGACCCCCGCGACCAAATTATTTAATATCGGTTCTTGTACTCCCATGACCAAAGCGGCAGGGTAGCTCAGATGGTTAGAGCGTGGGACTCATAAGCCCAAGGTCGTGGGTTCGATCCCCACCCCTGCTACCAACCAATAAAAAAACCAGCGTAGGCTGGCTTTTTTATTTACCAATATTTACTCTTCTTCCCTGTTCTCCAAATAGTTCATTAGCCAGAAATATATGATTAAGAGCGCAAGCTCGAATAGTGGGAAGTAGGCGCAGAGCTTGACCGGATCGTAGTAGTCGTGCAAAATCCAGTGCACAAGATACGCAATTACCGCCGTAAAAATCGGCCAAACCCAGTCGAATATTATCTCTTTTTTGTAGGTCAATGTTCCATAAATCGCCAATACAACCGCAAGAATTATCAGTAGCAGCCACCACCAGAAACATGGATTTGTGGCTTTTGATGCCGTTCCTGCCTCTTCTCCTTGAACATCGCCAGCGACTCCATCATCGCCGGTCTCTCCAGTCGCCCCAGTCACTCCCTCGGTGCCGCCAGTATCATCGCCCGCTGTTCCTCCGCTCACACCGGTACCGCCAGTGCCACCGCCGGTGGTCAAACTCGCTCCACCCCCGCTCGGCTCGGCTTGATCAGTCGACTCATTGCCCACTACAAATGAAAAACTTAAAGTTGTTTTGCCCTGATAATTGTTACCAACTCCTGCGGGTAGCTTCGCGATAAACTCGACCGAAGCAGTCGATCCGGGTGCTATCGAGCCAACTACCTGGTTGCTGTTGGGATTTTTTGCAATCTCTGCAATTGTTTTATCCCAAACTGTCGATCCCAAGACTTTTGATTCTATGCGTAAGACATCGGCTAACTCTCCCAAACCGCCGTCAGTCGCTATCGAAAATGAATGCGGTAATGTCCCTGTGTTGGTAACTAAAATTGTTTTTGTTTCAGAATACCCGGGCGCAATATTTGATGCCGAAAAAAGTGCCCCCGACCCAGGATATTCAATTCTTAATACTCCGGCATTCAATGTTTGCGCCGCTGTTGTTCTCGCAAAACCGATAAATCCGATGAGTCCGATGGCTAATGACAACCCAATCGCAACCAAATCCCAATTTTTCCTAAGTATGATTTTATAATCCATTAGTAACTCCTTGCGTCAGCGTACGATTACCAACCCAGCTTCCTGTACCATCTGGCACCCTTGCCCAACTTCGATTTTCTACTGATCCGGTATACAGAAAGCTGTCAATCAATATTCCAGATGAGATAATATCATCATACAGTTTTACTTGATCCGCAGTATTTGTCAGCTCAAAACTCCCCCCGGCGTCTCTAAACACTACCAAATAACCCTTGGCAAAAATTGTTGTATTGCCACCCACGATCCTAGAACTGTTTATTTCAATTCCGTTATTATCAATATCATATATATACCAACCGCTCACATCTATTGGCCAGTTTCCCTTATTGTAAAGCTCAACCCACTCCCCATCTGGCATTAGTGCGTCATCATCACCGGTCGGGTTGGGGACAAATTCATTGAGAACAACATCGACATCGCTTGAAACTCCGGCAGTAAAGCTGTTCGAAACCGAAGTCTCTCTGTCATAGAGCGAGGCCATCGTTGTGGCCCCGACAAGAAATAACGTAGCAGAAACAAGAAATCCTACCTGAAATGCCGACCAAATCCTATTTATTCTCACCTCTATCCTTTCGAGCAGCTCTCCTTCGCTCTCTAAACGCGACTGCTTCTTTCTTTATTTTATTGACCTCTTCATAAATGATAATTGTTGCTGGAATTATTATTATCAATATCAGACCTGGTAATGTTTTTAGATATCCGATGAGGTAGCCCGCATAACTTATTTTCGTGATAACTTTCCCTTTTATTTGAGATTCGGATATTTGACCTTGATCGTTGCTATCGTTCGCATCGCCCTTTGTCAGATAATATACGCTTCCTCCGCTTTCAACTTCACTTACAATTCTGTGGGTGACAGTATCGTTTTTCTTAGTCGCAGTTGACGATAGAAATGTGACCACATCATCTACCTTGTAATTGTTTACCGGCTGAACGACAACCAAGCTCCCAACTGGCAATGCTGGTGCCATCGATCCGGAACGAACCGCATACATTTTAATATTGTCCTTGATCGGCAGCAGAGTAACAGCAATGAACAACCCAATCAGAATTAACAGGATGAACAGAATATTTACAATGATTGATAATACTTTTTTCAAAATATAAACGATATTCCACTTTAAGTTCCCTGTCGTCCCGATATAATTTATCGGGACTTACGAAACTTAACTTTTAGTCTTGATTAAGCACAAACTCAACATCATACGCGACGCCGTCCCCTTGCGCTAAATTGTCACTCGCTGATGTGTCCCAGTAGTTCTGAAAGTAAAAGCTCTTTGTTTCACCTGGATTCAAGTGGAAATTTGCATCGGTGACAGCAACACCATTCGCAGCATTCAAGTTGGCGAAAGATGGACCAAAGCTTCCCCACGGAGCTTGATTCAATAACCATTTTGTGTGAATCAGCAAGCTACCGAGTTCGCCTTCAGTCGCTCCACATGTTATGTCCCCTGCTGTCGTTTCCGGTTCAAGACAGCCATTTTCAGAATTTACAAGGTTTTTAACGGTAGCAGTAACAGTTCCACCGATCGAACCAGAATTTGTCAACGTAAACCCTTGTCCTCTTTGAGTTGTCCAAGGGGCAGCTGGTGCAATATTTGTCACAGTTACATGGGCAACATTCGGATCGTCCTGACCACCGACTTTAAGATCCAAAGTCCCTGCGGTGAACGTATTGCCAACTGATGTTTCGGTATCCGAGAAGTACGCACTCGTTGTCATAGTGGCGATTGCCGCTACTGCAACGATCGTCAATAAACTTTTAACAATTTTCATCATAATATAACTCCTTAAATGCGCTTCAACTTTGCGGAAAATCACATGGATTATCACAGCTTAGTTGAGGCGTATTATTAAATAAGACAAAAACGAGGATCGACCAGCTTAAACCTCATTTCTGGCCAATAAAAAAATGGCCAAAGGCAAATATAACCCTACTTGTCCTCTGGCCACTTACGAAAAGATTCCGCATCAATCCCTCTATATAATTACCCTCCTTGATAACAATATATACCTAAGGTATATTCGATGTCAAGACACACTAAAAAAATTGCTCTAATTATTCCTAATTAATCTAATTGACCTAATGAAATCCCAATGAATTAATGACCCAACGCCTGGTAGTTTATTATGGGATTTTTAATATTGGAGCTTGGGTATTGATTAGAATAATTAGTGTAATTAGAAATTAGAGTAATTTATCGCTAGCTTCCAAAGAAATACTTCCACCAAAGTCTTGGATTGGACTCTTCGATCACTTCCTGCGTTTGCACGCTATCGGCAACTTTATCTGCCGGAGCGTCTGTCGGAAGAGAAATCACATTCTCCCCCGGCGCTTTGTAGCCAAGTTTCGCCCGCGCTTCTTTTTCCTTGAATGAATCGGTTTGATAATATGCGACCTGGAACTCCAGATAGCGAACTTCGTCTTGCAGATCGGCAATTTTTTGCACTTGCTCTTCTATCCCTTTGCCCGACTGATAGTTGATCCAAACCGCCCTACCGACTATAACAAGCAGATATATAACCGCCAAGAATAAAATTAGGCTGCCGAATGTCATCGGTATCACTTTCTCGATAGCGTTTTTAATTCTTGTGAATATATTTGTTTGCATCCACTACATTATAGCAAAAACCCCCTTAACCACACAGATCTTATACGCTACGACTTACGCTATTCACTTCTTTGTCATTCCCGCGCAGGCGGGAATCTACTATTAGTGGATCCCCGTTTTCACGGGGATGACACCAAGCGCGTAAGTCGTAACACGGATACGACACAGATAAAGTATAGCGCATTATGCATCTTCTGTGAGTTTCTGTGTATTCTTCTGTGTGATTTTTCAGTGAATTTCTGTGTCTATTTCAGTGTGATTGGTTACCAGCGTCTTGGCTTCTTCGGTGCTGGAGTCTCTTTTTTAGGAGTTGCCTTCGCGGGTTTCTTCTCCTTAACTTCAGTCGCCTCTTCTATTTCTTCTTCACCAGAAAACCAGTAGAAATATCCACCCGTAGCCGCACCGGCCAAAACTATCAGGATGAAAAGAATTATCCACGGTGTCCAGTTTATATCCTCTTCTTCCTCTGCGTCGGCATTTTCATCTCCCAATATTTTACCCTGCTCGTCCAAAGCCGTTCCTTCATCCGTCGGCTCCGCAGCCGTCGCACTCTCCGGCGCTACACTTACCGGCGTTTCCACTGGTCCCGCAACCGCTTTCACAACTTTCGCCGGAATCGACGCTTTTGCAAGAGTAATTGATTTCACAACAGAACTTGTTTCTCCGCTCATTCCTATTGCTTTCACATAGACATTGTATGTCCCATAATCAATAACAGAAATATCTCTCAAATAAGCGACTCCAGTGTCGTCTCCCACAACCGTGATTTCTGGTCCGGCAAAAATTCCATTGACATAAATCTCGTACTTCTCTACCCCCCCGCCGACCCCGCTAAAAGCGACGTTTATCACCTTATCGCTTTTTTCAGTAACTGTTACCACTGGCGTTCCTGGCACTTCAAGATAGATTGAAACCGAATTCGATTCCACTGAAATCGCTTCATTGCCAGCTTTGTCAACTGAAGCAACTTTGTACGAGTAGGTTCCGGTGGCAGGGAAAGTTGTATCAGTATAACTAAATTGGGTTGTCGGGAGCAATCCGGAAATTGATGTCACAAATCCATCGTCGCTTCTGTAAACTTTATAACCATCGAGGTTTGCGTCCGATCCGGCGTTCCAAGAAATCGTTGCGGATGGGGAGTTTGTAACAGCAGAAATTGATGTCGGGGCAATGGGCAATGTGGTGTCAACTACTATTTCACTACTGCTAGCAATATTCGGCGACGGGATTATTATCGGGACACCAATATCATTACCAGCAATATCTTTCAGCGCAGCACCCGAGCCAAGAGCGAGACTTGTCGCATCAAGGTCCGCTACATTGTCTCCACCGCTGATCGTGTAAGTACCGCTCGAGGAAGATAGCTCAAAAAACGGTGCGATATCAGCTTTAGCCAAAGGCCCGGAATTCAATCTAACCTCGAGATTTCCTCCGGATAGAGTTACCTTTTCAGAAAAGCTGACTGTGATATCTATCCCGTCTCCCGTATTATAATAACCATCCAGGATTGTAGAAGTCACTGACTCTACTTCTGGGGCGGTCAAATCAATAGTCAATTCACCTAATGTCGAGTCAATAATCGCACCTTCACCTGTAACTGCGCTGGCAACTATATCGTAAATATTCTCTGTTAACGCTGGCGAAATCTTGTTGTTGGCTAGCGTCCATATCCCACCAACGACAGATATGGTGCCAACACCGTTCAATGCATTGTTATAACCGACAGATTCGACATAAACTGTGATTTGGTCTGCGGTAGCATCGCTTACTGTCCCAGTCAAGGCAGGTGTTGTATCATTTGTAATCTTCTCATAAACTGTGATCGCAGGCGATGCTGCTTTAACGGTTTGGGTGAATAGGCCAGAGAGGAACCACAAAGGTAATGCTATTGTGGTCACAAGAAGGTATATCACCGCTTTGCTAAAAAATTTACTTTTCATAAATCCTCATTTAAATTGAATAATAATTTATTCATCCTGAACTCGATTCAGGATCCATTCACTTTAGTGGATCCCCGATCAGGTCGGGGATGACTTGCGTCATTTTCGGATCCCCGCCGGAGTTTATCCCGATAAATATCGGGGCGGGATGACGTTGACTTTTTGTTTATTGAATAGCTCAAACCAAGCTTCCGTTTAAGCTTTTCATATTTAGACTTTTTTAAGATACCAAACGGCAATCAAATGGAGCTACCGTTTACCCTCCAGTTTGATTTACTTCGACATCTGTGCCTTATCCTGTGGCAAATGCTGCTCCAACTTCTGTCATCCTGAATTTATTTCAGGATCTTAGAGATGCTGAACCAAGTTCAGCATGACATTTTTAGTTCGTTTTTTATTTTAATAACCATGCTAAAATAACATGGTCTTATTACATTCACGATCCCATACACACTCAAACGTTTCGAATCCGTGAGCATCCGTGTATAAGATCCCCGCCTACGGCAGGCAGGCGTGTAGTTTTCCCCTTGGGTTCTGCCAAATAAGCCCATAGAAATCCTCATACATCGTAATACTATTTAGCTCCCATAGGCGCACATATTCTGGCGCAATCAAGTTATCACCTGGCACATATCTCTGTCAAATAAAACAAAAAATCAGCCAATTGAAGCTGAATAAATAAAGTTATCAACAGGTGAGCCACAAGGCAATTATTCTAATTACTCCTAATTACACTAATTGCTCTAATAAACTCGAAATCCGAATACCCGCTCCGCTCTCGCTAGAGCGAGGCGAGTCGAATATCGAAACAATATCAAATGATCAAAATAATAAATTCTAAACATAAGTTTCTGTCATTAAGATTTAGAATTTAGAATTTGTTTCATATTTCGTATTTCGCCCATTCGATTCATCCTCAGGGCGATCTGAGCCTGTCGAAGATCGTGCTTCGGATTTAATTTATTGGGGTTTGGTGCTTGGAATTTGGGATTTGATTAGAATAATTAGGTCAATTAGAAATTAGAGCAATTCCCTGATTGTCTTTACCTAAACAGCCCTCTTACATACTCTACTGCGGTATCGATTGCACGGATTATGGCAGGTTTTTCACGCCCGAACATCTCGGTAACCATCACCGTCTCGTGTGTGCCGCTTCCGTCCGTAAACTCACCTTTTACGACGCCGACACCAATATCGGCATAATCTTCATTTAAAATATTTGCCCTGTGCGCAGGAGAATCCATCCATGCGGAAACCATTCCCTCTGCAGTATCAAAATCCATAGCAAGGTTTTCGCCGGCATAAAGATAGTTATAATTTTCTTTCGCTATAAAATCCCAAGGAGCAAGACCGAAGGCATAGTGCTCGAAATAATCTTTGTCTATCATATCTTTAGATTTGTCGAAAGCAGCTCTCTTAAGGCGATCATCCGAATATAGCCCGACTATTCCCCTTAAGGTACGCTCCGCATTTACGAGAGAGCGAATATTTGCCTCGGTTATAGGAGCGGCTTTAGCTGATGTGATCACAGAAGATGAGAAAAGGAGAACAAAAACAGCAATCTCGAGTATCTTTTTAGATAAATGATGCCTTGTTATGTGTGTTTTATTTTGATTTTTGTTTATTTCTGTGTTCATTTTTGTATTCTACGATCCATTTGATCGTATGAAGAAATATGATATTAAGACATTATATCGCAATTAGCGATCTTTGTCAATTGTCGCTAATTGCCCCTACTAAATTACGAATGATTCCACGAAAGTACGAATCCTGGTGGTCATCTCGACATCGTGTCTGATTCCACGACGAGAGATATACAAATTATTGTAATTCATCATATGCTAAATGGTAGATTTCTCGCCTTGAGACTACTCAACGGCTCGAAATGACAATTTTATTCTATTTTTACTCAAGAATAATTGCGGATCACGCGTAATATTAGTAATTCCGTTAAATCCGTAATTCTATAGAAGTATTGACTGTTGAATACAATATCAAAATTTGCTACCATAAGTTAGTGGGCTTGTAGCTCAGTGGTTCAGAGCGACCGGCTCATAACCGGTTGGTCGCAGGTTCGATCCCTGCCAAGCCCACCACGCTTAGCGTGGTGAATGGGACGCTTAGCGTCCCACCACTCCCGTCTTCGACGGGAAATCCGAAATCCGAATATCTAAATCCGAAATAATACGATATAATATTTGTATCTAACTTTTTAACTTTGAACTTTTTACTTTTAACTAGTTGTCGAGGGGTTTATGAGCATCAGATCTAAGAAGATTTTAGAGTGGACTATACTCACAGTTCTCGGAGTGATCTTTGTGTTGTTAGTCTCCCTCTTTTTCTACCAAAAAACCTACGCCGGGAAAATTTATTACAATGTTTCTGTTTCCGGCATCGATCTCTCCGGAAAAACGAAGAAGCAAGCCCAGACTCTTCTTGAGAGTAAATTCAATGCCGTTACCACAAAAGATGTTACTTTCGTGGCAGAAGATAAGGAAGTGACGGTGCCGGTGGCCGATACCGGATTAACTTTTGATGTCTCACTGGCCGTAAATAATGCTTACTCGACCGGTCGGAGCGGACAGTTTTTCAACCATCTTTGGGAATCGGCAAAAACGGTAATTTCAGATCAGAAAATCGATGTACCGGCGGAGATTGATGAAGCAAAATTCAAAACTCTGACGGACGAAAAACTTCCAGGATTAAATGTTGAGGCACAAAATGCCCAAATCAAGTTAGAATCCGGTGTGGTTAGCGTCGTATCCGAACAGGCCGGACAGTTGATCGATACTAAAGATCTTGCCAATAAAATTATCGATACGAGCTCGGAAAAAAATACTGAAAATACCTTGCGAGTCGCCCTGAATGTGACACCGGTAGAAGCAACGATTTCGAGCCAGAATTTAAATACGGTAAAAGCCGAAGCGGAAAAAACTATTTCGAAAACTTTAACTTTGACTTACGAGGAAAAAAAATTTACGCCAACCAAGTCTGAAATCGGGACATTTTTGTCATTTGATGTAAACGGCAGTACCTTCGCCATCTCGTACAGTGAAAACGCAATCAAGACTTATCTTTCAAAAATTTCCAAGAATTTTGAGATTCAGAAAAAAGACAGGAAAATAAATGCGGCCGATAACTCCGTTATCGAAGAGGGAGTCCAGGGTAAATATTTGGACAAAAACGCCGCGACAGCCAAAATCAAAACCGAATTTACCAAAACGACTCCGGCGACTATAGCCCTGACGACATATACCGAAGACCCAAAAGAGCTTAAAGTATTTCCGGCAGAGGGAATAGTGCCGGGACGATATGAGGGCAAGTATATTGATATCGATCTGGCCCAACAGAAGCTTTGCCAGATCGAAGGAAACAATGTTTTGGGATGCTACACAGTCTCCTCCGGCAAACCTTCGACCCCGACACCGGTTGGAACCAGATACATAATGGACAAAAATCCACGAGCCTGGTCGGCGCCGTACGGGCTTTATATGCCGTGGTGGATGGGAATGGGTGGCGGCTACGGAATCCATGAGCTTCCGGAGTGGCCAGGGGGTTACAAAGAGGGAGAGGCTCACTTGGGTACTCCCGTTTCACACGGTTGTGTTCGTCTTGGAGTCGGTCCGGCACAGACAATGTACAATTGGGCAGATATAGGAACTCCGGTTTATATACATAAATAAGTTCTAAGCAGTAAATCTTAAGTCCTAAGCAAAATGCGAGAGTGGGCACCCCCGAAAGGATACCCACTTTGTTCGTCCCCCGCTACTGCTCGGAACAGATCTCC
>MEZY01000005.1 GCA_001776195.1 Candidatus Berkelbacteria bacterium RIFOXYA2_FULL_43_10
ATCTACTCGAAAGATTTGGGTAACATTTATTTTTATCTACAACGTGACACAGAAAATTATTACGGTATCTGCTATAATAAAACCACGAATTAACAAAAGGAGAAATATGACGGAAAATAGTGTTGGCAGACCAAGCATGGGGGATATGGATCTAAGCGATGGAGATAAGAAGATGCTTGGGAATCCCGAGGCTCAAAAGGATGCAGAAAAAGCAGAAAGATTCGAAAAATTTAAACCGATTGCTAGAGCAACGATTGAATCGTATTATGAAAATCCTCCATTTGGGATACCCAAAGAAGTAGCGATTGGGATAGTAGCAGAAAGAGTTTTTAGAAACAACGAAAGTATTGACTCGCGGATAGATCGTAACTTTCTCAATGAGGTACAATCGGTTCTAGACGCTGTCAATCAAACCGAGGGAGGGAAAACATTGTTGAGCATGACAGCCGTTACTGTTATCGGGTACCACCTTCAAGTCGCCAACGGAATCGATCCCAGCTTCGATTTGTCAGAAGTTGCTTTTTTGGCAGATCAAATGTCTAAACGATATAGAAAATCCACGGGGCAATCGTTGGAGCATTGGGCGAGATCGCAAGTCCAATTTGAAAATGTCGGAGCTCTTGATCCTAAAACGTATAAAGAATTTTTTGGCATCTTCGATCAAGATAATTTTAAACACCATCTTAGTCCATCAAATTTATCGAAAATATTTGAGGGATATCTCCGTGAAACGGGAGCGGATTCTATGAGTGTCACAGAGGCAATGCCGTTGCTGGCTGAAATTGGATTCGTTGTTCCAGACGTGTGGGAGGATGGATATTCAGAAACCGGTGATGGAAAAATCGTGATAGAAGCATGCGAAAAAGCGAGGACGTTACTACTGGTGGAGGAATGGACTGATACGGCGGTGTCTTCTCTTGAAAATCTTTCGGCAGATGACCTGCACGAAAAAGTTTTCACCGTAGACGATGTCCTTGGGATCGCATCTGCATCCAGAGCGGGAACCCCGGCAAGCTGGGAAGCTTGCGACAAATCCGCCAAAGCTTTGGTGATGAAAGTGATTGATAATGTTGCTCTTCGTTTTGGCGGGACTATCAGCGGGAAGGCAGGAAAGTACGGGCCAGAAGTTCGTTTTGTCTAGATTGTAGGTCAAGAATATGCCAGAATAAGAAGAAATTTGCTTAATAATGAAAATAAAACTATTTATTGATTTTGACGGGACGTTGTTTGATACAAAATGCTTTAAAGCAAAGATTTTTGGTGTGTTTTTGGAACTTGGTTTTTCGGCAGAAGAGATTGAAAAAAGTTATTTCGAAGAATGCCGGGACTACTTGTACAATCCGATAGATCAAGCAAAAAATTTGTGCGAACTTAGAGAATTTGATCTGGAATCAGCAATAGCAAAACTCCGCGAAGCGGAATCGATTTCATTTCAGTGCGTTTACGATGATAGTCTAGAATTTCTTGAAAATATTGACAGACAAAAGTATGAAGTCGTCTTACTCACCCTTGGAGATATTGGATTCCAAAAAGCGAAATTTGATAATTCGGGACTAAATAAATACTTTGATGATGCACTTTTTACCAAATTGCAAAAATGGGAATATCTAAAAGATGTAGTCGGAGCGGGGGAGAAATTTATCTTGATAGACGACAGGGGAGACACCTGTGCGAAAGTGGCTGAAAACTTTCCCGATTCTAAAACATTAGAAATAAACCGCCGACAATCCGCCCCCGATCCGATGGAGCCGAAGGACGATTATAGAGGAATAAAGATTAAGAATTTTGACGAAGCGCAGAAGTATTTGTAGCACAACACACACCGAAATAATGCACCGAAGGAACACTGAAAAATTATTTAATCACACACCGAATAAATATATTAAAAGGACGCAGAAGTGCCTGAATTACCGGAAGTACAAACAATTGTTAATGGGTTAAACAAAGTTGTCGTTGGAAAAAAGATGACTGATTTTGAAAGTCGGGATAAAAAGGTGGTTCAGTTTAGGCTCGAGGAAGTTGTCGGATCGAAAATCCTTGATGTTGATCGAATTGCGAAATTGGTCATATTCAATCTGAATAATGAGAAATCGATACTGGTTCATCTCAAGATGACAGGACAATTTATCTGGGAGAAAGACCCGGGTGTAGGCAAATTTTCTCTTCGTCATCGCGTCACCGGCGGACACCCGACGGAGGCGATGCTGGAGAGAATGCCGCACAAACATACGAGAGCGATTTTCACATTTAACGATAGGAGCAGGCTGTATTTTAATGATTTGAGGCGATTTGGATGGATGAAGATAATTCAAAATTCAAAAGGCAAAATTCAAAATATTGGTAATTTATTTAATTTTGGCGTCGATGCGTTATCGAATGAATTTGATGCAAAGTATTTGAAAAAACAAGCGGAAAGATTCCCGAATAAAAAAATAAAGCAGTTTTTGATGGATCAAAGTATTGTGGGCGGGATCGGAAATATTTATTCAGACGAGGGATTATTTTTTGCCGGTATCCACCCGGAGAGGAAACTCAAAGATATCAAAATGGACGAGTGGAAAAAGGTACAAGAAGGGGTAGCCAGGGCTCTAAATTTGGGAATCAAACATGGTGGATATTCCGCAGACACTTATATAAACGCAATTGGCGAGAAGGGGAAGGCGCAAGAGTATCTCAACGTTTACGGCAAGGATGGGCGAGAATGCAAGCAGTGTAAATCGATAATTAAGAAGGTGAAAATTGGCGGAAGAACTTCGCGGTTTTGCTCCAAATGCCAACATTGATATTAAGATAAGGTAAATTATGAAAATTTCTGCAGTTATTTTGGCGGCTGGCAAGGGGACGAGAATGGGGGCGACCGATCGACCGAAAGTAATGTTCGAGGTCAATGGAAAACCAATGGTGGAGTATCTGGTAGAAAGCATCCGAGACGCCGGAGTCTCGGATATTACATTGGTCGTAGGTTTTATGCAGGAGATGGTGAGGAATTATTTCGGGGATAGTGTGAAATATGTAGAGCAAACTGAACAGCTTGGCACCGGTCACGCAGTTTTGATGGCGAAAGAATCGCTTCAAGGAAAATCTGATGCGGTGATTGTTACCTATGGCGATATGCCGTGTTATAAAACGGAAACGATTAAGAAGCTTATTGAATTATTCAAGAAAGAAAAATCGACTATCGCTATGGTTACTGTCGATCTGAATGAACCTAGTTTCTGGGGTTATAGTAGGGTGATTAGGGATGAAAAAAATAATATATTGGCGACAGTAGAGGACAAAGATTGTAATGAAGAGCAAGCTAAAATTCACGAATGCAACCCGAGCTTTTATATGTTCGATGCAAAATTTCTTTGGGAAAATTTGGAAAAAATTGGCACCAATAATGTTCAGGGAGAGTATTATTTTCCGGATCTGATATCAATGGCTACAAAAAGCGGCGGGAAGGTGATTAATATCAAAACTGATACCGAGCAGGAAGTTCTTGGTGTAAATACCCAGGAACAACTTAGGGAAGTTGAAAAAATATTGGAGAACACAACGACCGATATTGGCTTCCAAAGTTTTTAAAAGGGAATGGTTCTCTGGCGATTTCTGGTTCGATCTGGACTATAAAATCTCCAAACACACATTTGAGTAAGTGGTTCTCGCAAACATGATACGTGATACTTAATACCTGATACTTACGCGTGATGTGCAATTAATCTATAACTTCTATAGTGGTCATCTCGACATCGTGTCTGGTCCCACGACTTAAGATATACAAATTATTGTAATTCATCATATGCTAAATGGTAGATTTCTCGCCTCCCGCTTCGCGCAGTTGCTTCGCGGGATGGCTCGAAATGACAATTTTATTCTATTTTTACTCGAGAATAATTGCACATCACGCGTTGATACTTATAATATGGTTTACAAAACCTCCGGTATTGTTCTAAAACGAAAAAATTTCGGTGAAGCCGATAGGGTTTTAACGATTCTGACCGAGCGATTCGGCAAGATCTCGGCCATAGCCAAGGGGTCACGGAAAATAAAAGCAAAGTTGCTTGGGCACTTGGAACCATTTACACAGGTCAACTTTCAATTCCATGAAGGAAGAAATTTTTATATTGTAACGAGTGCCGACATCGTGCATAATTTTGAAAATATTCACAACGACTATCAAAAGACGACGAGGGCGTTTTATCTAGGGGAGCTTTGCGATAAATTTTTAGAGAGCGATGAGAAAAATATTGAAGTCTATCGACTGCTATCATCCGCTCTTGAATATCTGGAGGATAATAATGTTGATTTGATGTTAAGATTTTTTGAACTGAAAATAATCGAGGCCTCCGGATTTAAACCTGCTCTGCGTGAGTGCGTTCATTGCAGAAAAATATTGACCGCAGGAAGTAATTTCTGGGACCAAAGCGAAGGGGGGATTATCTGCTCCGATTGCCAGAAAAAATTTCAGCATGGTAAAAAAATTTCCGACGGTGTAATAAAGCTTTTGCGAGTGATCGAAGAGAAGGATATTGAAAATGCCACAAAAATTAAACAAGATAATAAAATTGAGGCAGAAACGGAGGAAATCCTTGATCTATATATTAAAAACATTTTGGAGCGCGAGCTCAAAAGCAAGAGGATGATGAAGCAGTAGCGCATGATAGGTGGGATATCAAATCTGTTGTTACGAGCCGTGGGGTCTGGACACAGGACATATTTTTCGGAGGAGCGACGTATCATTTGAATAATTATATAATACTATTTCGTAAGCGGTCGCAAACAAAGAGGTATTGTTGTAAACTGAAAATATGGAGAAGGAGACGAAAGAGATTATTAAATTGACGGTGTATGAAATATTAAAAGCACTAGGCGAAGGTGTGGCGATATTTGCAGTCAGTTTTGAAAAGGATTGGAAGAAAAAAAGAGAGTTTGAAAATTGGCTAGTCGAGAGAAAGTCAGACAGGAGCGAATTTAGTAGAAAAATTTATTATCTGAAACAAAAAGGTTACATCAGGAGGTTGTATGAAGGGAAAGAAGTGTATACTGAATTGACGAAAAAGGGAAAAAAAAGATTTACTCAAGTCCAGATGGAACATATGGAGGTGCCAAGACCGAAGAAGTGGGATAAAAAATGGCGGATAATAATATTTGATATTCCTGAAAAAAAGAAAGAGATAAGAAACGCGATCCGGAGGAAATTGTATCAAATCGGCTTTGTTCAAGTTCAGAAAAGTGTTTTTATCCATCCCTTTGAGTGTACGGCAGAGGTGAATTTAATCTGCAATTATTTTGGCGGGCGAAAATATTTAAAGTATATGATAGCGGAGATCCTCGAGGGCGAGGAGTCGGTGGTTGAGGAGTTTATTGATAAGGGGGTGCTTTTATTGACTGATTTGGAATAACTAGTGCCCCATTGTCGATCAATAGTAATCTGTCGGGTGTTATTAGAACGTTAAATAAAATGTTTGGGCAATTGTACAATACCTCTTTGTAAGCGGTCGCAAACAGAATGGTATTATTATGATTCTAAAGTGATTGATTAATTAAGTATTGGTTGAGGGGGGGGTAGTGAGTGTAGCAGTGTGCACTTGGATATGATGCAAACTGGGCGTTGATGGGGGCTTGGGTCAATGGCTTATCCTTCCATTTCATCAGGACAGGTGGGTTGAGGCGTTCAGGATATAGAGAATTCGAAGATAAATACGAACGCGACCGACTCAAAGGGCGAGTCGGTCGCGCGGTGTTTGTCGGGGAGAAGGATGAGAGGTGCTATGCCAGTGCCGTCTCGATGGCTTCGAGCAGACTGTTCGCTCGAGTCAAGCTACCGCTCAATGCGGTTTCCTCGATCGTTGCGCCAAAGCCGTCAGCTGTGACGGCAACCCGGAACGGGAAGCCCGTCTCAACCCACTCCTCGATTGCCTTGAAGGCATTGACCCAGCGGAGCTGGTCACCTTCGGGGACGAGACGTGGGTCCAGACCAGTCATGTCGAGGCCGACGACATCACCTCTGTTGAGCATCTGGTGGAGGTGCTCACAGCTCGTGAAGCCGTAACCATGACTCCCCTCAGCGTCCACTGTTGCGATGTTGAACATCCTCCCCATCGGGGAGAACAAACCCATCGTTACCTGCCGAGGAGCGAAGAAGCGGAGTTGCGATCCAAGCCGTAGGGATGCCAGCGCACAGTCGCGCGGATTCCACGTTACTCGGGCATCGTATTCGGCTTTTGCGGAGATCAACTCCGTCTTGCGTCGGTATTGCGCCCTCAAGGCCGGAGATCTCACGTAGTGGGCGATGGTGCCGGCGGAAATGTTCCCGCCCGTAGCCCTTGCCACAGCCGAGTAAAATCCCCAGGACTTGACGCTTCTCAGATACGCTCCGAACGTCTCGTCATCCTCCGGGTGGGGGAATTCTTTCCCCCATCGAGTCGCCAGGAGAGACGGGCTCGTGATGACTTCGGTAGCTGGGTGATCCCAGACATCCATGTTGTAACCCTCTTCGTGAGGTGATGTCGCCAGAAGCGATCCAACGTAACATATATATCATAACCAGAGAGATCTGTCAAGGTTTACAGCGGTACATAATTGGGATATTATAATAGAGAACATTACCGCTGATCTTATCCACTGATATACACTGATCATTCGAAGCGATAATATGTAGATTTCTCGATAAACTCGAAATGACTGTTAGGAGAGCGTGAAGCAAGTAAGGATGACGAATGTGACTAATGGCTAATAACGAATCAGAATCAAGGGTTTAGAATCATGAATCAAGAGAATAATGAAAATCTAATGAATAAGATCGTCTCGCTTTGTAAGAGGCGGGGGTTTGTGTATCCGGCCAGTGAGATCTATGGTGGATTTGCCAATACTTTTGATTATGGCCCAATGGGGGTGGAGCTAAAAAATAATATCAAGAGTGAGTGGTGGAAGAGGTTTGTTACATCGCGCGAAGATATAATCGGTCTTGATTCTGCAATTATCCAGAATCCAAAAACTTGGGAAGCGAGCGGGCACTTGTCATCATTTTCTGACCCACTTGTAGAGTGTAAAAAATGTCATTCGCGATTCAGACAAGATCAAATCAAAGAAACAAGAAACAAGAAATCCTCCTTCGCCGAGGCTACGGAGGACAGGCAAATTCAAAATAATAATGATCAAAACCGGATCCCCGATCAGGTCGGGGATGACGGTCAAAAATGTAAAAATGGTGGAGAGCACGAGTGGACGGAAGCAAAAGATTTTAATTTGATGTTTAAAACATTTGTTGGGCCGACGCAGGAGAAGGATTCGGTTGCATATTTGCGGCCGGAGACGGCGCAGGGGATATTCAGCAATTTCAAAAATGTGATTCAATCAAATCGAATAAAAATCCCATTCGGTATCGCGCAAATCGGCAAAGCATTTAGAAATGAGATTACGCCCGGTAACTTTACATTTAGAACTCTTGAATTCGAACAGGCGGAGATTGAGTATTTTATCGAACCGAACAAGGAAAAATCAGCCACAGAATATAACAAATGGATAAGCGAGGCGAAAAAATTCTTTTTAGATCTTGGAGTGAAGAAAGAGAATTTATCAATTCGAGAACACGAGAAAGATGAACTCTCGCATTATTCAATGGGAACGAGCGATATTGAATACAATTTCCCGTTCGGAGTTTCGGAGCTTGCGGGTATTGCGCAGAGATCGGATTACGACCTTTTCCAACATCAAAAATATTCAGGACAGGACTTGCAATATCGAGAAGAGGGGAAGGAGCCGTATATACCATATGTAGTCGAGCCATCATTCGGAATTGACAGAGCTATGTTAGCCTTTCTGGTTGATGCATATGATGAATCGGATGGGAGCGACGGGCGAGAGAGGGGCGAGGTGACGTTACGGTTAAATCCAAAAATTGCGCCGATTAAGGTAGCGGTATTTCCGCTCATGAAAAAAGAGGGACTGCCGGAGATTGCAAAGAAAATATACAAAGATTTGATCGATGCCGATCTCGCATCATTTTATGATGAATCCGGATCAATCGGGCGGCGCTACCGAAGACAAGATGAGATTGGAACCCCTTGGTGCATAACCGTTGACTTTGATTCATTGAAAGACGATACAGTCACATTGCGTGACCGCGATACCATGAAGCAGGAGAGGGTAAAAATAAACGAGATAGTATCAAGTATTAAGTATCATGTATAAAGCATAATGGGAAATGTATAAGGTATGATGGGAACAAAATAAATATCAAATACAGGATATGCAAAAAGCGGCTATAGCCGCTTTTTGCATCTGTGGGAGCATTAAATTATCAAAAAGCGTATATATTATCCACAACCTTGTCCACACAAAGTGGGAGCTATCGTCTTGACCGATGGTATGAACAAGTAATATTATGTTGATTAGTGGGTGTATGTGGGGGATAGTGGGAAATTATCTCACAGAAGTATTACACAGAATCGCGCAGAATAATCACACAGAAAAGACACAGAAGATCACAGAATATTTTGGGGGGGAAGGGCGGAAGATGACTCGCCCGAAGACGAAGATTGTAAAAACAAAAATAATCAAAACAAAATCAAAAACTTTAACAATCAAAGTTTGAATTTGCGGCGGGGCCAAAATGTTTATCGGAGAATACTCTCATTCCATAGACGAAAAAGGTAGATTGTCGGTCCCAGTGAAATTTCGGGCTCGGCTTGTTTCTGGTTGCGTCGTAACGCGAGGCTTGGATCATTGCTTATGGCTTTTCACCGATGAGGAGTGGCGGAAGATTGCCGAGAAAGTGGCGGCGCTCCCCTTAACACAGAGAGATGCGCGAAGTTTCTCAAGATTAGTTTTAGCCGGAGCGATGGATTTAACGCTCGACAAAGCCGGAAGGATTAACCTTCCAAATTATTTAAAAGATTACGCAGGAATAAAGAATAAAGTGATTTTAACCGGAATGTATTCGAGAATTGAAATATGGCCGGAAGAAAATTGGAAGAATTTCAAGCAGGAGATGGAGGACAAGTCGGAGGAGATAGCGGAAGGTTTGAACGAGATCGGAATTTGACATCCACAGATTAGATTCACAGAAAAGACACAGAAATAATTATTCTAATTACTCCTAATTACACTAATTAACCTAAATAAATCCCAATGATAATAAATGTCCAATAAAAGTAGATTACATAATATCATAAAAATTTGGTGCTTGGTGATTGGAGATTGGGATTTCATTAGAATAATTAGGTCAATTAGAAATTAGAGCAATTTGTATGTCTGTGCGATTAACCCGCGCAGGCGATACAGATAAGTAATTGCACTTTAACAAGTTAGCGTTTGAGGCCAGCAGCCAAGAGAGCCCGTTCTCGTTTGTAGGGTATTTGCGGTGACGCCCATCCTACGCTTAGGTTCGTCTCCCCGACGTTACGTCGGGACAGACGAAACTTTGCTTCGGAGGGCGCTCGTCCCGATGAATATCGGGACTCGCGGAGGAGGACAAAGGAGGGGCAAAGGCAAATCTGCTTTTTCCAAAATGGAAATGGCGGAGCATATTAAAAACAAAAAATTCTAAACCCAATAATGGCATTAGCCATTAAAATAAAAATGGGCTGCTGGCTTCAAAAGCTAACGGACACAGATTAATTGGAGAACACTACCACTGATTTTATTCACTGGTTGATACTGATGTAATCATCGTCGATCGTTTATCGGTTACGACGCCCGTTACGTTTTACGTTGAACGGTTATCGATACGGGCTTCGTTACCATGGGACGATTGCCGAAAATGTAATATTTCGTAATTTAGTTAGGAGCGTTCACGCTATGGGTAGAATTCTGACAATCACAAATTCAAATGATTCAGATTTTGGAGTTAAGAAGAAAACAATACGTCAAGGGATCGTAATCGGACCGAACGCAATTAAATTTGTAACAATAACCATTTTTGCAATTCTGGCCTTGGTTTTTCTGACGCAGTCAACAGCCGGAGTTAACAGAAGCGTCAAGGTGCGGGATCTAAATACATCGGAAGCCGACCTTAAACAAAAAGTAAGTGAACTAGGGGTGGAGAAGGAAAGGTTGCGATCGCTCGGAGAGATCGATCAATTGAAAACCGAGGAAAGCAAGGCAGAGGCGCCCCTTGAACCTATATCAAAAATCGATCATATTGGAGGAGGGGATCAATTAGCTAGAAACTAGAATATGAGCGACACAAATAGCATCGAGCGACGATTTACTATTTTGGGTGTGTTTGTCGCTTTTTTGTTGATTTTGATTTTAGGAAGAATGTTTGAAAAACAGGTGATGCAGCATGATCGTTATCTGGCTTTGGCCGAGGATCAACAGAGATTCGAAGAGATCGAAGTCGCCCAGAGAGGAAGAATTTATGTCCACGATACGATCGAAGGCATGGATTCGCTTT
Organism: Candidatus Berkelbacteria bacterium RIFOXYA2_FULL_43_10; assembly: GCA_001776195.1. Classification (GTDB taxonomy): domain Bacteria; phylum Patescibacteriota; class UBA1384; order XYA2-FULL-43-10; family XYA2-FULL-43-10; genus XYA2-FULL-43-10. Next base: position 10,382 of record MEZY01000005.1, read on the forward strand.
ACCCCCTAGCCATGGATGTAAAAAAATACGCGGTGATGGTTGTGCCGCAACACATCAAAGACAAGGAAGGCGCGGCATCAAAACTTTCGGGGCTAACCGGAGTTTCACGGGATGAAATATTTACAAAGATTAACAATGACAAGCTGTATGTGCCGGCGATAAAGAGAGGGCTTTCTCTGGCTGACGCCGACATGATCAAAAAGGAAAAAATAAGCGGAGTATATCTGATTCCGGAGAATGTAAGATACTATCCGGAAAAATCACTTGCTTCGCAACTTCTTGGTTTTGTAAACGCCGAGGGCAAAGGGAACTATGGAGTCGAGGGTCATTACGACAAAGAGCTTTTGGGGACATCCGGAATGATGGTGGGAGAGCAAGATACTCTGGGCAGAGTAATTTCTTTAATTGAAAATAAAGATGCTCAAGATGGTACAAGCTATGTATTGACCCTGGACCGATCAGTCCAATATTTTGTTGAAAAATCATTGAGGGAGGCCTTGGAGGAGTATAAAGCTGATTCGGGAACGGTGGTGGTGATGGATACCCAGACCGGCGGAATCGTGGCAATGGCGAGTGCGCCCAACTATGATCCGAACAATTTCCGGGATTACGCCGAGGATAGCGAAGGAATATTTGTTAATCCGGCCATAGCTCATCTCTATGAGCCAGGAAGCATTTTTAAGCCGCTTATTATGTCGGCGGCGATAGACACGGGGGCAATAACACCGGAGACAAAAAATACTTTTGACTGGCATGTTTTTATCCAAGGATATGAGATCAAAACAGCGGAGCGCAAGGCTTTCGGCGAAGAGGATATGACTCAAGTTTTGCAAAATTCCGACAATGTGGCCATGGTCTGGGTTTCAGAGCAGTTGGGCAAAGAAAATATGTATAAATATTTAACGAAGTTCGGGGTATTCGATAAAACGAATATTGATCTTGACACCGAAGTCGCCGGTTCGGCTCCAGCGTTAAAAGAGTGGCGCGATATCAACCGAGCGACGATAGCTTTCGGTCAGGGGATTGCCCTAACACCTCTCGAGATGGTTTGCGCCTATACTGCTATAGCTAATAATGGTATATACCTTTACCCGCATATGGTAGATAAAATTATTGCTCCCGGAGGTAGTGAAAAATCGGTCGAAAAAAGGGAGGGGGAGAGGGTGATTTCCGAAGAAACTTCTAAAAAGATGCGCGAGATGTTATATCAAGTAGTTGAGAAGGGCCACTCCTGGAGAGCGAAAGTGCCGGGGTTCAAGATTGGTGCTAAAACCGGTACGGCCCAGATTCCAAAAGCCGGTGGGGGATACGAGGAGTCGGAGGATGGGCTGGGTGTTTTTATCCACTCTTTGGCCGGATTTGCGCCTGTCGACAACCCGAGATATGCGATGTTGGTTAAATTGGACAAGCCGAAAACAAATAAATATTCCGAAAATACCGCCGCTCCCCTCTTCGGCAAAATCTCATCCTTTCTACTCAACTACTACTATCGCCTATCTCCGACAGAACCGGTGCAATAGTTAGAATTAAGAATTAAGTTATAAGCAGACTATTTAGAAAGTTTTTTTGAACCGAGATTGGTGAGAACGGAGGAGGAGAAGGTCGAGGAGATCTTTTTTTTGTTTTCGGCTTTGTCGAGAGCGAAGCCGATCAATTTTTTAAGCAAAGTATCGAGGGGAACTCCGCTTTTTTCCCAAAGATGGTGGTAGAGGGTGCCGGGAAGAGGGTTAACCTCATTAGCGAAATATTTTTTCGTTTTCGTATCAAGAAGAAAATCGATTCGTGCTATCCCACTGCAGCCCAAAGCTCGGTAAACATCTTTTGCGGTATTTTTGATCTGCAATGTGAGCTTGTTGTCGATTCTTGCCGGTATAACAATACTACTTTGCGCTTTACCGAGCTGGGCGCCTCCGTTGTCAAGATATTTCTGGTCAAAATCGAACAATCCCTTAGAAAAAATCGACTCCTGTAATTCGGAAGCAGTTAAATCTTCATTGCCAATCACACAGCAAGTTACATCCATCAGATTCTCAACCGCCTCCTCGGCTAGCACTTCTTCGTCATAATATAATGCGACATTTATCTTGTCTTCGAGTTCGCTCTCCTTATTGACTTTCGCTATGCCAATTGATGATCCAAGATGAACAGGCTTGATAAATATCGGCCATTTAAGTTTTGAAATTTCATCCACCACCTTTTTCTTATTTTCATTCCAATCTTTCTTGCTGAAAGTATAAAACTTTGTTGTCGAAATATCATTTGCGGTAAAAATTTGTTTTGTAAGAGATTTATTCATCGAAACGGCGGATGAGGGAACATCACATCCGACATACGGCACATCTAGCATTTCGAAAATGCCTTGAATAGTGCCATCCTCTCCGTAGGCGCCGTGTAATGCGGGGAAAGCGAGATCAATCGTCACTTCCTTGCCGGCCAGCTTTTTTTGTTTAAAGACCAGTTTGCCATGAGATTTTTCAAGATCCTGATAATATTTGGAATACGAAATATCATTCGGCGTCCCCGAGTTCGCATCGGTAAAAGTCGCGAGTTTGCCGAAAACTTCACCGATCATCCACTGCCCGGATTTGTTGATGTAGATCGGCACAACTTCATGACCGAGGCCATAAAGCCCATTGATGATCAGTTGCGCCGTGATAATCGAGATATCATGCTCCGGATTACGGCTTCCGAAAAATACTCCAATTTTCATATTTACTCCTTTGCCCTATTCTACCACGATACGCTTCAGATGTTGAGGAATTTTAACCATTAACTCGTGTGGAATTGTTTGACAAACTTTTGCCATAGTTGTCAGCGAGTTTTTATCTTCTGGGTTGTCGCTTATCACCTCTGCTTTATCGCCAGCCTTGATATTGCTTCTCATACCAATATCTAGTGCGACCATATTCATGCAAACTTTGCCTGCGATCGGATAGGTTATTTTACCTATTTTGAGCCAGCCGTTATTGGAAAGCCTTCTGTCCAAACCCTCGCAATATCCCACCGGAACAATAGCGACTTTAGTATCCCGTTTTGGGCGATATGTGAAGTTATAACCTACCCCACCCGCTTTCGCAACTTTTTTTACAAGTGTAACCGATGAGTACATTGAAAGTGCCGGAGTCAGTTTGAGTTTATTTTGGCTCGGATGTTGAGCAAACCCGTACATTCCGATACCGGTGCGACAAAGATTAGCATTAATTTTATTAATATATCTGCTTCCCGCAGTGGCGGTGATGTGCTTGAAGCGTATTCTTGGAAACACTCTAGATAATTTTTTAATAACCTCGTTCCATATTTTAATCTGAGATATAGTCGCCTCCTCATCTTGACCATCTGCGTCTGCAAAGTGAGAGCAGAGGCCATCTAATATAATATTTCTATTGCTTATAATTAATTTTATTGCGCGATCAACCTCTGAAGAAAAAATTCCTTGTCTGTGCATACCGGTGTCGATTTTGAGATGAAATCGTTTAGGTCTCGAAAGTTCTGATGCGATGGATTTTAATTGCTCGAGAGTGATAATTGTATAGATGATATTTTTCAGGGGGAAGTTGATCTGGTCGATAGTTGCATAACCTAGAATCAAAATCTGTTTCTTGATACCTTCGGCGCGGATGATACGAGCTTCAAATAGAGAATCTACCACATAAAAGGGGAATCTCTCGTTTTCCAAAATCTTGGCAATTTGCGCAGTGCCGTGTCCGTAGGCATTACTTTTTAGAACCGGTACAAAATCCGTATTGTAATGTTGTTTGAATTTATTAAAATTGTCGATGATGGCTTTCTCGGAAATATGGATCTCGATAAGAGGCGATGGAAGAATACTTCGCCTTAAGCTCAGGTAGGTGTTTTTGAGGAAACGGATCATGGCGACCTAAAAGTACTGATCCCCCCAGTCATTTTGGAATAGTATCACATCATTCGGTTTCAATATTTCTTTGAGCGCAGAATGGGCTTTTGGCGCGGTATCGAACCAGACAATATCATCTTTTGGGAAATTAGCCGTCTCCAACCCCTTGGCGATAAAAGGTGTCGCAGAGTTTTTAATCAATATTACTTTATCGGCGACTTCGGCCAGCTGTTTGCCGATATCTATGTGGATTTTTTCATTCATTGTTCCGCCCTCAACCAATCCTGGAGTAATATACAATTTACGGCGATCTTTAAATCGGCCAAGCAGATCGATTGCTTCGCTGACGCCGGTCGGATTACCATTGTAGGCATCATCGATAATTAAAATATCATCAGCGCTCTTGGTCGGTTTGAGTCGATGCTCAACCGGCTCGATCTTTGTAATTCCTAAGCCTATCTTGTTGTCGTTGAGACCGAGTTCTTCTGCAACCATAGTGGCGCACGCAATATCCGCCAATGCGTATCTTCCCAGAATTTTCGTCGAGATTTTGCCGATTTTCAAAAGATCGGCTTGCCAAATCAATTTATCTGAATCGAATTTGGAATCATCAATTTTAATTTCGGAATCACCGGAGAACCCGTACATGTGGTACGCTCTACCATCCACTCTGCGTTTATAGGAATTATTTACATTTTTATCATCAATATTCAGAAAAACTTTAGCAGTACTGCGGGAGTATTTTACCGCCTCAAATATCGTATCTGTGATTTTCTCGATGCTGCCCATCCGCGCTATATGCGCTTCGTTGATGCCGGTGATCAGGACAAAATCGAGCGGGAAGATATCCGAAATTCTTTTATTATCGCCCTCGTACTCTTCACCCAGTTCAATAATTAATATTTCACTCTGCTTCGAATAAATCTTGTTAAACCAGAGGCCGATTCCTATCGGGGTGTTGATACTCTCCGGGGTCGCAAGAACCTTCATTTTTTCGGAAAGTATAGTAGTCAGAATATTTTTCATTGTGGTTTTGCCGTAGCTTCCGGCTATCCCGATGATTTTTAGATTCTTTGCTCCTGATAATATTGATTTGGTTTTTCTGATGACAAAATACTTGAGAGTTATATCGAGAGGAAGCAACGCTATCAAGGATATGGAGGCGAAAACAGGATAAAGGAGAATTGAGAGTACGAAAACGATAATGGTCGCTAGCGGATTTACGAAATACACAAATGTTGCAAGAACGATAATCAACACAAGAGAAAGCAGAAATATTGATCTCATTTTTCTTGTCCAAACCAACTTCTTGCGGGGTTTGTCTTCTTGACGGAAAAATCCTTTGTTGAAAAGCAAATTCCAAAATTCTCCAAGGCGATACTCGACGATTTGTAGAAGATAAAGTTGGTAAAAAATGAAAATCATTTTAGAAAATCCGATAATATTTTGTTGAAGCTTTCCGGTTGATCTATAAATGAAAAATGGCCGGCGTTTTTGATTATCTCAAGCTTGGAGTTTTTGATGTCGCGGTTCATCAATTTTGCGTCTGAAAGAGGCGTGTCTTTGTCGTTTTCACCCCAAATAATCAGAGTTGGTAGCTTAATGTCGCACAGATAGGACGATAAATCTTCAGCCACAATGTTTTGATATGTTTTTTGAAGCTTTGGGGTTGCAAGGTAGTCTTCGGAGCCGATAGCTTGATATATCTTGTTCCGTGCTCCATCCATTATCTTCTGTTTAAATATCGGTTTAAATAGGCGCGCAAGCCCGCCGATGATTTTTCGTTCTCTCTTTATCCCGGCGCTATCGACGAGAATAAGTTTTTTGACCTTAGTCGGATGTTTGATGGCTATTTTGATACTAACCCTACCACCGAAAGAGTGTCCGACAAGAATAAAGTTATTGATTTTCAGTTTCTGACACAGTGCTTCCACGGTTTCTGCATAATCATCAAGCGTAAACGGCTTTGCTGGTACGGGAGACAATCCAAAACCCGGTAGGTCAATGGCTATCACACGGTAATTTGCTCTAAGTTCTTCGATGATTTTTTCCCAGATCAAAGCCTGCGATCTCCAACCGTGAAGGAGGATTATCGCTTGTTGATTTGTTGATCCAAAATCGTAATAATTTATTAAATTGTCATTGACCACCAATTGCGATTTCATAGCTATAATTGTATCAGAAAAATGAGCATTTTTGAACTCTCGGAGCGAAAAGTTATGGATTTTTGACCAGAGCTTTGATATTATGAATCTAGCAATAATAAAGGAGTCTCATGGAGGCGATACTAATTTCGACATCAGAACTTACAAAAATGCTATGGTTGGCAGTTTTGGCCTTTGTGATTGCAGTTGTCTGGACGCCCCTTTTTACTAATTTTTTGTATAAACATAACTTGGGGAAAAAGATACGCGATTCGAAATCAGCTCCTATTATGTCGGCACTTCATGCAAAAAAGGCGGGGACGCCGACGATGGCGGGGATTTTGGTTTGGGTTACGGCCGCTGTACTGACCTTGACATTTAACCTTGAGCGCCAAGCTACATGGCTTCCGCTTTTTTGCCTGATTGCGACAGGTATCGTCGGCGCAGTTGATGATCTTTGGAATGTACGAGGCAAGGGGCCAAATGGCGGAGGCATGCGTTTTAGAGATAAGTTTTTAATATATGCGGTGATCGCGGCGCTTGGCGCATGGTGGTTTTACTTTAAGCTTGATTGGAATTCGATTCATATACCGGCTATCGGTGACTATGTCATCGGGTGGTGGTATATACCAATATTCATTGTCACGCTTATTTGGATGGCTTTTTCCTCAAATGAAACAGATGGGCTAGATGGGCTGGCGGG
>MEZY01000006.1:0-6854 GCA_001776195.1 Candidatus Berkelbacteria bacterium RIFOXYA2_FULL_43_10
ACTTCATCAAGGACCTTACCGCTCCCACTCCATGGGGCGAGTGGGAAGCCTACTACCCCGCCCCAAGGGAGGTGGCAAAGACGGTCTGGATCTTCGCCTGGCGGTGCGCGGTGCTCCGCCAGGCGATCAAGGAAGAGGAGAGGAGGGGGGCGGATGTAAATGTCAGCCCCCCACCCACGGTTGATGGGGAGGAGCTGTGGTGGAAGTGCAAGGGGGAGGATGTCGAAGAGGACGCCCTCGCCTACCCCTCACCGCTGGTGGTGAGTTGTAGAGGGGTGCGCTCCCCCGTGGAGGTGCGTGGCAACATCATGGCCGCCGCCTCCGCATCGCTCTCCGTCGGGGAGCGCAATGCCCTGAGGAGGGAACTGGAATCCCTCTGGGCCTTGTACGAGTTGGAGGAGGCGGTCGAGGTTGTCGAGGTGACGGAGATTCCGGCTGCCCTAACACCGGAATTCGTCACCTGGTGCCGCACTGACTTCGCGCCGGGGTGGCGTAGCCACGCGGAAACGCTATGGGCCGCGGCTGAAGCACTACGCGGGCCGGACTCCGCCCGGCAGCGGGTGGAGATGAAGAGGAACCTCGTTGCCGCGAAGAGGTTCGAACGACTCTTCGCGGAGAAGAAGTAGCGAAGTAACGCGGGGGTAGTACCGAATCGGCCGTTGGACACTGCGTCCGACGGCCTTTTCGTTTTATCGAGCACAATATAACAACGAAGATCGATAATCGATAACCGAATATCGACCATCGTTAATCGTCAATCGCAACCGCCGATCGACAATCGAGAGAAAACAAAAAATATTTGTACTTTCGTCAGATTCGTATTTTCGTGGAGGGAGCGGCTAAAGCCGCTTCCCCTGTTCCCAAAGTAGATCAAAGATATTCCTAAAAACTTTCGCCAAACTTTTTGATTTGATCCCGATAATCATTGGTTCGGCGGCGGAGTGCAAAACAACACAATCATCGTTAAAGACATTGAAGTTGCCGTCCTTCGAGGCATCTTTTTTATCTATGAGACGGCATTGGTTTAACTTGGGTTCACTTTTAAGAAGGGTCGTTTCAAAATCATTTTTATCAAATATTACCATCTTCCAGACGATCTTTCTCTCGCGGCGAAGTTCTTGTAGCGCCACATCGTCATTCCCCAAAAATTCAAGCCATTTTTCGCCGATAGAGCCCGCGACATAATCGATCGAGCCCACCGGCAGAGCTCTGTATGCAGAAAACCAGAAACTTTTATATGCCTCGACTCCCTCGTGGATTGTGATTTCCGGAAGAGCGCTATCGATATATTGGGACAAAGTTTTGGTGATATATTCGGAAGCCTTTAATTTCTCCTTTGCTTCTTCTTTAATCCGGTTCGGATCGGAAATTTGGTAGTAAGTTATATTTTTTCTGATAACTTTAAACGCCAGCTTTCTGGTTATCAATTTGTCAAGCGCTGTGTAGACGACATTGCGGTGGTAACCGGTTGATTTAATTATCTCGCCGGCGGAAGTTTGCCCAATCTTCGCCAACGACAAAAAAACATTTGCCTCTTTTTCATTAAACTCCAGCTCAGTTAGAAGTGATACTAATTTATTGCTCATTGGGTTTCTTAGCTCCCTTCATGAAAATGCGATTGATTGTTGTCGTATTACCACCACAGATCTGTGCCACGGATAATCACAGAATAATACAAGTAAGGATAACTAATTGAGCTAATGACTAATGACGAATATCAGTGTAAATCAGTGGGAGTGTTATCTTTTTGTATCCAAACCCATTTTATCTTGATTAATCTATGCTGTCAACCAAAGGGGTTGACAGTGTATGATAATCTGTGATATGTTGGTTTGTTGGGGGACGACAAAGACAAAAAACAAAACATCTTGAAGGAGACACTCTGAAGGAGAGTGAAGGAGATGAGAAGAGAAAGTCTTAGCCAAGCGTTGGAGATAGCATTGCGTGATTGCTACAGGAGACCGGAGGATGGCGTCCTTTCGTTTGCGGATGCCCACATGCACCTATGTGGGACAATACGATTTCTCGGTGAGTCCATAGTGGGGGAAGAGTCCGCGCTCTTCCGGCTGGAGAACAGTTTCCTGATCACAGTGATCGGGGAATCGTCTGACAATCCGGTTGTCTACATGGCGGGAAGCGGGGGTGTTGTCCATGTGGCAAAGCTTGTTCGCAGAGGTGGTTGGTTGGTCGATGATGAGGAGCTGGCAACAATACCTCCATCGGAGCTGGACGATGAGACGTTGTCGACGGTGCTGGATGCCCTGTACGGCAAACTCAAGGATCATGCGCAAAAGAGGCGCATTGAGGCAGATCGTGCCGAGGAGCTTGTTGCTGCTATCGAGGGGTCGGTGCCACTGGAGCAACGGAAGCAGTGGCAAGACCAAGTCGGCGGATAACCCAGAGTGAGCAGGTGAGCTTGACGGGCAGCGGGGACTGGTGTAGTGTGACCATTGGTCCGATTACGCTGGACACTATACCCCAGGAGGGGATCAGAAACGATGAAGACTGTCTGTCTGGTCGTGGTGTTGATGACGGCCGTCGAGATAGTCGCTGCGAATGAGGTGGATGGCGCGGTTTCGACCGGCTACTTCGGCGAGGGGAGTTGGTACAACGGCGCATACACAAGCACCTCTGTCGACAAGTTCAGCATCTACCTCGAGTATGCCGGAGAGTACGACTATTCGCTCATGATGTTGGATGCCGAAGTCAGCGAGCACGAGAAGGTAGGCATCCGCTTCGAGTCGCCCAATCTATGGCGCCCGTATATCAAGGAATCGCGGGCACTGGGCGATCTCTGGGTGACCGGTCGCTGGCTTGTGGGAGGAGTGGGCGAGGGCGAGAATCGCTTCGACATCTTCGCCGGATGCCCGATCAACAGCTGGCTCGCGGTAGAGGGCTGGAGTCGCTACCAAGGAGGCCAGAAACCGGACCATTGGCTGGGGCCAAAGATCAGCCATGGCCGCCTTTCCCTCTGGTACGGCGTCAACCTCCGGGGAGGCGATGACGCCATCATCGCCGACTGGCAGGTGATGAAGTTCTAGCGCCTGTCCAGCAAGCAAGATGGAGGGGAAGCCCAGTCCAGCACCACTTGGAAAGTGGTGCTGGACTTCCTCGTTAATTGGATGATTAATTCTAGCAACTGACAACTAGAAACAAGCAGCTATTTGAGCGAGCCCCAAATATAACTAAAAAACATCTTCCATGTCGTAGCAATATTTTTACTCTTTATTATCGAATAAGAGATATTGAGCCAGTCGTAGAATGCAATAATATCTTTCATAATAACCACCGCACCGGGATAAGCGAATTTATCGGGAATGAATCGTAACTCCGCACGCGGCAGGTTATATCGAGAAATAATATATGGGTCGCTCTTATTACCGTCCGGATCCTTACTCTTGTCCGACTTTGGTAGAATGCACTTCGTAATAACATCTAGCTGATTTGCCGGTGGTGTGAATTCTGCAAATACCCTGTGTCGATTCGCCACCGATTTGTATTTGGCTCCAAAGATGTACAGAACGTTCTCTGGCGGGCGCAACTCGCTAATTAATTTGTACATTTTATCGTAAAATTCCAGCACGTCCTCTATGCCTCGAAAATGCTCGCTGGTCAGAAGTCCGGACTCTTTGTCAAATTGTTGCTCAAGTTTGGGATAGAGCGAATCTAGCTTTTTCGCACTCCTATTTTGCATTTCCTTGAGAAGCTTCGGGTCTGCGGGCAGATAAAGAATCCTTTTCCCTCTGGTGGCGGTCCGAAGTAAGCCGGAGCTAAGCATCTGTTCTATGTGGTAATATGCTCTGGTTCTCTCGATTTTGGCATTCTTTGCTAACTCACTAATGGAAGCAGGGCCAAGATCAAGGGCACTAAGATAAATAGCCGCCTCGGTGTAGGATACTCCGAGGCTTTCGAGGGCTTTCGTATCTTTATACGTGTCAAAAGATTTCACAATACAATAATAGCAAAGCGTAATAATATGTCAAGTAGTTTAACAATGTGAAAGTGGTTGACACAACGCAAATTAAGTGCTATGCTAATCTGTTGCGAAGATGGGTAATAGTCCAATTATCGTAACGCGGACAAAACAAACTTAGCCACGCGGGCTATAAGCGCGGGAGAATCCAAATGAAGAAGACGCTGATAGCTGGCCTGATGTTCTTGGTCGTACTGACTGGGGCTGTGGCTGATGAGATGCATGGCGCCGTCTCCCTTGGTTACTTCGGCGACACTGGCAGTTACGCAGCACCGTCGCTCGAAGTCTTGGCTGGCGACTGGTGGTTGTATGCGGAGCACGCTCCGACATACGACCCCGACTTCAACATGCTAATGGTTCGCAAGACCATCAGCAAGCATCTGAAGCTCGGGATTCGTTACCAGGCGCCCGACCAGTGGCGGCCGATGGTCTACTGGACCGAGACTCTAAAGCCGACCAAGACCAGTGTCACGGTTCGCGGGATGACCCCTGGCACGAATGGCGCTCCCGAGCGCTTCGATCTATTCGTCAGTCAGCCTGTCTACGAGAACCTCTTCATCTTCGGATGGGAGTTCGCACAGGCAGGGAAGTCGCCGGACTACTGGTTGGGACCGAAAGTCACAACGGATGATGGCAAGCTCTCCCTCTGGTGGGGGTGGAATCTGCGAGGTGGGGGAGAGCAAGCTACCATCGCGAGTTGGCAGGTGATGAAGTTCTGACGCGAACATGGGGGGGGGAGTGCCGAAAAGGCCGCTGGGTGATCTGTCCGCGGCCTTTTAGGTTTTTAGTATTGAATACTGTGATTGTTGTCACCCATATGTACAACAATTGTCGTATGTTTGTCTGATGATATCAATTCCTGCCCGCCTCCTAGCAGCTAACAGCTGAAAGCTAAAAGCTATTCTAATGTTTCCCAAACCCTATAAAAATTAAACCGCTCCAAGGCGGCGTACTCTTTTGATTTGATCGCGATCATATTGGCGGCTTTTTCGCGAATCGAGATACCCCGTTCCCACCTCGTAGGTGGGAATATGGGAATATGGCAAATATCTATGAAAAGTTGACAAGAGGCGTCATATATGATACGATAATCTGGGTAATATCTGCGTTGACAAATAGCCTGAATTTTTAGGGCAAGAGAATCCCATCTGCTATTCTGCTAGCGAGTTGAGTTTAAATGTTGAACTTAGCTTGCTGGCAGATCGTTCATCCCACAAAGGAAAGAGGGTTGGGCAGATGATCGCGGTACTGGCTGTCGCTGTGGTGCTCGCGTACGTGCGCGGCATCTACGCTGTGCTAAAGTCTGACGCCAAGCCCAACTGTCTTTCGTGGGTGATCTGGGCTTGCATCGACGTGGTGCTGATCGTTTCGTCGCTAATGGCGGCCGAGTCGGTTAGCACTATCGTCCTCCTGCTTATCTACATGGCAGGAGCGGTCGTAATCGTAGCTGTTTCGAGGAAGAACCTCTCGGGGCTGAACATCTTTGAGAGGGCTGCTGTTGCCGTGGCTACGCTCAGCTTAGTCGGCTGGGTGGTCACAGGCAATGCCAGCGTCGCGTTGGGACTCGTTATCCTCGCTCATCTCTGCGGGACCATCCTGACACTGAAAAGTGTATGGCAGGTTCCTCGGAGCGAGGATTGGGTGATGTGGACATTGTTTGTAGCCGGGAACATCGCCAATCTGCTCGCGATCAGCTGGATCAACTGGCAGAACTGGTTGTTCCCTGTGTACGAGACAGCAGTGTGCGTGATTGTGACGCTGCTGGCGCTTCGAAGGAAGCATCCATAACCCAGCTGTCTGCGGTAGGTCAACCGAGGAGGGAGAACTGAAAAGACCGTTGGGCATGTTGCCCGGCGGTCTTTTCAAATCCTGAAAGCTAACAGCTAATAGCTGACAGCCCTGCCTGTCGGCAGGCAGGTAAATTAAGATCATTTGTTTATTCGAGCGTAATAGTTGAAGGCGAGGAAGTAGTTTTGCCAAGATTTGTCGGTTGAGTGATATTTGTTATCGTAATACCAATCTACGATTATCTCGCGCATCCGGCAGAGTTCGCCAAGTCGAGATTTGTTTTTCGGATCAAGCCGAGTCATATCGATCAACTCAAGTGCGCGCTCAAAAGCGAGGCCGGCGTATTTTTCATCCTTTTTCTTCCAAATGATAGTTCTCTCAACCTCACTTCCAATATTTGCCATTTGCTCGCAAAAGCGATATCTTGACCACTTTTCGAGAGTCAAAGTCTTGTGGTGCTTAAGTTTCTTTTTCGGTCTCTCGCTTTTCATAAAGATATCATATCACAATTCAGCAGACATCTACCCAAAGTACACCTCGTAGGTGTACTTTGGGTAGATAATCCTAACAGCTGAAAGCTAAAAGCTGACAGCTAACTTATCGAGTTCCAAATGATCTCAAACATCACTTTGAACATTTGCACTATCGATTTGTTCTCTATCACAACAGCCATGATCGGAGGATTGACGCGGTGAATAATTACTCGCCGAGGGATAATCACCAGATTAGTTTCAAGGACAACTTCCTCGGGGAGAAATTTAATCTTATGTTGGTATAACTCAATTTTGCTTTTGAGTTCCTGTGCAAATTTTGAATATTGATATAGAGATTTGGGCCTGATACCCTTTTTTGCCCTGCGATTTAGAAAATCCGTATAATACTTTGGATCTTGTTTATACCACATATCGGTGTTCGAAAAGACGTAGTAAAATTGATCAGCTTTTGCATCGCGTATCAAGCCCTCGTAGGCGTTTTTACAACCCTCAACTCCTTCGTAATATTTGATAGTGCTCTCTTTGCTTTTTAGATTATATATAGCTTCGAATTCGGGGAGGTTTTTGATAAGCTCCTCTTTTTTAATATTGATTATCGA
>MEZY01000006.1:6870-13529 GCA_001776195.1 Candidatus Berkelbacteria bacterium RIFOXYA2_FULL_43_10
TGTTCCGCCAAGTAAAGCTGTTTGAAACCTTTGACCTCTATCGTTACCAGTCCGGTCTGTTTTAGGGATTCTACAACATGATAGATGCTGGTTCTTTTTACTCCCGATGCTTGGGCGATTTTGAGCACGGTGGTTGGGCCGAGTGAAAGCATTGTAAGATAAACCTCTGCTTCAAGGTCTGACAAGCCGATGTTACTTAATGTTTCTGCTAATTTGTTGTTTTTCATAATGTCGATACAATCGTCAACACTATTAGTATATTAGATTATATTTAATAATGCAAGAAAGATAGTTGATCGCTAGCATCTGTCGACAGAGTTGACATAATATTGTTTTATTGATATAATTGTAAGTTCGGAAAATCAGGTACGAGGTGAACGAGATGAAAATCCTTCTCGCCGGAGAACAGTGGTCGCCAGTGACATCAGAAGAAGCCACGTTGGCCGTATCGGAGGCCGGTGACGAGGCTGAAGTAGCAATGAACCTGCAAGAGGCCGTAAGGAGGCTGGACGAATGCGACGCGGTTATCTCGGATTTGCATTTCTACCCCTTTGACCCAGAGCTTGAACACCCCCACAGGAACTTCTACTTAGGAGGGGTACCCCCGAGTGGTCTCGTCCTGGCGGCACTGGCAATCGCACAGGGCAAGGAAGTAGTGATCAGTGAGTACGAAAACAGGACTCCAGGGACAACCTATATAAGTGATGGGCTCTTCATGCCTCGGGCCGACGTACACCCGAAGAGGAAGGCGGAACCGGGAAGAGATGGGGGTAGGGTAGATGGAGTCCTGTCCCAGCCTTTTGGTTGGGACGAAACGGGGATCTTCGAGGTCGCGCTTAATATTCTCAAACAGCGGATGGCGAATTCGGAACCGCGACGACGAACAGGTGGGTAGAAGGGATATCGAAGCCCCCCGATGAATAATCGAGGGGCTTCCCCGTGTCTGGAATTATTAATCTCAAAGTGTTAGTATCTAAGCATGCTTAAAAAGATTAATAGATTGCAAAAGGATAGGGATTTTCAGAAGGTGTTTAAGGGTTCAAGGATCACGAAGACGGAGAACCTAGTCTTTCGCGTACGCGAAAGACAAGATCAAAAGTCAAAAGTCAAAAGTCAAAATTATAATTCAAAATTCAAAAGCGACGAGATCCTGAACCAAGTTCAGGATGACAAAGACAGTGAGCATCGGAGAAACGAAAGAAGCTATAAGCTAACAGCTAACAGCCCTGCCCTGCCGGCAGGCGGGTATCAGCTCCCCAGAGGGGCTCGGTTTGGGTTTGTAGTAAGTAACAAGGTCAATAAGCGTGCGACGAGGAGAAATGCCTTAAAGAGGCGCCTGAGGGCAGCGGTAAGGGAGCTGTTGCCAACCCTTCTCCCCGACATTGATGTTGTGGTAGTTGTGAAAAGAGACTTTAGTTATCCATATGACTATCAGGAGATAAAGAAACAGATCGGGGCAGGATTGGCAAAATTAACCTAATTGCTCCTAATTACACTAATTATTCTAAAGAAATCCCAAATGACAAATAGCAAATAGGCAAATAGGCAAATAAATCACAATTATCAATTCTCAAAATATTGAATTATTGCAGTTTGGATTTTGGAACTTATTTGTTATTTGATGCTTGGGGTTTGGTGCTTAGTTAGAGCAATTAGATTAATTAGAAATTAGAATAATTGAAATTTGTATTTATAAAATTAATAGAAATCTACCAGCGCACTTTGTCTCCTGACTACGGTTGGTTTAAGGGTCGATACC
This sequence comes from Candidatus Berkelbacteria bacterium RIFOXYA2_FULL_43_10, assembly GCA_001776195.1. GTDB lineage: Bacteria > Patescibacteriota > UBA1384 > XYA2-FULL-43-10 > XYA2-FULL-43-10 > XYA2-FULL-43-10. The sequence continues at coordinate 8,630 of MEZY01000006.1, forward strand.
CGGGCGGATATTGCAAATTTACCCCCAGCTGTTCAGAATACGGAAAATCGGCTATTATGAAGTTTGGAGTGATAAGCGGGGCGCCGAAAGCAGTCTGGCGAGTTTTGAGGTGCAATCCGTGGTCTCGCGGAGGATTCGATCCCCCAGAATAGCTGTTAGCTACTAGCTTTCAGCTGTTAGGAAAACCAGATGATCGAATACCTAAACAAGAAATAAATTCAATATAATTAGTCATAGTGATCAATACTGGATCCCGTATTAAGTGCGGGATGATAATTAAAAAAAGCTAACAGCTAATAGCTGAAAGCTAGAAGCTAAATTATGAAAGAAATTGCTCGACAAGTTTTATACATTCCCTGCTATAACCTGCTGATCTTTTTTGCCTGGATGTTTCATGGGTCGGTGGGCTGGGCTATTGTCGTTTTGACCGTAGTTATTCGGTTGATACTGCTTCCGAGTTCGATTAAAGCGGCTAAATCGGCTCTCAAGATGCAGATGCTACAGCCAAAGATGAATGAGATCAAAGCGCGTCATAAAGGCGACCAGAAAAAGATGAATGAAGAGACGATGAAGCTCTACAAAGAGGAGGGTGTCTCGCCTCTCGGCTCCTGTCTTCCGATGCTGATCCAACTTCCGATTCTTTTGATACTTTATCGCGTTTTTATGGTTGGCTTCGATACTTCCAGATATTCGCTTCTCTACTCCTTCGTGCCTCGTCCGGAGACGATCAACGCCGTATTTTTCGGAATTAATTTGGCGGCGAAAGACCCTTGGGTTTTGCCGATTATCGCCGGTGTGTCGCAGCTTATTTTGAGCTGGATGACTATGCCCAAGCAAAAAGGCGAACAAAAATCAACCGACCCGATGCAGATGATGACAAAACAGATGATGTTTTTATTCCCGGTAATGACCGTTTTTATCGCAAGGTCTCTGCCGGCAGGTCTTCCGATTTACTGGATTGTGACTACGATATTTGGCATCGGCCAGCAATGGTATGTCAACACTCAAGTTAAAAATAAAAGCGAAAAGCTAAAAGTTAAAGACGAAGAAATTAAACCCAATCAACTCAAATCTAGTCCACGAATAGACACAAATAAAAAAGCTTTTGAAGCTAAAGAAGCTGATGAAGCTCCTGAAGCTAAAAAGAAGGGTTGGATGGATAGGGTGATGAAGGGAAGATTGGACAAAAAAGACAGGAAGTTGGGGGTAGAAGTTACGGTGCGGAAAAAAGGCTCGTAAAACGTTAATCGGTAACGATGCCCGGGTTATCAATACTCAATAACCAAGATACAATAACCAGTTAATAACCAATTCCTAATAACCAGACAAGACATCATCGTATATGTTGGAATTTGAATATTGTAGCTTAACTGATTATTGATGATTGGTTATTGATTATTTATGAAATAACGGGCATCGTAACCGAAAGACGCAAGACGTGTACTGAAATGCAATGGAGGGATAAAATAATTTGCTCGTTTGTGATTTTTGTGGCCGTAGCGGCCGCAGTTTTTTGTGTATCGATAAAATCGGCGCAAGCATCGACAACAGTCACTATCCAGCCCGGATCGGAGGGCAAAGATAGCTATGTTTTTGGTATGATGGCCCCGAACAATTTTGGCGATATTGCCTCAATCGCCACTGGTGGAGGAATAGGATCACCGCCACCTGCAAGATTATTCATTGAATTTGATTTATCATCTATCCCCGATGATGCGACAGTTGAATCAGCGCAAGTTCAACTCTATTACTATCAATATTATGGGATGGAAAATATCGCGCTGGATTTGTCATTGTATAGAGTGACAAGCAACTGGGATGAACATGTTATTAGTTGGAATATTCAGCCAAGCATAAGCGGATCTGCCTCCTCGGTTACTACTGTGGGGAATTCGGGTTCTTACGGTTGGCAATCATTTGATGCGACTTCTCTGGTGCAGGGTTGGGAGAGCGGATCATATTCTAATTATGGATTTGCGATTAAACTTGCGACTGAAGACAAAAATAATGCCAAGACTTTTTACAGTAGCGATAACGGATCGCTTCAGCCGAAACTCGTCGTAATTTATTCTAGCGGATCGCAACCACCATCAGATCCGGACGATCCTCCGGCCGACCCCGATAACCCCCCATCGGATCCGGACAACCCACCATTGGCGGACACAGATAATCCCCCCGCAGATCCTAACGATCCTCCGGCCGACCCGAGCAATCCCGATCAACCGGCGGTCAATATCAAGATACCCTTGCCAGCTGCGGTTCAAACAGTAGTTGATGTTGTAAAGGATATCTCAAAAACCAGCCAGTCAAAGGCGGTAGTAGCTTTGGCGGGTACGGTTTCGCTGGTAACCTCGGTGGCGGCGATAGCTACGATGTTGGCGGCAGAGATGACATTTAAAGAGTTGTTGTTGGTGATTATTAATTATCTGCTTTCTTTTTTCGCTGTACGCAAAAAGGAGAAATCGGGTGTAGTCTACGATCAGCTCACAAAACAACCGGTTACGGGGGCATTGGTCAACCTTTTTGAGTTCAGCTCGATGCGTCTTGTCTCCTCGGCCCTAACCGATAAATCGGGTAAATATTTCTTTACGGTGAAAAAGGGAGAGTATGCGCTTTCGGTAGTCAAAAACGGCTACATTTATCCATCACAATACGCAAAAAGCGAGTCCAAACTTAATCAAAATGTCTATTTCGGGCAGACGATAAATATTGAATCCGAGCAAGAGATTGTAAATGCACAAATTCCTATTGATCCGACAGCAAGAGCGGAGTCGAATCGCTCGACATTAAAAATTCTTCTGACTTCATCGTTTATTAGAATCTCAATTCTTTTAGTGGGAAGTATTGTTGCCGGTGGAGTGCTTTGGTTTGTGCCAGTTCCCTTAAACTATGTAATATGCGGATTTTATTTGGCGCTTTGGAGTATGGAATTTTATATCCAGCACAGAGAAGTTAAATTTTCGCGAATTTACGATCAAGCCAGTCGTCAGCCGATAGACCTAGCGTTAGTTCGAGTCTTTTCGCCGAACGGGAAATTGGTTAAAACTTATGTCAGCGATTTTCACGGCCGCTTTATGCCTTACATCGAGGACAAGGATCATTATATGGTTATCGAGCGCATTGGATACAAAGAGCTAAAAGAGAATCCGGAGAAGGTGGGGTTTGTGGAGGGGAAGAGGTTTAAATTGCAAAAGAAAAATTGACCTAATTACTCCTAATTACACTAATTAACCTAAATAAATCCCAATATTACTTAAATTCCAAATAACAAAATACAAAATACAAATAAAGATCAAAAAACAAATTTCAAACAATAGTAGTTTTTGATTTGGATATTGGAACTTATTTGTCATTTGATGCTTGAGATTTGGAGCTTAGTCCGCTTCGGCTTCGCTTTGGGCGAGACGGGTAAGAGCAATTAGGTTAATTAGAGTAATTAGAATAATTAAATTCCTTCCGTCTTGAGTCGGAAGGAATTTTGCTGTATTCTAAGAAATGCAATGGAAGATTTAATCATCAAAATCAAAAACAGATCGGGGGAGCTTGTCTCCCTTTTGGGTTTTGAGTCGGAGGCGATAGTGACTCAAGGAGAAGGCATAATCCAGGTCAATATTCAAACTGCCGACACCCCAGCGATACTAATCGGTCGAGGCGGAGAAGGGCTGGAGGCACTTCAGCATGTTTTGAGGATCCTATTCGGCAAAGAGCTTTCAGAGAGCGGATCCAATATCATAATCGATGTTGCCGGGTACAGGAGCAAGAAGACGGAAAATATTAAACGCGAGACGCGCGACAAAGCACTTTTAGTTCTCTCGACCGGTATCGAAGAAGTTCTACCTCCGATGTCATCTTTCGAGCGCAGAGTTGTCCATATGGTTTGTACTAATATTGCAGATGTCGAGACAGAGTCTCTTGGGGAAGGTAGAGAGAGAAGGGTGGTGATAAAATCGAAGAAGAAATAGTTGATTTTACCACATAGATCATTACATAGATACCATAGATCGAAAATCGTTGATCCCAATTGAAAAACGAGTCCCGTGGGACTCGTTTTTCGGTTCGTGGGGGTGCCCGCCCACTATTAGGTGGGGAATGCGGTGCCCCATGGGTACAACACCTGCACATCCTCCAGCTCGTGTAGCCATCGGATCATCAACTCCTCGATCTCTTGAGGAGAAAAATGATCCGTTCGATGATGGGTGGCAAAGAGACCGTAACCGGCCCAGTCGCTTCGGTCGACGATGTTATGGCCGTTGGATTCGAACCAGCGGGTGCCAGGAAGCATCGTCGCTGACAGCGGTAGTGCGGCGTCGAGGTATCCTTCCGCGACTAACTGCCGATCCGCCACCAGCTCCTCCTCGAATGCCTCGAGCGTTTGGTCTGGCGTTCCGATGATGCTCGAGGTGAAGACATAGATGCCAGCTCCACGGAGACGTTTCAAGTTCTCCATGTTGCGATGGTACCGTCGCGTCATCGAGGCAGTGGCGCTCGCATGCCGATTCCACCCCCGCGGGTTGAACGGGATGTAGAGTGCCGTGCAGCGCCCGACCCCTTCGGAGTTGTAGGCGACGATCATTTCGGTAACGGTATCGTCGAGCCCCTCGAACTCGACTCCACCGTTATTCTGCCAGAAGAAGCCGTACTCCTTCATTAGCGACAGAATCGTCCGAAGATGATCGTGGCGGTTTGCTTTGTCGACCAGGAACGCATCGTCCTGAATGACAAGCTCCTCGACTCCTGCTCCATGGAAGATCTCGAGTTGCTGGTCGACCCGAGCGTACCGTGAGCAGGTGATGTGCGTACGGTTTGATCCGGCTACGCAGAATTCACACCTGCGGAAGCATCCTCGGCCGAACATGAAGTCGACTGACTTCCTTCCCGAGGTTGGGAAAGTGTATGTTGG
>MEZY01000006.1:13535-15605 GCA_001776195.1 Candidatus Berkelbacteria bacterium RIFOXYA2_FULL_43_10
CGGGTACCCAGCGTCCTCGATGATCGAGGGGTCGAGCAAGGGGAAGCTGGGCATCTCCGAAAATCCGCCCTGAACGATCCGATCGTTGATCTTGCCCTCAACAATCTCGGCAATGACACCGATTCCATCGCCGATAACGACCTGGTTGACATACGGGTTGGCCTCGAGGAAATTCACCGGATCAGCGCTAATATGCTGACCGCCCATGATCACTTTCATGTGGGGAAAGTTCTCCTTGACCGCTTTCGAAAGCCGTGTAGCCGGGAGGTAGTTGGCCGAAGCGATCAGGGGAATCCCAACGAAATCGGGATTCATCTCTCCGATCATGTTCAGCGTCTCCTCCTCCGGGGTGCCGACGTGAAGCATCGTCCGTTCGACTGCTCCCCCCGACGGAGAATGCGGAATACTTGGCCACGAACTCGTGTGAGCTCATAGCGTGAAAGTCCATCATCTTCCGAGTTTGGAACTTCTCCGCGTCGGTCCCGAGCGGAGTATCAGTCGTTACTCCATCTCTGACGCACCGGTGAAATAAGGTGCGTCGGTTGAGGCCACCGTTCCTGACGACTTCGTCGAGGTAGATGACGTCGTGGCCAGCTGACTTCAGGAGAGAAGCCATGAACCACAATCCCAAATAGGAGCAGGTCCTAATGGGATCCCACACCGCGTCAGCCTCAATGGCCGGCTTAACGAACAATATCTTCGACATGGCTTTCCCTCCGTGTTGTGTATGTACAATCCGCTAGTTATACCCAAAGGCATATTCGAGCGTAACTAAAAATTGTAGCATTAAACACTGTATAAGTCAATGTTATAATACATACCATATAGCGAATACAGACACGATATAAGTAGTTATTGACATTATGTCGTAAATAAGATACACTAATAATGACTAATAGTTTAGTACGGAATTAAGGATGAAGAATGCAAAATGGTTCGGAAATAGAGTCAAATAAATTTGTTGCTAGCTTTGAAAATCTTGGGTTGAAACCACAGGAAGCAAAAGTATATTTTGCTCTTTTAAAACTTGGACAAGCCCGAGTGGGAGAAATATGCGTAGAATCTGAAATACAAAGGACCTATGTCTATGACATATTGCGAGATTTACAAGAAAGAGGGATAGTGTCGGCAGTTGAAATTAAGGGAAGAAAAAGATTCAATGCTGTGTCGATCGAACAATTCAGAAAGATACAGCTTGCTAAAATCAGCCGCTTCGAGGAGTTAATGCCGGAACTTCAAAGTTTAGTAACTACTACCGGGGACCGACCGAAAGTACAGCTTTTTGAAGGCAAGGAGGGTTTTGTTATCGCTCAAAATGATACATTGAATATGGTGAGGGGAAGCGAAATCATGGCCTATTCGACAGGTGAGGGATTGTACGAAGATGATCCGAAAATGGCGTTTCGCTATATTAAAGAGCGTATGAGAAAGAGGATCAGGGTAAGATCAATAGCTCCTGACAATGAAGCTACAAGGAAATTCGCCAGGGAAAATAAGAAACATCTACGGGAGACTAGACTTGTGCCTGAAGATAAATTTGCATTTTCAAATGAGATCAATATTTACGGGGATAAATTATCAATTTTATCGCTGACTGGTGAATTGATAGCAGTAATTATTGAGTCGGAAAGCGTGGCACGAACGCAAAAAATGATCTTTGAGCTTGCTTGGCTTGGTGCAGAACAAATTAGGATAGGGCGGAGTCAAATCGTCTGAGATTGAAACAGAATCTTTGGGCGAAGGTAGGGAGAGAAGAGTGGTGATAAAACCGAAGAGAAAATAGTTGATATTACCACATAGATCATTACATAGATACCATAGATCGATAACCGTTGATCGTCGATCGAAAATCGCTGATCGATAAACGAAGACCGAAGACCGTTGATCGACGATAGTTGATTGAAAACGGTTGCGGTTGACGGTAAACGATAGGCGATGTCGCCCTTGCAATACGGGGCTTTTTTTGATATTGCCACAGAATGACACGGAAAACTTTGGCGGTGTTTTTTGAACGAAGTTCGAACATTTTTTGACGAAAATCCGAACTCCGAATTTTAAAATCCAATCGCT
>MEZY01000007.1:0-3118 GCA_001776195.1 Candidatus Berkelbacteria bacterium RIFOXYA2_FULL_43_10
TCTTTTTCATCCGACCACTGAAAGTCCTCCAGACCGAGCGAATCCTCATAAGTCCCGACAAAATATAGACCGTATTTTTGAGAATGATATACGCCAAAAGGATAACCATCGATATAGGCGGCTTGGATACAACCGTCTCTTTCGCCATACGGAATCCCATCCTCAATGTGATAAGACGCGCGCATTTTTTCGTGTTCTTCGCGCGCGGCTTGAAGGCGTTTATCCGGATTGGCGGCCAGTTCGCGAAATTTCTCCACTTGGTCCAGAAAACCACTTGTATCAACCTCTTCGTCTAAACAAAGCGAAGACGCAGACAACCACCAGTTCGTTTCAGAATCAGGACTTTGATCTTCTAGCTCTTTCCTGATTTGTTCTACCGTCTCTTTTGTATAATCAGCATGCAACACAGCTGATAATCGCTGTTTGTCCTCGGGAATCAAATTCAAAGAGCAGGCAACACTGGCATCAAACCCAGGTGCGGTTTCGCCCTTTTTTGGAATTCTCTCCAGCAATTCTTCCGGCTCAATGTGGTCCGGCCAACTACCAATCTCCGCCACTCTTTGAGCGTTTGCCGTAGCAGTTGCTCTGGTTTCATCAAGACTTATTGTGGGATCGCCGGGTTGTGGCTCGCCATGTTCGGGCATATTTTCTCCTAGATAATATTTAAATTTTTATGGATCCTGAATCAAGTTCAGGATGACGGCGCGAAAAGCGCCGTCATTTTTCCGGCCTTAGGGTTGGAAATGGAATCACTTCTTTGATCGAATACTGGTCGGTTAAAATCATCGTGAATCGCTCGATGCCCATGCCCCATTGGAGGCAAGCCGACTTTAAGGGCATCAATGACGGGATAGGGGACGGTTCTCAAATAGATACAACAATTTTGCCGATTTTCTTCTCAATGATTTTTATTTCGTAAATAATTACCTTATTGCCAATCCTGCTTCATTTCGGGAGCGTTGCCGAGTTCCCTTCCTCGACAACAAGCGAATGTCTTTAAAGCAAAATCTTCAGGATTGTCATGACCCTTGTCTGAATTGTTAAAATTTTATTTTATTTTATTTTTTTCTTTTTAGAATTATTTCGTTTCCAACCCTTTCAACCCCCCAACCCTCGGGGCAGTACGAGTTAAGAGTAGTCACGAATAGAGTGACGGTTTCATTGTTATTGTCATATTCAGTGTTTTCCATAGTGCTCATTATCATGGCCGCCTGATCAACACGGTCGATCAAAAAACTTCCATCATTTCTAGGTTCTTTCTTAGAAGCATGAAGAAGGTGGGATTCATAATGGTTACGAGGTTTAAGAATAAATATTTGATGTTTAACCACCCTCACAGCTTCCTGAAGTTCTTCCTCGCTTGCACATTTAACGAATTGCTTGCTTCCGTGCACGGGGCCGCTTTTAGAACGACCTTTCTCATCTTTTTCATTAGACCACTGGAAGTCCTCCAGACCAAGCGAATCCTCATAAGTCCCGACAAAATATAGACCGTATTTTTGAGAATGAAAGATACCGAAAGGAGAACCGTCAATATAAGCGGCTTGAATGCAACCGTCTCTTTCGCCAAAAGGAACACCATCATCCCTTAAGACAAAAGAAGAATGCATCCCCCCATATTCTTGCCGAGCAGCCTGAAGCCGTTTTTCCGGATCGGCAACTAGCTCGCGGAATTTCTCTACTTGGTCCAGAAAACCGTCCTTATCGACTTCACTGTCGGAGCAAAGTGAAGACGCCGCCAACCACCAGACCGTAGGGCTGTCAGGATTGAGAGAGTAGATTGCAGGGAAGCTGATAGCCTTCAACTCATTCCTGATTTGCACGACCGCCTCTTTTGTATAATCAGCATGCAATACAGCCGATAATCTTTGCTTGTCTTCGGGAATCAAATTCAAGGAGCAAGCAACACCGGCATCAAATCCAGGTGCGGTTTCACCCATTTTTGGAATTCTCTTCAACAATTCTTCCGGCTTGACATAGTCCGGCCAACTGCCAAGCTCTGCCACTCTTTGAGCGTTTGCCGTAGCAGTTGTTCTGATTTCATCAAGATTTATTGTTAGGTCGCCAGGTTGCGGCGCGCTCGGTTCAAGCATCTTGCATCCTAATTTCTATTTAAGTGCTGCCGTTACCTTCTCTATTACGGTTTTTGGCATATCTTGGCTTTTGATCAGATACGAGTCCCTGTCTGTCATCAACTCTTTAACTTTGTCAATCTCCTGGACCAATGCCGTGAGGATAACGATAGGAATGCCCTTTGTTTTCTCATCTGCCCGCAGTTGCTTAAAGACATCTATGCCGTTGATTTTTGGCATCATAATGTCTAAAATGATCAAGGCCGGCAACTGATCTTGTGCTTTGGAAATCGCCTCTTCACCATCTGCCGCTCCGATAACAATGTAGCCCTCTTGTTTTAATCTCTCCTCGTACATCTCTCTAAGAGTCAGGTCGTCGTCGACAACCAAAATTGTTTTTTCATCAGCCATACTTACCTCCTTAACCACACAGAATTATTACACAGAAAACAACCGAACGATCACACTGAAACGCTACCACGGAAAATCACAGAAAAATGGATATGAATAACAATTGATATAAAATTCTGTGCAATTCTGTAGTTATGTTCTGTGTAGTTCTTCTGCGAAATTCAGTGTGAACATTCTGTGAGGTAATTACCGTTTAATTTATCTTGTATCCAGTATTACATAATCAAACAAATCATACAACGTTCCTGCTTGGCGATCGATTCTTGCCACAAGCATACGACCCACCCCACCGTAATATCCGCGCGATTCAACAGTTGAGAAAGCCGAAGTAATTTTATTGCCCGAAAGAGTCGGGTTTATGCCGATAGTTACCGAACAAACCAAGGGTTTGATATTTAACACTACTGATTTGTTCTGATCAAAGTTAGTTAAAGCCCCGGTTTGTGTGTAGATAGATGACAACAGATTTGTTACAGAAAATACAACCGGCGCTATAGCTTCATCATCCTTGATCGCACTTACCGAATAGCTTGAGTTCGCTCCGTTATAATCCGGGGTGAGGATGATTGCTTTTACCTCTTCGAGACGGCCGGAGATATATCCGACCACTTTGACTTCAACCATCGCTTTCCGTC
>MEZY01000007.1:3129-5040 GCA_001776195.1 Candidatus Berkelbacteria bacterium RIFOXYA2_FULL_43_10
GCCTGGCAGAAGCCGTTAAACCTCCTAAATAGCAAGTTTATATCCGCCGATGGACTATCAACTGTGCTTGTTATATCAATTTTTTGCGATTCGTCGTATGGAATTAGATAAACGCTGGCATAAGAGTTGTCACGTAAATCTGTTGCCTCCAATGTGCCATTGCCGTTTCTGTCATCTCCATAATAATCTTGGTACAATCTCATATCCAGATCATAAATTTGCCGGTTCATGGTCGTAACAGGATCGCTTGCAACTTCAATTTTCGCATTTGAGACGCTAAGATTTTCAATATCTGTTCTAAATACGAAACCGTCCACGAAGGGAGCGGGTATCTCGGCGTTGCGGTTGTATCTGTAGCGTAAAAAACCCTCCTCGATCCCCGACTCGGCCGAGTAGTAGGCTATTGTCGAGTTTTCGTAAATGCCAACAATTGATGTATCCAGTAGAAAGATTCTCCCGATCCCAAAAGCTACGCTGCCGACGGCAGCCATTAGAAGAAGCGCGATAATAAGCGCCGATCCCGAGGGCTTCGCTCGAGGCAAGCCCCTTGACTTTTTGTTGTTATGGTTTTCTCTTTCCATTTTCAATTTCCAATCTTAAGCATCTAAAGTTGCTTGGCCTTCCCATGTAACTTATTGATTTCTTCTATTTTACCACAGATATTCCTGTCCCCAAAATTGAGCCAAAACCAACTAATGATGTATAATATGGGAGATATATTTGATATTGGAGGGTTGTGCTGAAAAGAATACAAACTTCGTTGATCGCCGAGATCAGCGCCTGGATAGTAGTTATCGGCGCGACGATTTTTACTGTTCTCTACTTCCCCTGGTACAGTGCCAGAACAATTCTCGATTATATTTTAATCGCCGGATCTGTCGGCGCCGTTTATTATTATCTAAAAAGTCAGCGCCTATTCCAAAAAGTTAACGGTCAGAATAAGGCACTGATAGTAAAGCAAAAAGAGATTAAAGATCGCCAAGCGACGATAGATCTTCTCTTCGAGCATTCTGCCGATGGAATTTTAATAATAAATGATGAACAAGATATCGAGGAATTTTCTCCGGGTATGGAGAAAATGACCGGTTACAATAAAACCGAAGCGCTCGGACGCGACGCCGGAGGGCTATTGAAATTCCGCTCTTCGGAGAAAACCTCACTGCTTCCGGATTTGATGTTCACCGCCAACACAGTTAGAAAAAACCCCTACATTAAAAATTATTTGATGACAAAGGATGGCAGAGAAATCACCGTTGAGGCGAGTTATACACTTGTGCGCGATGCCAGCGGGAAAAACCGCGGTCTTGCCGTAATTCGAGACATCACATATGAAAAGGAACTTATCGAACGGGATAAAGAGTTTATCGCTGTTACCTCTCATCAGCTCAACACTCCGCTCTCGATTATTCGGGGATATTCCTCTCTCCTTCTTAACGGTAAAGCAGGTGAGATATCTAAGGAACAGACGGATTATATTAAAGAAATTCACAATGCCACCGAAAAAATGGTCGCGCTTACAAAAAGCTTGCTCTCGATTTCCAGAATCGAACAGGAGAAAATAAAATTAGATCTTGAAGAGAGCAATCTCTCTGATCTTATAATTAATGCCGTAGATAATTTGAAAGAAAAGGCGAAAGCGAATGATGCCAAAATTGATCTTTCAAAATTCGACAAGAACTTGATTGTTAATCTCGATCCGGAAAAAATCGGGCAGGTTCTCTCAAATATTATCGATAATGCCATCAAATATTCGCCGAAGGGTGTCGTTTCGGTTTCAGTTGAGGAAAATCCAACAAATGTTATAATAAGTATTGCCGATACCGGAATAGGTATTCCGGAAGATGAAATTGATAAAATCGGTACCAGATTTTATCGCACTCAATCCGCGATAAATTTGGATCATCAAGGTAC
>MEZY01000008.1 GCA_001776195.1 Candidatus Berkelbacteria bacterium RIFOXYA2_FULL_43_10
ATGAAATATTTTTTAATTCCAAAAAAAACAAAAGAGCACCGGGAGATGATTTGCGGGTATTGTATGTCGGAAGAATAGACAAAGACAAAAGAGTTTTCCCTTTAATCGATTTTTCCATGAAGATGAAAAACAATCCAAATTATCGTTTCACTTTTGTTGGTATGGGAGCCGATGTGAACAAAGTGGCGAATTTATCCAGGGAGTACAAATATATTAAATATGGTGGTTATATCAACGAGAAAAAGGAGCTTGCAGAGTTGTATCAATGGGCCGACGTAGTCTGGAGTTTCGCTGATGTCACCTATCTTGCGTTGCCAGCCGTGGAGTCGCTTGCTTCTGGCGCTCCCATCATTATTCCAAAATATGCAGCTATTGCGGGAAAAGATGAACTTATAATGCCGTCTCTAGTACCTGATTCTATCGGATGGCTCGTCGATCCGTTTGACGAAAATGATGTCGCAAAAACAATGAAGAGGATTCAGGAGAAAAAAGAATATATCCATAAAAATTGCTTAGAATATGCGAGGGAACACTACAGCAATAACAACTTAGTGAAAACTGCTCAAAAAGTAAAAGAAATGATCGTTTAATTCCCCAATGCATCTAACGAATACTATCAAATCAGCGTCTCTGAAAATTAATAAATATCATCTTCTCTCTGCGACGGTGATTTTTCTTATTGCTTTGACCGTGACTCTTACGAATCTGGGAGTAAAAAAGGAGTTCATCGGCGATGACGCCGGCGTTGGATATCATTTTTCAGATACTCAATTTGATCTCGCTACACATATGTGGGACTCTTACACATTTCCTGGGAGGTCCAACGTAATAGCTACCACTGCTTTAGGCCATATCACCGCGATAAATGTTCTAAATAGGATCGGGTTATCTCCAGTGCTAATAGACAGGGTCTATTACTTTCTCTTCTTTTTCATATCCGGCTTGGGCATGTATTTTCTAAGTTTCTTTATCGGAGAGAAGATATATAAAAAGCAGAATGCCAAGCTTTCGTTTGTCTCTTTGCTCGCGGCACTTTTCTATATTCTGAACAACTACACGATGATTTTGCTTTCGTTCCCGCCCACCAATTATCTTTTCTCTTACATGCTCCTGCCTTGGATATTTCTTCTTTACCTTAAGGATTATCATATTGGTGAACATTTTTGGCAAAAAATTGTTTTCGCGCTCTTGTTTATAATCCTTCTCGGCGGCAATCCTTCTAACACAATTAGTATTACTGCCATAATTGTGTTTTATGACTTATTTTTCAGGGGAAACAATAAATTAATCCATAAATGGAAAAATTTTCTCCCGACTCTTCTATTGATACTGCTTTTTTCCGCTTTTATTATCTTTCCGATATTGGGGAATAATGCTAATCCATACGGTGAAGTAACCAGTAACGAAGTGTCAATTGATTACAACAGCACACAGACATCATTTAGCAATCTTTTAAGATTTAGGGGGCATCCGGCGCAAGATGCTTTTATTTTTAATACATTTGTCCAGAGCAAAAAAGCCATCGTCGCCAGCTGTCTTGTCCTGTTGCTTTCATTATCTTTTTTGCTGAAAAAAAAGAAATCTAAAATTGAGATATTTTTATTTTCGATATTCATCCTTTCGATATTTTTTGCGAAAGCGGAACATGAGCCTTTTTCGTTAGTAAATAAAATACTTTATGCGAAAGTACCATCATTCGAAATGTACCGAGCAAGTTATTATAAATTTATCTACTTTTGTATTTTCTCTATTTCTATTCTGTTTTCGATAAGTCTGATCTGGTTGGAGGAGATAGTCTCAAAATGGAATATGTGTAAGGGGGTGAAAAGGTTACTGTTAATAGCTCCGATGATCTTGTTAATATTCTCTGCGACGCCGTTTTTCCGAGGTATTGTCGCCCGCGATATACATAAAACAGAAATTCCCGATGAATATCACGAGATTAACTCATATTTCAAAGGATTAGATGATGATTTTTCAATTTTATCATTGCCTCAATTGCCGAATGGTTTGACATTGGATTGGGGCAGTGGCAACTATTATGCAAGCGGTGGCCATCCAGACCAGTTTTTGTTTGAGAGGCCAGTGTGGAACAACGGCTGGTTTTTGCCAGGCAATCCGACCAGTAATGATCTTAGTTTCTACAAGGAGCTTATTGAATACACCAATGTCCGGTATTTGATTCTTCATAAAGATATTCCCGAGGAATATTCATTTGCTGTTGGAATTGAGGGTAGCCCGAAAGGAGAAACGAATTATAAGAAATTGAATGCAGAATTAATTTCAGATGCTGATTTTAAGATAATCTCAGATAATAAATATTTCAAGGTTTTTGAATTATCCCAAACCAAATTGATACCGCATATTTATATACCAACCAATATTAAAATTGACAATAATTCAGATGGTATTATTAACGCAATTTCTCAAAAAGATTCGGAGCACTTTTCTGCGATCTATCTTGGAAAACAAAATCCTAGCGAAATTGAGAGCATGAATAATCTTGTCGTAAATAGTGCCGGTCTAACAGAGAGACCAGAACTTCAATTTGAAAAAATAAACTCAACAAAATATCGATTGAAAATTCATAATGCGGAGGGACAATTCCCAATAATATTCAACGAAAGCTACGATGAGGGCTGGAAAATATATCCGTCAACCGATGACCGCGTATCGCCAATTGAGAAGTCGATACTTGCTGATACACGTCTAAAAGCCAACGGTTATGCAAATAGCTGGATCTTCGACACGAACAAAGATTGCGGTAATGAAAATATTTGTACTAAAAAACCTGATGGCAGCTATGAGATTGAATTGATCTTGGAATTTCGGCCTCAAAAAATATTTTATCTGGGCATAATAATATCTGGCGTAGCTTTTTTGATAAGTTTGGGATATGCAATAATATTAGTAGCAAAAAACCGAAGAAGATTCAAATGAAAAAAGATAGAACGACGCTTTTTGCGATCAGAAAATTTGCATGCTGGAACAGTGGCAAATACTTATTGATATTTTTACTCTTGCTGGGAGTTACGCTCTATGGCAAAAATTTTAAAGATGAACACTCGAATCAAGCCTACATGCATGAAATTAACCGCTTGTCGAGCGCCGAACAGGGTGTTTATTTCATGGATCAAGATATGAACGAACTTGTGCTGGAAGAAGCGATTTCTGTCTCTCCCAACAATGGATATCGAATATTATTCGATGCTTTTGTTGGCGCAGATTCTGCTGGAAATGGCATGGACGATAAGATTAATCTCAGTGTTTCCGTAAAAGATCGTTTCGGCTCGCAACTGCCCATTAAATCGTATCAGCTTTCAGTCGGAGAAAAGAAGGTCAGTCTTGAGGGAGTTTTCGCTAGTGACGATTTTTATCGTGATCTTGTTTTCACCAATAACAACGAAAATTATAATGGCGTTATCAGAATAGAAAATATCCGCACTTTTGCAATCAGCGCGAACACTCAAGCGGAGATCAAGGACTTAAAAGAATCTATTGTTGGCAGGACCGATTTTAATAAAACCCTACATTCAAATTGGTCCGATCAGGCAGAACACGAATATGTTTTTCGGAGAAAGCAACAAAAAATTTGCCAAATTTTCGTCGCTAATTCCGATACAATTTCAGCGGTAGATCTAAGGCTAAAATTTGTTGGAACGGGGGGAATCGGGAATTATTATTTAGAACTATACGGCTACAACTCCTCTGACGAATCAATTTTTGAAAGGTTGGCATTTTACAGTTTTGACAGAGCGCGCGCAATTGAGCAATTATTGCTTGACGATGTTAATAACATATACCGGATACCCATGGTAGCGAATCTTACTTACGGTAAACAATATATGTTTTGTATCAATAATGACAAAACCGAGTTCAACCCCCTGAACACTCTAATCGTATTAGGTCAAAACAAACAGTTCGAAAATAACGACATTTTTACCTTGGTCAGGGGGCAGCATAGCAATATGGATGGAAGCTTATTATTTAAACTTTATGGCGCAGAATTTTCTGATTACGAAGGTGGAAAGATCCCAACTGGAGCGATAATTCAGGATATCGGCGGAGGGAAGGGCTTATATACATATAAACAAAATGGGAGATTTTCTGATTTCCTTGATATTTCAGAAATTGGTGGGACAGAAAATGACAACCCTGGTATTTTTTATGATAATAGTGTGAATGGAATCGCCGGTGAAGACAACAAGGATACGAGCATAATATATACATTTAATACGGTCTACCCGTTTGACAAATTCAGCATTTCCGCAGATCAGCCCGGTGGCAACTATACGGATTCGAAATTCTACATATCTTTTGACAAAGTTAACTGGCAAGAAGTCCAAATGAGAGTAGATATAGACTCGCCGAAAATTGTTAGTAATAAATTCGAAATTATTACCTCCGGAGATGGCAAACAGAATGTAATCTATATTAAAATTATCTGTGACCAGGAGAGCAAAACAAAAAAAATTTCAGAATTGAACGCCGCGAAGTTGTTTGGGATTAAAAACATCAATGTAGAAGCAGAATTACGGATTAAATGATAAATATCAAAAAAATTAGTAAACGGAAAAATGTTGATTATTTTCTTGTTGCTCTAACAATAGTAATAGGTTTTTATCTGGGCTGGGCAGTTCTCAAGGTAGCTCTGCTTACTTTTGTTGTTTGGCAGATTCTTTATCCGCTACCGTCCAAAACACTAGCGAAAGCAATAATTTTCGCACTTTTACTCTTTCCGGCATTAGTTATTACAAATTTTAATAACCGTAGCGAAGACGCGGGAGTGCTAGTATTTTGCCTGCTCGTGGCTACTTTGATAATGACAATTGTGGAATTCGTAAAGTTGGATAAGACGAGTCCTATCGAGTAGAAAGGGATCGAATTGGGACGATTCTTCGCACTAATTTTGTGCTTCTGTGGAAAAAAGCATTGACAGGAGCTATTTTTAAATATACGATAATATACGATAACGACACTTATAACCCTGGAGGGTGCCATGATCGCAAGATTGCGCCGCGAAGAAGTTTCCTTGATTCGCATCGGTTGTGAAGTTCCGGTGCGCATCTGCGATGTCGGCGGATGGATTGACACTCACTTCGCCGAGCATGGGTCGGTCTGCAACCTGTCGGTGTACGCCGGCATCGATGGAGGCGGCTACCAAGGCGTGAAAGCGGAAGTAGAGGCAAGGTTGTCGTCCAAAGAGAGGGAAATCCGACTAGCCGCTCCCGATATCGGTCTTGATTTGACCGAGGACGGAAACGGCGACGGTTGGGATACCGACAACCTCTTGGGGGCGACGATGTCGACTATCACCCCCTACTTTCCGACCGGTATTGACTTGAGAATCACGGCCACGGCAGGGTGTATCCCGCCGGGGGCCTCGGTCGGGACATCGGCTTCGATCACCACCGCTATCATCGCCGCCATCGAGTATCTGAACCGAGGCGAGATCGATGCGGATTGGGTGGCGAGGTCGGCGCACGAAGTAGAGACGCTGGTGATGGGAGTGGAGTGCGGAGTCCAAGATCAGTGGGCGGCTGCTCACGCGTGCGGAGCCGGGTTGGTGGACATCTGGCAATATCCGAATTGCCGTATGCTCCCCATCGGAGTTCGCGAGGATGTAGTCGCGGCCTTGGAGGATCGCCTTTTCACTGCCATTTATGGCTCGGCCCACAGGTCGAGTGATGTCCATAAGGCGGTGATCGAGGGACTCCAGGAGAAAGGGAGACTGGACCCTCGACTCGAGGCGTTCCGGATCTTGCCGGCCGAAGCCAGGCACTGTCTCGCAAGCGGAGATCTCTCCGGCTATGGCAAGGTGTTGTATCGCAACACCGAGGCACAGCGAGCGCTCCACCAGGATCTCATTTCCGAGGAGTGCCAGCGGCTCATAGACCTGGTGCAGGGGTTCGGCGCGTGGGGCTGGAAAGTCAACGGCGCCGGTGGTCCCGACGGCGGCTCGCTCTCTGTCCTTTGTGGCGGAAGCAGAGCGAAGAGCGTTGTCATCGCCGAGATCCGCCGTTGTTGCCCGAACTTGATCATCCTCGAGCACAAGCTCGCTCGAGGCGGTATTAAGGTTCGGGTCGCGTGAAGTAGTCGTTGTCGTACCGGTCAGGCGCCCCTTTCGCGGGGTGCCTTTCCGTATCTACGTGTTCGTGATAGTATAATCTCAATGGCAAAAAGATTTTTCAAATCAAATTGGTTTGTTTTTGTTTTGTATCTGATTCTGTACTTTCTAATATTTTCCGCTTATCGCAAAGGGATAGGTCAATTTTGGGATTGGAGCTGGCCAGTTTTTGATTCACAACTTAGAAATATATTCTCAATTGAGTCCCTAAGCTGGGTTAGCTCCGGATTGGGAAGACCTTTGGCATATACATCTAACTACTGGTCTAGACTGCTCTTGTCGTCGACTGGATATTTGGGACTCAATCCAGAAGTTATTCTTTATTTGCTAATTGTATTTATGGCAACAGTTTCTTCATATTTTCTGTATCTGATCTCAAGAATAAAATCCGATAAATTATTATCGGTCACAGTAGGACTAATTGCGATACTCAATCCCGCGGTGCTTTACAAGCTCATATCCGGGCATATGGGTTTTTTTATCGCTTACCCGATATTTGTGGGATTAATTTATTTTCTTACCTCAAAATTTAAAAAAGATCTAAAAAGCTATCTCATTTTAGGCTTGCTCCTCGCATTTGTCGGAGTGCAAATACAGTTTTTTGCTTTTGCCCTACTGTTCGTTATTGTTTTCTTTCTAATTAGAAAAGATTTATATTCATTAAAATATTCTATTGTTTCCGTCATCATTGCACTTTTGATAAATCTTCCCTGGCTCTCGAATTTCATTGTCGGCGCCAATAAGGTCTCAAGCTTTTCGGGCCAAGCAACCTCGGTCGCGTTTGACGGAGCGATGAGGGCAAAACTGCTCAATATCGCAGTATTGGCTTTTTCCGATGCGACAACGATAAAATACTATTTCTCCAAAATCGAGTTTGCATATTTTGGATTGTTTACGCTGGGCTTGATCGGAATAATAGTTATTGCGATTTTAAGAAAAAAACTTGGCAATATTTTACTCTGGTTTATTCTTTGGGCGATATTATTGATATCATCAACGGGGTTCTTCCACTCGATTACTTTCGCACCATTTTCGACTTTTGCGCCAATATTTCGAGAGGTAGGGCACCTTGCGCCGATTGTAGTACTTTTCGAACTATCAATCATTGCTAATGCGAAAATTAAGAACAAATATTTCTACTATCCGTTGCTTTTGTATTTAATAATATTTGCTGTGATAAATGGATATACGATAGCTACGAAACTGCCAAAACTGGACTATGAGTTTGCAAGGGAAAAATTCCAAAGCTTTTCAACTTTTTGGGAAAGCGACACTTCGACGTATCGGGTATTATCGTATCCATTCTTTGGGCAGTACTCGTATTTCAATCAATCAAAAAAAGATGTTAGGAGGCGGTTGATTGAAAACTCCGGAACAGACAGCGTAATGGATAATTCCGGCATGGAGTCGATATCAAATTACATTCAGCCTCAAGAAGTGAGAGATAGCGAACAATACAAGATAGTATCAACCCATGATATCTTAGGATTAAAAGAAAAAAATGTAAAATACATCTTTGATTTTTCCGATATATGGGAATCAAATTTTGAAAGATATTCGGGGGCAGAGATTTACGATAACGATTTGAGTTTGATAAAAAACGATCCGGAGTTTTTTGAAAAACTGATCTCGGCGAATCCCGGGGAGATCAAGCAGGTTGCCGATCACATTTACGAAATTGTGAATGCGAAGCCGAGGATTTATTCTGACGGCGGTGCCAAAGTTGAGTTCGAAAAAATTGATACTACGAAATACAAGATAAAAGTATCAAATCTCTCGAACGCACAAAATCTCAATTTCTTGGAGAGTTATCACGAGGGATGGAAGATATATCCGTCAACCGATAACCGATTATCGATAACCGATAAACCGATTTTTGATGAAACGCATCAAAATATCCTCGGCTATGCGAACGGCTGGACGATAGACCCTGATGAGATCAAAGAGGAGTTGGGGAGCGATCAATATCAAATTAACGATGATGGCAGCATCGACATTGACCTAGTTCTATATTTCGAACCCCAGAACTACTTTGTTATTGCCAGAACGATCGCTGTGGCATCAATATTTGTTTCTGTGACAATTCTTCTATGGCTCTCATTTGTAAGGTCTAAGAAGACGGTAGGGAAAGCGGAGTAATCGTAATGCGAGCGTTGCAAGCAAACCGTTATGTTTTCTGAAGAACAGTTTTTGGCTCTCGAAATAATATTTAGATCTGGTTTTTTTGGTTGCACTTGCGCCTTCATAGTGGATTATTTTAGCGGTAGTGAGCACCGCATTTTTGTATCCTAAGTCATAGAGTCGTTTGCAGAGGTCATCATCTTCGAGATACATAAAAAATCTCTCGTCAAAACCGTCTAGTTTCTCATATAAGGACTTTTTCATCATTAACGCCGCTCCAGTCACTATGTCGGTGTAAAAGAACTCCTGTCCAATATCAACTTTCTGATAGTTGTATCGTCTAATAGTGAGCGTTGAGAGGTTCTGGAATTTTCCAAAAAATGCTCGCTGAAGCGTTTTTTTGTCTTTTTGGTAAAGAAGACAAGTTAGTGCGCCGATCTCTTTATGATACTTAAGAAACTTAAGCATTTTTCCGATCGAGTCGTCAACAATTTCCGTATCCGGGTTTAGAAGTAAAAGATACTTGACTTTTGCGTATTTGACACCAAGGTTGTTGCCGGCTCCGAAGCCGGAGTTTCTGCTATCGGCGATGATTTTCAAGCTTCCATAAAGCTTCTCGAGCTTCTTAAGCTTCGCAAGCTCGTTAGGGCTCGCGCTGTTGTCAACGATGATAACTTCAAAATTAAGACCCTTTGTGTGCTCATAAAGAGTCCTCAAGCATTTTGAAAGGTAACTAGAGGTGAAATAGTTGACGATAATTATTGATAAATCAGGCATATTTCTCGTCCTACGGTTACGATGCCCGTATATAAATTCAAAGATACAAGAGACAAGAAACAAACAAGTCACAAGATTCAATATCCAAACTACAAAAGAATTATTTGATTATTAGAATTTGATTGTTGGTTATTGTTTGTATCTTGTATCTTGTTTCTTGATTATTTGAGAAAACGGGCTTCGTTACCGATAACCGTTAACCGAGAATCGTGGTGATTATGTTACATTTATTTTATTTTCGACCGCAGGTATTCTCTGACCGAATTTTTATCAATAGCGTCAAAAAGATATGCTATTGTGCCGAATAGAGTGAGGACG
Source organism: Candidatus Berkelbacteria bacterium RIFOXYA2_FULL_43_10 (assembly GCA_001776195.1). Classification (GTDB taxonomy): domain Bacteria; phylum Patescibacteriota; class UBA1384; order XYA2-FULL-43-10; family XYA2-FULL-43-10; genus XYA2-FULL-43-10. The sequence continues at coordinate 9,344 of MEZY01000008.1, forward strand.
ACGAAGGCATTGATAATAAAATAGATGCCGGAGAGTTTTATCAAATATGCTAAGCCGATTGAGAATATTGCCAGAAGAATCAATTTAACAGCTCGCACAAAATCATATTTGATCTTAACTACTTTGCCCGCGATATAGTAGCCGGTGATTAGCAGTATCACTTCCGAGATTAAATTGGCGCTGGCGGCTCCGACGTAGCTGTATCTGGGGATCAGAATCAAATTTAGAATTACATTGGCGGAGAGTATGAGCACGGCGGTAATTATTAAAGTCTGGCGCATATCCTTTGCTATCATTATCTCCCAGACCATATTGGTCAGAAAAACAAGGACGACGACACTCCCCAGGATCATAAGAGCAGAAGCTCCAGGCAGAAAGTCACTGTTGGAGAGGAAGAGGATAATCTCTTTGGGAAATGAAAGACAGAGAATTGCCACAAAGAGCGACATAAAGAGAAGGAAAGTCAGAGCTTTGGAGACGGCGTTCCCAGCCCGCTCCGGATTGCTTGTGACAGAGGTTGAAAGGAGGGGTTTCAAAGAGTTGCCAACATAGGAGGCGGCGAATATCGTCGTTTCGAGCACTCGATATGATACCGCATAAATGCCGACGTCGTGAGCTCCCTTAAAGTAAAAAAGGAGTAGCGCGTCGGCCTTAAAATAAATATTATTAACCACATAGACGGCCCCCAGGGGCGCAGCCATTTTTAGAATAGTGCGGATTTTCGGCCATTCAAAGCCGAAACCGAAGTGGAGCTCTCCCCGAGAGAGAAGCATCTTGATTAGAAAATTGAATACTGCAGCAACCGAGATTGAAAGCACTATCGGGTAAAAACCAAGATCCCAAACGACTGCGGCCAAAACCACCGCCAAAGAGGTTACGCGCGAAAGAACGTCTGCCCATACAACGTTAATCATCCGAAGTTTGGATTGGAAGAGCATATCGTAGACACTGCCGGTAAGATTCAAAACAGGGAATATCGCCGCCACCAAGACGCCGCGCTTAATCTCTTCCCCATAACCGGTGAACATCACAATCACAATTGCCAATATTGTGGCCGCGATGGCAGAGAGAAAACGTATTGTAAAAATATTTTTTAAAACTCCTCTGGCGTTCTCCGGATTTTTAGATATCTCCCGCACTGCCACCGAGAACAGACCAAAATCGGCCAGAACGATGACAAAGGTGAAGTAAACGATTATTGTAGTATAGTTTCCGGTTCCGGCGGGGCCTAAGTAGTTGCTAATGAGCTTTATGGAGACTAGCGAGATCGCCAAAACCGCCACTCTTCCGAGTATCTGTGCTAAGGCGTTCGAGGCAATTTTACTTTTTTCAGTTTGCATACAAATATTTTGTATCATTACCACCACGGATCTGTGCCACGGATAGTCACAGAACAATACAAGTAAGGATGACGAATTAAACTAATGACCAATAACTGATTTCCGTGTAATTCCGTGGTGTCTTTCCGTGGTGGTAATAATACGATTTATCAGCTTATGAACTTCTTGAACTTTGCCCAATAATAGCTAAAACTTATTCTTGTTATATCATAATTCGAGGCAGAGGGCGATGAGAAATCATCATCTTTTATTCTTTTTATCAACGGGGAGAGAATATTCTCCCAATAAAACCGGGGTTTGATTTTGGCGATATTCTTCTTGAATTGAGAAGTGAGGGACGGATCATCGATTATCGATAAAATTGCACTCGCGATTGCCTTGGAATCTTTGGGTTTGACGACGATGCCCAGACCATCTTTTTTGATCAGCTCGGCGAAAAAATCGCCCTCGGTGGAGATAATCGGAAGCCCTGCCCAAAGGTAATCGAGAATCCTGGTACGCATCGAGTAGCGAGTCTCTAGATTGTCGAAATGAGTCGATACCCCGATGCTTGCTTGAGAGAGAAAATTAATCCTTTCTGCAAAATCGGTCCAGCCGTAATTAAAAAATACAAATTTACTCTCAAGTTCATGTTTTTTTGCGTAGGCGATAGCATCATTCGCCACCTCCATCTCCTTAATTTTCGGATTCGGGTGCTTGACTCCGAGAAAGAAAAGTTTGACGTCGCCTCTTTTTTTGGAAATAATCTCAATCGCTTTTATTACAGAAAGCGGGTCGAACCAATTCCAAATTCCGCCTCCCCAGTAAACGATTTTATCAGTCGGCTTGATCACGGGGAATATTTTGTGATAAATGTTTTGAATACTTGATTTTGGGTCCTCTGATTCGAGTCCGAAGGGAGCGATCGATATCAAATCGGAGTAATCGGACGACAGATTATATGTTTTGGGATTGATGCGCGCGAGCGAAGATAATAAGCCGAGATAAAAATCTTTCTGTCTTGGGTTCGAACAAAGAATATGGTCTGCGGCAGAAAGTTCTTTGATCACTGTTTGATAGTTCAAATCAAACGCAGTCTCGCGCCGCTTTCCCGATTCATCGCTTGTGTATTCCAAGACCTCAATCAGATTAAGATCGTAGAGGTCGGCGATGTATCTGCCGCCACGCTTTCTTATGAGTTTAATCGCCGAAGGGAGGAGAGCGGGAGCGATGATAACCGAATCAGAATGGATGTATCCCCTAATTGCTCTCGTGATATTGCCGCCGTAACAGATTATCTTAAAAGATTTATCGGAAATATCAGGTTCGTTCGGGGTAAACAATACGGTTTTGAAATGTTTAGAGAAAACTTTAGCAAAATTCAAATAACGAATACCCGGACCGGCCATTTTTGTCCCAACAATTTCGTTGGAAATTATTAAGATGTTTTTCTTGAGTTGGCTCACGCCGAAGTTTACGCTTATTCCTTTTTCGAGTCATCCTGAACTCGTTTCAGGATCCCTGAGATGCTGAAATAAATTCAGCATGACAGCTAATGATTATGTCAGCTCTATGCCAAATGAGGATTCCCTCTTCTTTTAAGAAATTTTACAAACTCAATTATTCCGAGCGTAAGTACAGCGAGTATTAAAGTCACTATCAGATAGTTCATTACCGAATATTTCTTTTGCAAGAATGATCCTTTGACAAGGGGCGCTACTGCGGACTCATCGGCATCATCATCGTTGATATATTCAATCGTTCCTCCCTCCCTTTGAGAAATCTCGAAACGTACAAGGTCGCTTTCCGGAGTCAAAACTTTCACTTTTTGCCCCTGAACAATCAGTTTATAAAAACCAGATGATATCGGAAAATCTATCAAATACTCGAAATTACCGGTCATGGCGTCGCTTGTGATTGTTAAAACCTTGCCTTCTGGTAGAGTCGGGGCCGGTGTCAATTTGACGAGCGCGTCAAAGCCGGCGGTAACCTTGCCCTTAATGATAATTCCGGAGACTGTGCCGTCTGTGACATTGTTTTCAAAGCTATCTGCTTTAATGACTTCAATCTCGGAGGGTTTCTCCAAAGTTTCGTCAATCTTCGGTTCCGGTTCTTTGATAGTGATCTTAAAATGCGTCGTTCCTCCCCATCCGTCGGCTTTGTGAGCGCGGATGTGGAAATAATACGTCCCAACTGCTTGATTCTCGTAAGACACCGTTATCTCGGAGGAAGTAGATTTTGCCGGAGGGGTGGTGTCGGCTACTTGATCCAAGAGATAAGAGAATGCATCAACGCCGCTTGCTTTATCCCATGAAAGTTTAATTGTCGTTGCCTCGTAAGCTTGATTCTGATCCGGATGCGTCTCGGAGGCGACCGTTACTGCTCCCGGGAGATCGGGCGCTTTTTGAATCGTGAAAGAAGTTGAACCACCGCTGTTGCTGACTGTGGTAGCGCCATTTAGGAGCGAAACTCCGGAGACGCTAACGGAACCGCTGCCTGCCGATGTGCCCTTGAGTGAGAGAGTGGCGATGATGAGCGATGATGCAGTTCTCCCTAAAAGCGCGCCGGAAAATGTACCTCCATTTGAAGGCCGAGACATCCAAGTATCGGCCGATCCTGCGTTCACGGAAAGCACGGAAACCGGACCGGAAACGGAAATCGTCCCCTGAAAAGCGTTGAATGTACCGCCGGAAGCGGAAACGGTTACGGTGAAACTTTGCCCGACCGTTTTTATCCCCCCGCCGGATGGGAAGATGCCTGCTGCGGCTCCTGCGCCCAGTGGCCACATCGAGCAGGCCATCACTATTCCCAAGGTTGAGATCGCAATTTTTTTAATCATCGCTTCCCTTCTTTTGTCATCCTGAACTCGATTCAGGATCCAGCTACTATTTGTATAGATTCCGGATCGAGTCCGGAATGACACTGCTTACCGTCCCCAATTCTCTGCAAAAATCGCCAAGTCGGCTATGTTAACCACATTGTCGCCGTTGAAGTCGGTCATTCTGTTCCCGGGGTTAGAAACTCCCCAATGCTCGGCGAAGATTGCAAGATCGGCGATGTTAATTCCGCCGTCGCCATTTATATCGGACATTTTATATCGCGCAATACTTATTTTCTTGGAGGAGATAGTGGCGCCATCGGCATTATTATAATTAATATAATAATCTCCGCTACCGATACCCGGCGCAAAAGTGAGCGACCATGAAGTGGCACCAAGATCAGCCAAGAGGGCCGATCCGTAGTATGCTCTGTGGTCGCTTTGTTTTCCGCCGCCCAGAGATATCGAACCACTGTATGTTGTGAGGCTGTAAAGAGAGGTATCGTTGACTCCGGTAATTCCGCTCGAAACGGTATCGAAATCGTAAGTGTTATAAAACAAATTCCAAACATTGTAATTGCCGAAAAACACATAGGGAGTATAGCGATAGCAGGAAGCAGTTGCTTGATTGGCGAATGTTACATCGTAACTTGAGGGAGGGGTTCTGGAAGTGCCCATGGTCGCGGTGTTACCGGTCCTGTATTG
>MEZY01000009.1:0-13902 GCA_001776195.1 Candidatus Berkelbacteria bacterium RIFOXYA2_FULL_43_10
AGCGTTAAAGTACAAACAGATTTAAACAAAACCTATTTTTGATGGTTGCTTAAACCAGTTTGTAATTTATATTTCGTAATTCAAGGTAATAAGTAATGTGAATCACCCGAAGGCTATTTATTCCCGACCTTTCGTTTAGGCATTTTCACAATTTTAACGCTAGCGTCGTCGGTTAGTTTCGATTCCAAAAACATCTTGCACTCTTGCATGGCTGTATCCGCCCATATGCACATATGCCCTTTGGCTATCTTTGCGAAACTCTCAAGCGCCCTCAGAGCATCTGCCCTCCCGCTGTGAGCTAACGTAATAATCGAGATCTTTTGTTCCTCTTCTTTTGCGCTTTTTTTTGCGAGAAGTTTAATTGCCTCTTTTGTAATTTTTTCATCTGGTTGATCTGATTCTAATTTATTTTGCGACTAACTCCTCCTCTGACATTTCAAAATAATCTTTAGCCATTTTACCTCCCGTTTAGATATTTTTTGCCATCAGCAGAAACTAATTTCAGTTGTCTACAAATTGTAGACAACTCGACTCCATCGTCACTTTTGACCCTTGTTTTCATTGCATTCCAATAGACGCGCGGCTTGTTGCTGTCCGTCAGTACAGCAATCACATCCACGACAGAAGAAACCACTTCTCGGCTTTTTCATCCCAAACTCGTCTGATTTTTTGCCCTTCGAATAGTGCTATCTTAGAATTTATCATCTTGCGCCTCTATAATTTAAACACAATTATATTATACCGAACACAACCCAAACATTGCAAATCATACTGTCGATTTTTTTAGCAATTTTATCATTTATTCCCCATAGTTCACTTTTATACTTCGCAGTACGGAAGTGGAGAGTTAGGCATCGTTGTTGGACATCTCTACGGGCGAGAGTCCATCCAGTGCCTTGTGGGGAAAATAGTTCCAGGCGTCGGTTGCCAATTCAAGGATATTGCTCAATTCCGAAGCGTCCCCGCCACGATCGAACATGGCCACGATTTTCATCATGTCGTTCTGCTCCTCTTCGTTGAAAACGGCATTTTTTACATCCTGCAATGAAAAATCGCTTTCAGTTTCTTTGAGCATATCTATGATTTCATTTTCGATCTCGCTTCTTTTAGCTAAAATTGACGGCGGTGTATTAACAGATTCAGCTATAATAGTCCCATATGTCGCCCCTTCGGTCATCGATGCCAGAAACATCTGAAGGCTTTTTTGAACTGATGGTTTCATCTCGTCAATGTATTCGACATTTTCACCGTTATCGTCTTCGTATTGATCAATCAAATCTTCTATTTCTTTGATAAAATCAATATATTGTTTTTTTGCCTGTTTTCGCTCATCTTTTTGTGCTTTGGTTAACTTTTTGCCTTTGGGCCAAGTAAACGGATCTATTCTTGATGTCAGGGAAACATGCAGCCAATCGGCCGACTTTCGAATTGCCTCACGAACATGGCCGTGTGGGCTTTGGAGCAACTTTAGGGTAAAGTTTTTAAATTCATCAAAATATTCATCGGCCAATGTTAGGTAAAACATACTCAATCCAGAAGCGAAGGCCGCTTGGTTTTTTGTATTTTCAATCTGTTCGAATTTTGGCAAGTACTCAAAAACAACTTCTGCGGCATCTTTAAATGCATTTAAATCCTGATGCCATAGCTTACTAACTCTTTTTTTCGCCTCTTTAAATTCGGCAGGCGAACCAAACATTAACTTTGCAAAAATATCTCTGAATTCCTTTTCGAACCTTGCCTGTTTCTTTTTCATAATTGATTTTATTCCAATATTTTACAACTTCTAACCCACAGATAGATAATTAGCACATTGGCAACAATGTCACATTATAGACTAACCAATAAACCCTTTTAGAATCTTTACCATTTTTTCGCCATAAGGAGAAAGACTGTGGCCGACAAACCTACCTTGATATTTCTTTATAATTAAACCCGCCGATTTTAAGCGATTTACATGCTCGGCAATGGTGTAATAGTTTGCTTTCATCACTTTCACAATCTCGTCTAGCGTAATGGCGGGCTTTTCGGAAATCAAAAGCAATATCCTAATCCTATTATGATTTCCAACTCCCTTGAAGACCCTTTCGAGCGTTTTAACATTTTTTATATCCATAATCACTAACTAAATATATACTATAATGGCACATTGGCAACAATGTCACAACGTACTCTAATCAACAGTTTAGAATTTATCTCTCAAATACTTGATGCAGGATTGATTGTTTGAGGGCGGAGAGGTCGGAGGCGGTTTGGAGTTGATATTTTTTGAGTTTTTCAACTTTTTCCGACAGCGAATTCAAGCACGCGATGATTTTTATTTAGTTTTATAAATTATTTTTTTATTTTAGTTTCGGCTATCTTTGACACCGTTTTTTTATCAGATGCGTTGTTCGATAAATTTACTTCCGTAGGAACAATGATCTGCCTCGATTTCTCAAATTCTTCTTTAAACTTCCTTTGTTGGTCCTTAAATTCCTCTTCGGTGACACATCGCTCCTCATACAACGACTGATAAAGAGCAAATGCTGTCGATTGAAGTGCAAATATTGTATTCGCCATGTCGTTTGTCGAAGTATATCTGCCGCCCAAATTGTCCTGAATAACCCTTTGCATTGCCAAGCTAATACCATTTGCGTCTTGCATCCATATTTTTACCTGCGAGGTATTCCTTTTTTTCTCGTCACGAGTCGCTTTAGTTTGCCACAATGTTACGCAAAGCAAAGCAACACCAATTACAGTTGATATTGCTGACCACCAGAAAGTAAATGACTCCGGCATAGTGCTCCTTTATTATTTCACCGACTCCTCGATGATTTTTATTTTTCAAATAAATTCCACAGATAGATTGTCGTATGTAACACAAATTCGGCCTCATCTTTATTTGGCCGTTTACCTGTACCAGAGGTATGTTGACCTCTATAATCAATCGCATCTTTCAATAGCTCTAATACAAGAGCTTTATCAGCAATAATTCCAGAACCTTTGTATGTAAGGATCTGGGGTTTTTGACTCAGTTGGATGATCAATTTTCTTAAAGTAGGCTTTTTTTCTTTTGGAAAATATTTTATTGCAATGTAACCTTCTAAGAAATCACAACATTTTGATACAACTTTTTCATAATCTGGTTTTCTTGAATAACAAAAGCCCCAGGCATCTTGAAGTAAATCATTTGCAGTTAAAGCTTTCTCTGACTGTTTTCTAACAATAACAGGTACTCTACGCTCTAGATTATAAACACCTTTGTTGTAATCGCCGGCGGATTTATTAAGCATTGTAACAGTGTATGCTGAGCCGCCCCTAGAAAGAATTAATTCAAGTTTTAAGGCATCTTTCGTGATCGCAAAATTTTGTAAACATAATGCAATGATATTACATAATCTGTCAGCGTCATCGAAAATAAAATTAATGAAATGCCCCCAATTCGACGGAAAATCCTCTCTAAGACTAATATTGATAGAATGTTTAAAATTCTGCTCAAGCCAGGCTTTATTATCAAACGAATCTTCAAATAGAACATTCTCTCCATATAAAACGTCATGAAGCCACTGGGTTATTGGATCATGCAGATAATCTGGAAAATTTTCGATAAGAATTTGATCCGAAAAGCTGTATTTTTTTGAAAAAGGCTTGAATTTTATTTTACCCTCGACTTTCTACTCAATAATCTTTGCAAATTCATTTCACAGACTCCTCAATGATTTTTATTTCCTATTTTTTGAGAATTCAATAATTGATGCGTACCATTCGTTCTCGGCTTTTTCTTTCGCTTCTCGTACTTTTTTAAGTATATCAATATCTTTTCTGGTAATAATTGAAATGGGTCTTGGGAGCGGGGCGTTGTTCCATATACATGGAAAATACTTGGCTAGAAGTTCTTTGTGTTTTTTGTCAGCGGATACATAATCTTTACATTTAGTTTTAAGTTCTTCGTAATTCATTTCAGTCACCTCCTTTCTCAATCACTGCCCCAACTTTTTTTCTTTGATTCCTTAATGGTCATCGACGCTGATAAATTCTAATTGGTTTAAACTTGATAAAACAATTTACCCCTTGTCTTTTGCCCGGCGATTTTTGTGGATTTGTTTGTGTTTGGCTTTTGTCACAACAGTTGTATTTTTAGCTGTTGTTTTCCCGCCATCCGCAACAGCTTTTTTGTGATGTAGTTCCTTGCCTTTAGGTAGTTTTCCGCTCGAATAACCTTTTTGTTTAATCACCCGTGCTTTTTTCTTGAGGTTACGAATTCTTTGTGCTTGCTTTCGCGTCAATTTTCTCATGTTTTCCCCTTTCGTTTCAGTTACCTGTTTGAATTAACCTTTGTTTTATCTGCTCGGGGGCAATAGCAGTATTTTGATTCTGATCCCTATTACCAATAATTTTAATTATATTTTGACTATTCATAAAATTATTAAATACTGATATTAAGATTTTTATTGAGCCTAATTTCACCTCTTCAGAGATACGTTCACTAATTCCAAACTCTTTTATATCCTCGAAAAGAATCGGGTATGAATGAGATTTCTTATGGAGAAACAACTCTTTAATCCTTTTCAGTTGGTTTTTATCTAAGTAATATTTCGAAAGACACTCGATTAGCTCATCTTCTGCAAAATTTTCAGCAGTACGGTATGCTCCTAGGAGATAAGGATCTACAGTAATGTTCAATTTTTTAAGTAAAATCTCATCTAAGGGTGTTTTGTCAGTATCTTTCAACTCTCTTCCGTACTGGTCGATAAATTGTCTTATTGAGCTTGCCGGTACTCGTAGCATCGGATTTGTTGGACTTTGAACAATCGGATCAATCGGACCAAGTTCAGACACTGTTGTCATATAAAGTTTATCTGCTTCTAAACATAAAATAGTGGCGGCACTTTTTGCAAATACTGGGACCACAACTTCAAATACATTTGCATAAGTTTTTATTATACTAGCAAACTTGATGGCAGCTTCGATAATACCTCCGCCAGAATCTACTACTAGCAATATTTTCTTAAATTTTTTATTGTTCCTCCCTTTAATCCTTGGTGACATTGTTGATAGCAGATTATCAAGCTGAAGAGCGTCATTCGGTTCAATTATCCCTCCCAAATTTGAGTTCATTATATAGGTTATGACATCTGCTTCAAAAACATCCTCAATATTCTCAACTGCCTCCTTAATGGTGATTTGTTGAGGCAATCTGAATGAGGCCAAATCTTGGTTATAGATATCAGTTTTCAGATAACTATTTAAGCTCTTTCTTTCAATCTCCCACCGATTTGATTTCTCGATCTGATGGCCGTTAATTTTGCCATCCCTAACCAGTTTCCTTATATAGTGAGGTGTCACTTGAAGTATCTCGGATGCTTTTTTAACAGAAATGTAATCCTTCATAATTTCCTTTATGTAAATAAATACGTAACATTAAAAACAATATATTATATAATACACGTTATTGTCAATATCTTAGTAACTATATATCAGATAATTAACTCTTAGAGTGCTGAATTTTCAACAGTTTTTATTTCTTCTGGCGCAAGATCGTAAAGTTTGTAGACCATTTGGTCGATTTGATCGTCAGTATTTGCAATCTCAGATTTCAAAATTTCCCATTTGTCAGTATCGGGGGTCACTGCATGATGTTCTTTTTGCAACTTCAGCATTTTGTTAACTAATACCTCGATCTGTTTTTGTTCCGTGGCGTTTGCTGAATGAACTGGGAATTGCCGGAACACCGCGACTCCGATGTCGACACCGACACCTCTCTTTTTTCCATTTATATTAAACCAATGTTCGCCAAGTTTTGAATTAAGGACAGCCAATAAGAATTTTAGCGAATAGTTTTTATCTTTTTGAATAATAACAGAAAAAGAAAAACCTACGCAGTACCCTTGATCGTCATAACAAAATTCAGGTCGCAGAAACATTCCCTTGCAGAGCAACTTGGGATTCTGAAAATATTTTCGCTCTCTCGGTCTATGCAAGCCGTATGGCTTATTCGACGAGGTGATAAATTCACGTAATGTGTCTAGGTGGCCTTTTATTTCCGGGTGCTTCCCTTGACTTATCTCTTCCCTAGCTTCCTTATCGGCATATATAATATTCTCATTACTCCATTCATAGTAGTATCTATGAACGTTGTTTGCATTTAAATATTTTTTAATTAATCCAAGTCCTTTCGGCCCAACATTTAATTCTGTCAATTCTGTCAGTTCCTGATCAGAAATGACAAAAACTCCCTCACCAGCTTTGTGCGCATTGGTTTTCGAATTAGCGGCCTGTTTATTACTAATTTTAGCGGGTGCCTCGACAATGCCCTGAGATACATCATATGCATCGCCAAGTGCCACACAATTATCAAATAACTCTCCTCCGTTTGTTTCAAAACTGATCTTATTACCGCTGGTAAACAACTCTGCATAGGGAATCGTTTTCGTTTTAATAAGTTCTATGTTGCCAGTAAATGAAGTTCTATCAATGCTTGCATATAATGTTTTGTCACTCGTTCTGGGCTTTCGTTTTTGATATATATGGATAATATGTTTACCACTAACGTCACCGAATACTTTAATGTCATCAAGGTCGACTGCCTTAACTAACACAAGCTCATTTCTAATCCGATCGATAAGCTTTGAAGCGCCCTCATTTTTTAAGAAATAACTGTTCGTGATAAAACCTATATACCCACCAACCTTACATATATCGATTGCTCTGTGGAGAAAAAAATACCAAAAATCCATTTTGCCCTGGTAATATTTTTTGTATCTGCTTCTTTTCACTGGTTCAAAAATATCCTTATTATCTTTTTCTTTCAGATACGGCGGATTGCCGACAACAATGTCGAAACCACCCTCATCGAAAACGTTTTTATATTCATCTTTCCAGCTGAAGGGGCGGTTGCTTTTGCCTCCCGATTCAATCAAAGAGTTTCCGACTTCAATATTTTTCGCCAGATTGGGTAATTTTATTTGTTCATCGACCGCGTAAATTAACAAATTAAGTTTTGCTAATTCTACTGCTTGAGGATCGATATCCACACCATAAATATTTTCCGACAGTATGTTACATTTGGTGAATGCATTGCCTGGGTTCCCAAATTCAATGTACTTTTCGTTTATAGCTTCCAACGCAGATGTTAAAAATGATCCTGATCAGCAAGCGGGATCACAAACTCTGAATCTTTTAAGTTCACCAATGGACTTTACTGTTTTTAACTTATCTTTTACTGTGTTATTAACTATATAATCTACAATGTATTTCGGGGTGTAATATATCCCATGTTCTTTGCGTTTTGTGGCAGATTTTACTAAATCTCCCGACCTCTTCTTTGATATATGCCCAAGATAGCTCTCGTATACACCGCCTAGAATATCCGCTGGAATCTGTTTAAAGTCATAAGCAAGCATTTCGTTGCCGTAGAGCATTTCTATAACTTCCTTTGTGGAGTGGCTATATTCTTCCCATTCTTCACAGGCATGCTTTTGGAAAAGATTTGAGTTATATGTCGCATCGAGCTCCCTAAATGTTTTTACAAGTAATTGGAATATCTGAATCTGATTGTTCTCCTCAAATTTTCTCAATAGTGGTTTAAGAATAGGTGGCTCGAGATTTCTATCTTCCAGTACTCGTATAAATATCAGCCGGTCAAGCACTCTCTGGACTCCTTCGTCGAGCTCTTCAGGTGTTATATTCTTACCATCGTTCCATGTTTTAAAGCTCTCTGTAAGCTTATATCTAGCCAATTTAAGATCGGTAAACAGTTTCTCATTAACCGTCAAATGCTTTTGTAGTTTCCCATATTTCTCTGCATATTTATCTAGAGCATTATTCTTAAAACTCTCCCTTGATAGTAATTGCAGGCGGTCATAATCATCAATAAATTCAGCACATGGAATTTCGAATACGAGTTTATCGAATAAGTTTTTTGATTCAGTTTGTGCGTTAAGTACTTTAACGCTCTCGAAATCAGTTAAAACAGCCCATGTTACACCCTTGTTCCAGGAATAATTGACCGCTTGCTTAGCGTGTTTATCAACATCTAAATCGGTACTCAGTGACTTTGCTTCCAAATAAAACTTTGGTATACCGTTTATTTTAAATGACAGATCAATTCTCCCTCCTGATATCGATTCCTCTGTTGTCACCTCTCCCTGATTGTTAACGCTTCTCATATCCCATCCGAGATATTCAAAAAGTGGCTCAATGAATTCGTTCCTTGTCTGGGCCTCATTATATTTTTTAAGAAGCCCGGAGGATTTTATTTCATCGTATTTGCTAATCAGGTGTTTAATTTTTGATTTAACTTCTGCCGTCTGCATTTAAAGCCTTATTAGATCTTTCTCATACTCAAAATCTACTCCCTTTTCACTCTCTTTTCAAGTAAAGACGCGGACTAGCGCGGAAGGAGACGCGGACTTTATAACGCGGAACTACGCCGAAGGGTAAATACTCGCGGACTAGCGCGGAAAAAGATTCTCCTTAGCGAATTTACAAATAATTGCACGATAGTACGAAATTACGAATACGAACTCTGAACGCCTCCCTCCTCCGCTGTCCAGCTACGGAAGGGCAGGCAACCATTTAGCCATTCACGGATTCATCTCCCACTTCCGTACTCTCCATTCGACTTTGCTCATGGCGGGCCATTCGACTTCGCTCAGGACAAGTAGAGTATGGAAGTGAGAGCATAATCTATTTATCTAATCTGGTTGCGGATATTTAGAGATCAACTTGGTATTTTTGTATCGGGAAGAGAATAGCACTTATCGCACTCCCAGTACTCTGCAAAAGCGTAGGGTTTAGGGTCTTTGTTGCAGACTTCAAAAACATAATTTCCAAAGCGTTCCTTTGTTGTTCCCGCTTTGCGCGATTTCTCCTCTTCCTCGTCAGTACAGAGCGGAATCTTGCAAAAATAATTCCCGCCGATGTATTTGCCACTGGGAAACAGTTGCACCGGAATTGTTTTGCCGCAAATAGAACAATTTTTCTTTACCATTTCAACTTTTGGCGTGTCTTTGATTTTCATTGTTTATCAATCTCGCCTTATTAATACTATTCTCTATCCTACGCTCGGGCTTCGGATGACAAGCTATCACCCAATACTTATACCCGTCGTTTCTAAATATTTGTATTCATTGGGATAAAAGGTTTTAGCATACTCTTCTCAGTTGATTTTTATATTTTTCCTCGCCTAAACTCATTTTATATTCTCATCTTTCAACTGCCTCAAATCGTTGCTCATTAATGATTTGAGCAGGGCGATGGCGGCGATGTTGAGCTGTTTGAGACGAGTGTGCTGATCTAGCCCCCGCCTTATCATCTCGGCATTATAACTTTCAATATTCGTGAGTACTACAAGTTGCCGGATTGTCGCATCATCTCGAAGATTGCCTTTTTTACCTTTATTTTTCGCTCGCCATTCAGCTGCTGTTTGGCCAAATAGCGCAACATTTAGAACATCGCCTTCGTTGGCGTAGGTTATATTTATCTGCTTATCAGTTAGATGCTTTGGTAGTTTTTCTTTGATGGCATCTGTATGGATTCGGTAGTTTGCTTTGGAAATCATTCGCCGAGTATTCCATTCTAGTTTTTCGGCGATGTATTCGGCGCTTTTCAATCGTTCGAATTCTTTGATTAGATACAGTTTGAATTCAGCGCTAATCCAAGAGGCAAATTCAAAAGCAATATCTTTGTGAGCGTAAACACCGCCGCCATATCTGCCGGATTTAGAAATTAAACCGATTGCGTCTGTAGTTTCAATCCATTTTTGAGGTGTAAGGGAAAATGAATTAGAACCCGCCTCACTTTTAAAAGCATCGAATTCGACGCCTTTAAAATTTGGATTATTTATTTTCTCCCACAAACCGATAAATTCTATCGTACTACGAGTTCGCATCCAGTTCTGAATGATGTAATTTGTGCGATTTTTGTCCTTATATCTGGCAATATCGGTCAGAGAGATAAAATCGCTCTCATTGATTGTTTGAAATGAGATTTCAATATCTTTAATTTTAATCAACTCTCTTGCCGTCATTTTATTTTTCCCAACCCTTATAACATTTACCGCATTCCCAGTCCCCATTGTTTATCAATTTCGTTTATCCGCCATTTTATAATTATCCCCGGTTTTCCAAACACCACGCTCGCGGAAGGCGGGGATTGATTGGCGAAGCGCCGCATTAAAAATCCGCGGGGCGGAAAGTTTCTTATTTTTAACATAATCAGAAAGATCGACAACCTCTGAGCCTGAAAGATAAGTGACTCTTTTATGCAGAGATTCGACAAGCGCCAAGGCAATTACCTTTTCCATCAATTTAGGATTTTTTGAGGATTGATATTCATGAAACGCGGCATAGTAATTGGCTTTTTCTTTGTCGCGAATGATGATTCGCGGGAAGCCAAGGCGTAAAAGTTGAAAATTGGATATAACTCTGCCGATTCTACCATTGCCATCGCAAAACGGGTGTATCCGCTCGAACTCCAAATGAAATTTGGCAATTCTGTCAATAAAATATGAAATGTGATCGCTGGAATATTCAATCAAAATATTTTCAATTAAGCGATCAACATTTTCGGGGGCTGGTGCGACATGAGTACCGACTCGAACATATTCATCTTTTTGACGAAATCGTCCTGCTATATTATCATCTATTCCGCCGATTAACATTTGGTGAATAAGTAGAATTAAGGATTTAGAAAGATCCTCCTCGTTTGCTTTAACTCTGGTGTAATCAACTACTCTCGCTAAATTTTTTGCTTCATAAACTTCACGAAGAGAAACATCGCGAAACAGTTCTTGTTCAAGTAAGATTTTTTCTGTTTCCTTCAAGGTTAATGTAGAATTTTCAATAGCATTTGAGTTGTAAACGCTTTCTGGAACTTCGGCTTGGCCCAAAATAGCCAAAAGAGAATCCTTACCTTGTTTTAAGGTGTCAAAGCTTGTTTTTAGTTCAGCTAATTTCTCCTGATATATTTTTTGTGTTGCCATAGTATCATTGTATCTCATTCACGAGTTTATGTCAATAAGTAGTGAATGAGATGCTATTTTCAGGTACTATTCACGTAAAAATCAAATGGATTTAGCTTTCGATTGCTAGCTGTCAGCTTTTGGGAAGTGGTTCACCCCCACATTCCACCTAAGAGGTGGAATGGTCTGGTGACCAGCGAACTAAATTCATCAGTTTATGGAGCAAAAGCGTAATTGCGAGTCTAAAAGAGAACCGTCCCCCCTACAGTCCCCCCTACACCCCCCTACATCTACATCAGCATTCGGGCGAGGCGGAGGGCGTCGTAGGAGTATTTACCTTTAAACTTTTGATAGACTGGAGCGAGGCTAGTCGTATCAAGCTCGCGGAAGGCATTATGAATAGCGGGAAGTGCGCCGATAAGCGATGGGTTGATCATTGAAATAACATCTGGACGCTTTACTCTATCTTGAGAAAAAAGTTTTTCGATATGAGCGATAATAGTTCCTTCAGTCAGTCCGCGTTTTTTGGCCATTTCTTCAATTGATTTTCCTGACTGGAAAAGGGCTAAAGTCTCATCGTAAGTACTACCGGGCGATACTTTGTGGAGTGGCTTTGCGGGATTGGATTCTTGTAAATTGCCACCACATGCGGTAATAAATTCTTCATATTTTTTTCTAAGCTCCTCGCCCGGAGTATCATTAAAATGTTTTTCACTTTCTTGGGACAAGGCGCGGAATTCTCGATCCTTCTCGATAATATCCGGATGTACCAGAAGGGCGTGATCGTTACAGCCCAAAAGGTGAAGACCGGAAAGCCGGCGGACCCGTGAGAGTGCGACGTAACCCTGGCCGTATTCAAAGACGGCCGATAAATCCATAATTGCGGCGTCCAAACTCATTCCCTGACTTTTATGAATTGTAATAGCCCAGGCGAGGCGAAGGGGAATCTGCGTTACCGTAGCCAGCGCTACCCCGTGTTCTTCAATGCTCCAATCCATCGGTTCGGCGATAATATCCCGACCACTTTTTGCCCGAACCATCGGATAACCGCTTTTTTTATCAAACCCGACTACTCTTCCCAAAGTTCCGTTCACAAATCCCGCCTTTGGATTATTTTTTGTGAACATGACAACTGCTCCAAGTTTTAAAGACAATGTTTCCGGCGAGATGCATCCTTTTTTTAGTGTTTCGACGAGCTTGCTTGGACCATCCGATTCCATTTGAAAATTAAACTCTTTCGATAAAATTTTGTCTAACTCCGCGCTATTTATCCGATCAACATCCAGATTGTGCGAAAAAAGTTTGGTGATACCAAGTGAATTGTCCGGCTGTTGACGCATCCTACTTTGGATGTGGCAAAAATGCTTCTCCTCAAATTCGCCCGAACGCATAGCATTTAAAACCGAAAGAAATTCTTTATCGTCTTGCCGATGCTGTTCGCTGATATAGCAGATTACAGGGCCAAGGGTCGTCCATGCTTCTGATTCAAACGCGAAGCGACTTTCGCCTCCTTCGTGGGAGATCGGTGGAAGCTGAAAAAAGTCACCGACTAGAATTACTTGGAGTCCGCCAAAGGGTTTATGGCTTTCTTTAACTTTCCTGCAAACCAGATCAACCATCAAGAGGGTATCGGCGGCAAGCATTGAAATCTCATCTATTATCAACACTTTTGTCTTCCTGATTCGTTTCTCAAGATAGCTTTTTTTTACAATACGATTGAGCTCTTGGGGCGAAAGTTTATTTTTAATACCAATGCCGCTCCACGAGTGAATTGTCATTCCGCCGATATGTGTGGCGGCGATTCCGGTTGAAGCGGTGATGGCCGGCTCGATTCCGTGAGAGCGCAAATACTCGACATATCGGTTAACGGTATGTGTTTTGCCCGATCCCGGCTCTCCCGTCAAAAAAACATTCGCGCCGGTTTTGCAGATTGTGAGTGCCGTTTCTTGAGTCATGATATTCAAGAGTTAGTTAGTCTTCGGCGTATAGTTACCAATCGCGTATCTATTGGAGAACCGTCCCCTTGCTTGGTAATAATCCTAGTTTAATATTGTATATCCAATATACCAGATATCCTCAATCTTGAGCAAAGGGGAGGCGTTCCGTGGCAATTGCTTACTCACACAGTCATCCCCGATTTAGTCGGGGATACACTAATAGCACCTGTCTTTATGGGAATGACGAGCGTGCAGTTATGGCATGGAGGGTTGACTATGACAATTATTAATGTATTATGGGATTACTTCAGTAGAGACGAGAACCCCGGCAAGAACCGGAGGAGGTATCCCCGTGGAGATCTGCCGTTGCCATTTGGTTCCGAAGGATATCGCAACAATGAAGGTGGTGTCGCACAGTTTCCCGGAAGGCACCACCTTCCGCTTCGAAGGTGGAACGTTTCACAGGGGCGGAGACGAAGATGTCCCCTGCCACTATCTGATCGCCGAGCACGGAGACGAGAATCTCCAGCTGGAGAAGGGTGTCGCAGGTGTCAACCGCTACGTCGCAATCCTGCGCTTCGACGGTAGCTACCGCCTCTTCTCAACCTCTTCGACGATGTACGGTGGGTACATCCACGACGAAGAAGGCATCAACTACTGGATGCTTGACCCGAAGAGTGGCGAGACCATGTACTGCTGGGGCTCCGGCATCAAGCGGCAAATGCTCCGAGTCTCGCTCGGCCAGTGGGGCCAGATCGATGCGGTTGTCGGGGGTTGGCACGCGTACGAGTATGTGGTCAGATACTGGGAGCATCTGCGAGAGACGGAGGGTCTGGAGCTTAGCCCTCCCAGCCGTACGGGTTGGGACGAGAGGGACCTTCGGCTCGTCTGCGACCTCGTCACGATGAGGCTTAGGCAGCTCGAAGGAGGGGGAGCAAGGGAAGTGGGCGAGTGAGACTGAGAACACGATGGAACCGGCGGGTGGGTGACGGTGGAGTCGCCCACCCGCCTTGCGTTTTATCA
>MEZY01000009.1:14021-20731 GCA_001776195.1 Candidatus Berkelbacteria bacterium RIFOXYA2_FULL_43_10
TGGGGGATGCATTGCCCTCGGTGATGTCTTTGCCGAGGCGAGTGACAACCAGCTTGATATCCTCTTCGGGGCGGTGACAAAGTGCCCCGACACCCGGTTCGTAGTCTCGACAGCCCGTGTCGGGAGGATGAGCGAGTACCTCGGTGGTTGCAGGGAGACGCACGAACGCAATCTCCAACTGGGCGAGAAGTTCCCCTGGCCGAATGTCTGGTTCGGGATGACCCTCGTTGACGGTGAGATCGATCGCGTCACCGGCAAGCGCGTGATGGAGTTCCTCCGCGCTCCTAGCGCGCATCGGTTCCTGGTGGCCCCGGCCAGCTACGAGCTGGATGCGGGGTTGCTGGTCCCGAAGTGCAAGAGATGCGGGGGCCGGGGCTGGTACATCGTAGGCAACCCATTCAGGACGCCACATCCGGACACAACCGTTTGCTTGGAGTGCCCAGTGAGGGAGCTGATTGGTGCCACGGATCGTGAGCAGTTCCTACGAGACAAGAGGGAAAGAGGCGGGGAGCTAAACTGGGTAGTCTTTACCCCTACCGAAGCTCAACCGAGACCATCCGAGAGCAGTATCGCTCTGTGCCGGAAGTACGGCACAGCTGTGACAATGACAGCCGAGTTCGATCTGGCTACTGTTCCGCTCTGGAAGTAGAGAAGGTGACAACGATAGAGCAAATCAAGAGCCGCCATCCAGTCCTAACGGGCTGGTGGCTTTTGTTTTTATTGGAGTAAAAAAGTTGCTATAATGTGATTGTGGAAAATATTTTTGAAAAAAAGAAGCGTTCCAAGCTTTCGAGAGCTCGGATATTGTTTTTAGTTATCGGCTATTTGATAATTTTCGGTTTGATATTTTCGAGCGGCTTTATACTGGGTAAGAACAGCGCTTTGCCTCTGTCGAATATTATCTCGCAATCTATCGGAGGTGACGAGGCAAGCGCCGATTTTTCGGTTTTTCGCGAAGCCTGGAAGAAGTTGCATGATCAATATATTGGATCAATCTCCGATCAAGATCTTGTTTACGGAGCGATAAGGGGGATGGTAGAGGCGGCGGGCGACCCCTACACGGCATTTTTCAGTCCGAACGAAAATCAGCGGTTCAAAGATGACATCTCCGGCGAGTTCGACGGGATTGGAGTAGAGATTACTGCCTCCGACGGGGTACCGACGGTGGTCTCACCGATCTCCGATTCCCCGGCTGAGAAGGCGGGGATCAAAGCCAAGGACATCATTGCGGAAGTTGACGGCACAAAAACTTCGGAGATCGGGCTCGATGAAACTATAAACAGAATCCGGGGCGAGGCGGGGACAACCGTCACACTGAAAATTATTCGCGAGGGTTCGGCCGATCCGCTAGAGATCAAAGTTGTACGAGCTAAAATCAGCGTTGCCTCGGTTAGCTATGATGTAAAAACATCAAATGGTAAAAAAATTGGATATTTAAAAATCCGCCAGTTCGGCGACGACACGGAAAAGCTGGTCTCGGAGGCGGCAGATAAATTTAATGATGAAAAAGCGGCCGGAATCATCGTTGATTTGCGCAACAACCCAGGCGGGTATTTGGAGACATCGGTTGAGGTAGCGTCGCACTTTATAGACGGCGGGGTGATAGTTTCCGAGATCGAAAAATCCGGAGAGAAGCGGGAGTTCAAAACTTCGGGCACGGCAAATCTCAAAGATCAAAAGTTGATCCTGCTTGTGAACGAAGGTTCGGCCTCGGCCTCGGAGATTGTGGCCGGAGCCGTTAAAGACAGAGACAGGGGGACATTGATCGGCAAAAAAACATACGGCAAGGGAAGCGTCCAGATACTGGAGAATTTGTCCGATGGATCCGGGATCAAAATCACTATCGCAAAATGGTACACGCCAAATGGCTCTCAGATTGACGGAGTCGGGATCGAGCCGGATATGACGGTCGAGGGCAACGAGGCAACAGATGCGGATGAGGTTTTGGATTTCGCGATGGGACAGTTTTGATACGCAGAATGATTGTATTATTACCACCACAGATTCACACCACCGATTAACACAGATATTCGTTATTGGTTATTAGTTTAATTCGTTATCCTTAATTGTATTATTCTGTGACTTTCCGTGGCACAGTTCCGTGGTGGTTATATTGCATCATTAGAATATCGGTTAGGTACATTAGAAGGAGCTTATATGTTTGTAGTATTAAAAGAGAACGTTGAAAAACTTGGGGCAAAGGGGGAGACGGTTTATGTAAAACCGGGATTTGGGCGCAATTATCTGATTCCAAAAGCATTGGCGGTCTTGGTTTCGTCGCCCGAAGCGAAAGGATTGGTCGTAGGGTTCGAAAAAGCGAAAGTTCGAGCAGAGGAGAAGAAAGAGAGTGGCATGGATATCAAATTGCCAGATTTGGAATTTAAGGTGAAAAGCAAAAAAGATGGTACAATCTACACTGCGGTTTCGGCGGCGAAAATTACGAAGGATCTTCGGGACAAAGGGGTAGAGGTGAAAAAGGTTGAGCTTAAGGAATCAATTAAAGAGATAGGCGAACACCAAGTTAGCCTCATTCTAAAGGGAGAGAAAGAAGCGCGGAAGCTAAGAGTAAAAGTGGAAGCACTTTAGAGATAATGGGAATTGAGATATAATGAATTAGTTGCTAGTTGCTAGAGACTAAAAACTAGAAACTAAGATATGAGGGGTTAATGGCAGATGTAAGTACTAATATCAAAGCTTCCGATGACGATGCGGCAAAGGCAGGGCTTAGCCCTTGGGAGGATGATCTTCCGGAGGAACCGAAGCCGGAGGCTGTGGCGCCGCAGGTTGTAGGGAGTTTGGAACCGGAGCCGGACGGGGCCGCAGATTCTGCAAAACCGGTACCTTTTAATATTCCTGCAAATATCGATGAAAAAGTCGGCACTAAAGTCCCAGCCGAGAAGTATATTGATAAATCGTCAACCGAAGATCGTCAATCGCAACCGATGACCGCAGATCAAAAATCGCCGACCGATAACCGACAATCGTCAACCGCAACCGATAATCGAGGATCGCAAGCACCGATCGAGAATCATCAGACACAACCGATTCCCGATGACCATCAACCACCAACCGCAACCGATAATCGACCCCCTGAGGGGGGGTTACAAGCCAAAGAACAATCGATTTCGGATCAAGCGCCTGTTTTAGAACCGACTTCGGTAACAAAACCGACCACGCCGTCTTCGGGTACAATATCCGACGCCAAAGCAGGTGTTTCTGAACTGGTTGACCAAAAACCGAAGACAGCAGATCGAAACCAAAATACAGGTGGATCGGCTTCCCGGGGGGCCATGCCTTCGCAAGTCGCGCCACCACAACCGATGGTGTCATCGTCGGTCCCACCGACAACAAATATCGATAGCATTAAACTCGCTCCGGACCCTTTTGCTAATGTCGATCTAACATCATCAACCGGTAACCCTGAACCGCCACCGATGACCGCAACTGATAACCGACCCCAATCCCCCTCCGGGGGGCAACCGACTGCCGATGCGACTTCGACTCCAACGACATCGCCGAAGAAAAAAATCTCCTTTCCAAAATTGAAAATCCCGATGGCGGTATCATATATTGGTGCGGCACTGCTTTTACTGGTTGCTCTGACCTATCTAACCGAGTTGGGGATACTCTCGATAGGGCTCGAAAAAGTCTATGGCTTGTTCCAAATTGAAACTCTTTGGGGTGGGCTACCGAAAAACCCGGAACGGGCTCTTGGAATGTCTGTGGTTAAGATGCAAGAAAATCTGGAATTCAAAGCAAGTGGCACGGTGACAATGACCGTAAACAAAACTATTAAATCAGATATTACTACCCCGCTAGTTTCGATGTTGCAAGTTCCATTGGCTTTGATGGATAGCAATGCGGCAGAAGGCATTAAGGCAAGATTGGCGGCTACTGACAGCTATTACGACGATTATTATGACGATGTAACTGTCGATGATGGCGGGACAGATTCAGCGAGCTCTTCATCTTCCTCAAGTCCATCGACTTCATCTGCGTCAAGCGACTCTTCGACAGCGCAAAGCCAAGATGTCGGATCGGGCTATCAAACTAGCGAGCCGACGATCAAAGAGCTCAAAACCGAGTTTAATTTAACTTCTGGCGCTGACTCCGCTCAAGCCGATATCACAATTAACAAAATTGTCGGGTCAGACAGTACGATATCTCTAGTCTCAAGCGATAGCAATTTATATGTGAAAAGTGCCGATATAAAATTTGATGAGAAAAGCGAAGCTAATAAATGGTTGAAATATTCTTTGGGAGATATGACGGAGCTGAATCCCGTGGGTGATGTAATGAATATTAAAACAGATAGCGGTTTCACAATTATTGGAAAACGAGAAAAAAATGAAAAAATATCCGGTACAAGATGCTATAAATATTTACTTTCGGAAATTGAGCTCGGAGATGCTTTGGGGGAGATTGGGATTACAAGCGATATGGTTCAAAGTATGAACGGCTCGGTATGGATAGGGGTGCGCGATCATCTGATCAGGAAAATATCATTGACCATCATTCCGTCAGTATCGTCTTCAGTCTCAAGAATTGATCTCGAAATGGGGTTTTCTGAATATGGGACGGCGAATTCGATCACCGTTCCTTCCTTGACTAATGTTGTGGACCTCACCGGCTCATCGCCAAGTGTGACTGCGGCCGCCGGAACGACCGAGACACTGGCTGGCGATGATAAAAGAAAGAGCGATCTTGCGAGCATCAAGAGTGCCCTAGACGCATATAAAACCAAAGTTGGAAGTTTTCCGGTTTCCGCAAGCCTAGATAAACTAAATAGTGCGGGAAGTATCGTGAAGGCGGCGCTAGTACCGAATTATATCGACTCCTTGCCAACCGATCCCAAAGATTCCTCCGGTTGGTACTACGCCTATAAATCAGACGGAAAAACTTTCTCACTTTCTGCGCGACTCGAGGATACGACCGACCCCTCTGCCACAAAATCCGGTGATGTATATTTGTATTATCTTTCGAATTAGTATAAATTGTAGATATTAGGTTAAAGAAAGGAATGTCATGACTATAGTTTGGATAATTATCATCGTAGTGGCGGTTGCTATCGCCTGGATAATTTTGGCTTACAATAAGCTTGTGCAGTTGAATGTAAAAACCGATGAAGCTTGGAGTGATATCGACGTCATGCTCAAGCGCAGATACGACCTTATCCCCAACCTGGTTGAGACGGTAAAGGGATATGCCAAGCATGAAAAGGGTGTGTTCGAAGAAGTGACTAAGGCAAGAGCAGATGCTATCAATGCCAAGGGGGTAGAAGATCAATCCAAGGCGGAAAATATGCTAACCGGTGCCTTAAAGTCGGTCTTTGCGGTTGCGGAGAATTACCCGGATCTCAAAGCAAACGATAATTTTGCTAAACTTCAGGAAGAGCTTTCCGGTACGGAAGATAAGATTCAAGCGTCAAGAAGATTCTACAACGGCAATGTTAGAGAGATGAATATCGCAGTCAAAACTTTTCCGACAAATATTATAGCCGGAATGTTTCATTTCGGGTCACGCGAGTTGTTTGAGCTTGAAAATGTTGGAGAGGGGGAAGCGGTGGCTGTTAAATTCGATAACTAATCCTTTGTCCTTCGTTTGTCGGTAACGAAGCCCGAGTCGTTCAGCGTCTGATGTCTCCCATAACGGGCATCGTAACCGAGTGCACGATTTGTGTTAGAATATAATATTGGTCATTAAAAAGAAGGAGAAAGCTATGGCAGAGGAAGAAAAGACTCCGGTTGCAGAAGCTCCAAAAGCTTCAACTGGCTCGAGCGATGAGAACAATTTGGCAATGCTGGCCCACATTCTCGGAATTGTTACCGGGTTTGTCGGACCATTAGTGATTTATTTAGTGGCGAAAGACAAGCCGTTTGCTCTTAAGCAGTCGAAAGAAGCACTTAACTTTCAGATCACAGTCACGATCGCTTATGTAATCAGCTGGATTCTAATGTTTATCTTCATCGGTTTCTTGCTCGTCGGCATCGTCGGGATCTACAGCTTGATTATGGCTATAATGGCCGCAATGGCCGTTTCCAAGGGCGAGGATTACAAGTATCCGCTAGCGATCAGATTGATAAAATAGCATTGCGATTGATTGTGTAACACTACCACCCCACTACGCCCGCCGAATCGGCTGGGCTTCGAGGGGCAGGCTGACTGTGTTCATCGATCAACACAGATAATATATTTTGTGGGGATTTATGGCGAGAAGAAGTCAAATTTTAGCGGTACTTTCGTATCTTTGGATACTGGTGGTAATTCCGCTTCTGTATCGAAAATCAGATAGCTATGTCAATTATCACATGAAACAGGGATTGGGCCTTCTTTCGCTGTGGGTGATACTGCCTTTTTTACTTTGGATACCGATTGTCGGCTGGGCTCTGGGATTGGTTGACCTCGCCCTGGCCTTGATACTCCTTGTGATCGGTTTTGACAGAGCGGCACTTGGCAAAGAGAGAGCGCTCCCTGTGATCGGGAAGTTTTGCGAGAAGATCGCTTTGTAGATTGTCGACCAACCGCCACCTCGTAGGTGGCGGATAATGGTTAATCGATAATTATAAATTGCGCATTGTAATACGAAAAAACAAACAGCTTCCCAAAGCTGTTTGTTTTTAGTAGAATTACGACTTACTCGATTCACTTCTTTGTCATTCCCGTCATTCGACTCTGAGGTCTGAACCTCATCACTCAGACTCGAAGAGCGC
>MEZY01000009.1:20785-21236 GCA_001776195.1 Candidatus Berkelbacteria bacterium RIFOXYA2_FULL_43_10
TATTGCAGGAGCTCCACCTTCTCCTGAAGGAACGTGTACTCCTCGCCCGTTAGGGCTTGTCGCAATTCCCTTCGATGGAGAAACACCCTGGATCCGACGAACACAGCGTTGTCGTCGAACCATGTCGTCTCGGCCGCGAGCATCTTGCGCAGAAAGTCATCTTCGACAAGATCGCTGATGTACGGACGGATAACGGCCAGTATGCGTTCGATATCCATCAGGATTACCTCCATGGGTGGTAGATTGAATATACAATGTTATAGGATGGAAATCAATAAAAAATGCTTGGGGGGGGTACTTCCCAAAGCTGTTTGTTTTGAGTAGAATGAGAAGGCAGGTAGATATTTTAATACAATTACGACTTACGCGCTTGGTGTCATTCCCGTGAAAACGGGGATCCACTAATAGTAGATTCCCGCCTGCGCTCTTCGAGTCTGAGTGATGAGGTTCA
>MEZY01000009.1:21279-26734 GCA_001776195.1 Candidatus Berkelbacteria bacterium RIFOXYA2_FULL_43_10
TAAACAATAATATTTTGGAGGTAAGAATGGGAGAAGAATTAATAAGTCCAGAAGGGACAAAAGCAGAAGTTGATTATACTGTAAAAACTGCGCTTGATGCGTTGGAGCAAGAGATTAAAGTGCAGGGTCTAACACAGCAAGAGGTTGAAGATGCGCACATGCGATTCCGCGCACGATTCGATGAAGAGACTGTGCCCAAGCTGTCGGCAGAGGTAAGAAATGAAGCCAGTTTGTTGGGTGCGAGGTTGGATGTAGAAGGTCTTATTATGATCGCATCGCAACCAGAATCTCCGGTGCCAAGACCATATATTGACGAACGCATTGAAGATGCTTTGGACAAAATGTGGGATTTGATAGATGAGGAAGCAAATAGAGACCCCGAAAGCGCACTGGTCGTTAAATATGAAAATACCCAGAGAGAGTTGATACGAAAAGTCAGAGAGATGAGGGCACTTGGAACGGATTGAAGCCAAAAAGCGGCTTGAGGTTTTGCGGGCGGAGATAGATGATCACCGCTATCGTTATAATGTTCTCGACAAACCGGAGATCTCCGATGCCGCTTATGATTCTCTTTTTCATGAACTTGTGAAACTCGAAGAAGAATTTCCTGATCTTGTCACCCAGGATTCTCCAAGCCAACGAGTCGGCGGAGAGCCACTTAAAAAATTTGAGAAAGTCCATCACTCCGAGCGGATGCTCTCTATTAACGATGTATTTTCGGATGAAGAGTTGAGAGCGTGGGAGGAGAGATTAGTTAAGATGGGAGCTAAGAAAGCGATAGAATCCGGAGGATATTTCGTTGAGCTCAAAATGGATGGGCTGGCGGTTGCGCTAATATACAAGAATGGAATGCTTGAAATCGGCTCAACTCGCGGCGATGGGGCGACAGGTGAAAATGTAACGCAGAATTTGAAAACCGTTAAGTTAATTCCGCTTGCAATTCGCTTTCGTGGAAAGGATGAATTGCTTTGCAGACGCGGGGAAAGCGGCGTATTGGAAGGCCGTATCGAAGCCAGAGGAGAGGTATTTCTGTCAAAGTCTGATTTTGAAAAGTTAAATGCTAGCAGAGAGGAAGAAGGTCTACCGAAATATGCCAATCCGCGCAATATCGCTGCCGGTTCGGTGCGCCAGCTTGATCCAAAAATAACTGCCAAGCGTGATCTGGACTTTTTCGTGTATTCTATACCGACAAAGGTCGGGCTTCAATATCATCATGAGGAGCACGAATTAGCCTGCGCTTTGGGATTCAAGACAAATAAGGAAAATAAACGATGTAAGAATATTGAAGAAGTAATTAAATATTTAAATCATTGGGCGAAAGCGCGTGAGAAATTGCCGTATCAGACGGACGGTGTCGTAGTGATTTTGGATGATAAATCGGAGTTTGAACGGCTTGGCAGTGTTGGTAAAGCGCCGAGGGGGATGGTTGCTTATAAATTTCCCGCGGAGGAGGCAACATCGGTTATCCGAGAAATCATCGTTCAAGTCGGGCGGACCGGAAAGTTGACCCCGGTAGCCGTTATGGACCCGACCTTGATTGCGGGATCAACAGTTTCCAGAGCGACTTTGCATAATCAAGATGAAATTGAACGAAAAGATATCAGAATCGGCGATACGGTTATTATCCGCAAGGCAGGTGATGTAATACCGGAGGTGGTTGAGCCTATTAAAAAAATGAGAAGGGGTGACGAGAAGCATTTTTCTATGCCGAAAAAGTGCCCGATTTGCGGCGGTGAGGTGGAGAAACACGAAGGAGAGGTAGATTTTTACTGCAAAGATTCAAAATGTGCAGTAAGAAAGAGGCGAGAGTTAGAGTTTTTTGTCTCAAAAAATGCCTTCGATATCGATGGGCTCGGGCCGAAAATTATTGAGAAACTGATTGAGGTCGGTTTAGCGGGGTCGCCTCCGGATATTTTTGAACTCAAAGTAGGGGATTTGGAGCCGCTCGAGCGATTTGCGGAAAAATCGGCGCAAAATACTGTTGAAGCAATATCGAATAGCAAAAAAATCTCACTTGAGCGTTTTATCTACGCTTTGGGGATCCGCCATGTCGGTTCAGAGACGGCAGTTGATTTGGCAAAATATCTTGGCTCGCTGGATAGCTTTATGGGTGCTAAAAGAGAAGAGTTCGAAGGTATATACGGGATAGGCGAGAAGGTGGCAAAGTCGTTGCAAGAATATTTATCGAGCGAAAAGAATCAATCGATGATCAGAAAATTGATTTCGCTTGGGGTCAAAGTTTCTCCTTATCACTCCCCTATCAGGAAAAATATTTTGGAGGGAAAATCTTTTGTGGTTACGGGTGTTCTTTCTTCAATGACTCGCGATGATGCCCACAAAAAAATCGTCACTTTCGGTGGTGTTGTTTCTTCATCTGTAACATCAAAAACCGACTTTTTGGTAGTGGGGGAAGAGCCCGGGTCGAAACTCGCTAGAGCTAAAAAGTTTGGCGTAAGACCTATTACGGAGAGTGAGTTTGTGAAGATGATTAAGTAAAGGGTTAAAGAGTCGTAATCGGTCTCGACTGGACAATATATAATTTGCCTTTTTCCAGCGCCCACTCAATATCTTGCGGTTGGCCGTAGTGCTTCTCAATATTTTTACAGATCTCAGATAATGCAAGGATTTTCTTGTCATCAAGTTTTTGCTTCTCCTGTTTTATTTTGACTACTCCCACCTCGTTAGTATCGCCTTTCTCGCCCCGGACGATCATCATTTCCTGACTTGACATATTTTTATCAATAATCTTGCCCTCTTTTTTATGAATCACATAGGAATCGGGGGTGATTAAACCGCCAACAATTGCCTCGCCCAAACCATAGCCCGCTTCAATAATCATCTGATTTGGATCAGTTGTCACCGGATGTACGGTGAAACAAACGCCTGAAACTTCGGAATTAACCATTTTTTGAACGACAACAGCAACAGAGATATTGTGTTTATGAAGTTTCTTTTCTATACGATAAAAAATAGCTCGTAGCGTAAAGATCGAGCCCCAACATTTTTTAGCATAATCAACAACTGTTTTTTGTGTTGCATTAAGATAACTATCAAGTTCTCCAGCCCAAGAAGCATCGCTTGCATCTTCAGCCGTTGCTGAGCTCCGAACCGCCACAAACTCGCTATGAAGCAACTCGAATTGGTGAAGAATCTCTTTTTCGATTTCTTTGGGCATTTCCTGTGAATCGATCAAACCTCTAATTACTTCAGACGCTTTCTCAACTGATTCTATCTCCTTGACGTTCACTTTTTTTAGTTGGGCATCTATTTCAGCATCTATCTGCGTGTCGGAGACGAATTTATCAAAAGAAGAAGCAAGAACAACAAACCCTGGCGGGACAGGAATCCCCGCTTGCATCATTTCACCCAATGATGCCCCTTTACCACCAGCAATATCCGCATCATTTTTCGATAATTGTTCAAATTTTTTAGTAAATTCCATAGTTATTTATCAATTATTTTCACAATCCCTTTATCTGCATCAACTTCTACCATATCACCATCTTTCAAAACTTGGGTAGCTATTTTAGTGCCTATGATGCAGGGAATATTAAATTCTCTAGAAATGATTGCGGCGTGGGAAGTCATTCCGCCTTCATCGGTAATAATTGCTCCTGCCTTATGTATTGCCATAATAAGTTGCGGCCGAGTCATTTCTGTTACTAAAATTTGGCCCTTTTTCATTGTCTTCATTTCTTCAATAATATCCCCTTCGCTACTATGGATGATTTTTACTTTCCCTTTTTTGTAACCTGGATTTCCTACTCCACCTTTAAACATAGTCAAAGATTTATCTAATTTGGGCTTAAGCACTTTAATATATCTATCTGTAACATGGCCAGTTAAAAATCGATATATGCCCTGTTTAACCATAATGGCCACATATTTGCTCTTCCTCTGATTAATCACTTTTAAATTTGGCTTTGTATTCTTCAACAACAAATTTCTAAGCTCGGCATAAGTAAGTGCGCCCACTTGATCTAAATCAAGCGATTTCCTCTCTGCAATTTCTGGTAAAAACTTTTTAAAAGCGATGGCAAGGGCATATCTCCAATAAGGATCAAGGTTCAATCTCAATAGTCCAATTTCTCGCAATGAATTGCTTAAATTAACTATCTCGGACGGTAAATTTAATTCTTTTTCCAATTGCCTTCTTTGATATTTGACTTCTGAATCTCTCTTTTTGATACTCTCCAGCTTTTTTAAAATAAATTTTTTAGGTTGAGCAATATCTTTTTTGAATAAGTTTAGAAAATAAGATGAACCATAAAAATTCTTACCGGTGACATTGGCAAGGAAGGCATATCTTTTTTGATGTCTGGCAATTTTATCAGAAAAATCAGTAACGCTTCCTTCGGCCATTAAAACCAAATTCAACCACTCAAGTTTTTGCTGATTGAAGATAGTTTTTGAAATGTCTGGTGTCAATAAAATCTTTAGATATCTTTTGACCTCTCTATTGTTTCTTTTTGATAAATAATTACTTAATTTACGCTCAGAAGAACCAGCGAATCTCGGTTCGGTAGTGTTGTAGAGCTTAAATACTTTAGTGGCAAATACAAGAAACTCTTTAAAGCGATGTAAAAGCTCACGATCGTTTTTTTTCGTTAAATCAGAATTTTCAATTTTTTCTATAAATTTTTTAAACTGCGGGGCAATTTTATTAGTTTTCTTAATAAATTTTTTGACGACAGGCCAATTATTATAAAACTGTTCTCCTTTCTTCTCCGCAGTCTTCAATCCTTTGGACGAAATGTATCCTTCGGCGGCAGGTTGCCGATAAATAATTATTTTTTCATCTTTAACACGAAATGTTTTTCCCAAAACAGTGTCAACAAATAACGGAAGAGCACCAAACTCACGCCAAATAAATTGGTAACCGGCTTTTTTAATTTGATCAAGATCAGGCATTGTAAACAAATTATACCATAAGTATGTGACTTGCACTTCGGCAGGCAAGCATAGGATTAGATTTAGAGTTTGAGAAGGCGAAAAGGTTGGCGTGAGAACTATATCGGAAGACGAGTTTATAAAAATGTTAGTATAACATCGGAGAATATGGACGTACGTTCATATTCTCCGATGTTTTTTGATCTATCTGGATATCTGGATAAAGGTGTAACATCCGACACCTACGAGGTGTCGGATGGATGCTAATCGCTGGAAATGACAGATCCGCCCCACTTGCCCGCCAAATCGGCGGACGAGCTTACGGGGCGGATCAACGACGGTTGCGGGTGCGATGTGAAGAATCTTGTTCGGGGTCTAACACGTACTCAAGCACCCCGCACTTCTGAAGCCTTTCTAGGATCACCCCCCTTTTTGTCAGACCCAAGCCGGATCCCTTCATGATCGCGTGCTTGAGTTGTCCGCGCGGAATATGTATTCTCCTCGAGCAACCCTGAACAGACACGAGGACGGTTCGGTTTCCGTGTGGTTGGAGCCTAACTGCCCC
>MEZY01000009.1:26745-36714 GCA_001776195.1 Candidatus Berkelbacteria bacterium RIFOXYA2_FULL_43_10
TGATGAGCGAGTTCGAACTCGCGCTTTACCGCCGCGAGCGCTTCCGGAGGGAAGGTTGGCTCACCGCTCACCCTACTCACCTCCTTGCATCACTGGGATGAGCTGGCAACAGTCGGCGCAGTAGCGGAAACGCATCACCTTACCGTCGCCGACTCCATCGACCCTCCTTGGGATCACATCACCGACGAGTTGGTGGACAATCCGGGTGCATCGGACCTTATCGCAAGGAACCTGCTCGGCGTCTGCCAGTCCCTGAGGTTGAGCCGTTCCGTCTTCGACTGCAATCGGCGTCTCGACGACGATGACACGTCCGGTGTCCTCGTGGATCCAGAGCGCGTAGTCGGCCTTGTCGTTCGAGAGTGAGAGGACCGCCTGATGGAATTGTTCGAGAGTTGCGGGATCGGAAAGGCAGAACTCCTCCCAACCGAACTTCCTCGTGTCGTCGATACGCCTCATGACGCTCTCTTCGCACTCATGAGCGATCTGGGCGCGGTCCTCACGAACCACAGCCACCCTGTCGGTAGCGATCATCTCGTCCCCCGCTTTGTGATAGATGCGGGCGATTACGGTGTACCCCTCGGTTATTCGTCTCACTTCGGCCAGAGGCATGTGAAGAGAGATCTTCCACTCTCCGTCAACCGATGGTTCGTTCCATGGGCGATACCCCATCGAGTTTATCTCCAATGCGGTAGGTTGGCACTTCGATGAGCGCGATTGAAATATTACATCAACCCCGCTCTTCTGTCAAGATTGTATTTTACGCTCAAGAGTGGTAGTCTTAAATAGTACTGCGTGTTCAGTATCAAGTATCGGCTGTAAGCTATTTGATGAGTTTTAATATGTCAAAGTTATCGAAAGAAGATGTTCTGCATATAGCGAAGCTTTCAAAGCTTAGACTTTCTAATGCCGAAGTTGAGAAATTTCGGGGTCAGCTCTCCTCTGTTTTGGAATATGTGGGAGAGCTATCGAAAGTAGACACCAAGGGGGTAGATGCAACGGCACAGGTTACGGGCCTAACTAACATTTTTGATGATGACAAAATATCGGGAGAGAGAACATCATACGAAGAGATTAAATTAAACGCGCCAGAGTTTGAAGAAAATGCATTCAAGGTGCCAGGGGTGTTTGATAACAATTAAGGAGAACACTACCACTGATCTTATCCACTGATTAACACAGATAGACACAGAGTAAGACAAGTAAGGATGACGAATAGAACTAATGGCTAATAACGAATAAGAGAAGCCGAATGGCGGATCAAAATTCAAAATTATATCAGCTTACGCTAAAGAAGGCATCGGAGAAATTAAAGTCCGGTGAGATTTCTTCTTTAGATCTCACAAAAGCGGTTTTTGAAAGGATCGAGACGGTCGAACCGAAAGTTGGGGCGTTTATCACCTTGACAAAAGAGCTTGCTCTCAAACAGGCGAAAGAGTCTGATAAGCGCCGAGTTGCTGAGAAAACTTTGAGCGAGATTGATGGGATTCCGATAGCAGTAAAAGATCTTTTTTGTACGAAAGATGTGAGGACTACTGCCGCCTCAAAAATTTTAGATGATTTTATTCCAACATTTGAATCAACAGCGACGCAAAAATTATGGGATGCAGGGGCTGTATTAATAGGTAAAACCAATTGCGATCAGTTTGCGATGGGTTCATCAACCGAAACATCAGCTTACAAAGAAACTAAAAATCCTTGGGATCTTAAGCGGGTGCCCGGTGGATCTTCGGGTGGCTCGGCAGCGGCTGTTTCGGCGGATATGTGTATGGCCGCGCTTGGAACGGACACAGGGGGTTCTATCCGCCAGCCGGCGTCGCTTTGCTCTATTGTCGGGCTGAAGCCAACCTACGGCAGAGTATCACGCTACGGAGTTATCGCTATGGCCTCTTCACTTGACTGCATTGGTCCTATGACAAAGACGGTTGAAGATGCGGCGATACTTTTAAATATTTTGGCTGGCGAAGATGAATCTGACGGCACGACTTTACCTATTGCGGTACCTGATTATCAAAAATCGTTAGACGGTAATATCAAAGGATTGAAGATCGGCATTCCAAAGGAGTTTTTCGGCGAGGGGATGGATCCGGAAGTTGATAAAATTGTACGTGAGGGAATATCTAAATTAAAAAATCTTGGAGCAAATATCGTCGAAGTGTCTCTGCCAACCGTTAAGTACGCCCTCGCGGTTTATTATGTAATAATGCCCGCCGAGGTGGCGTCGAATCTGGCGAGATATGATGGAGTGCGCTATGGACATTCAAAAGCGAAAAGCGAAAAGCGAAAAGCGAAAAGCTTAGAAGAATTATACATTGACTCCAGGACAGAGGGGTTTGGGGATGAGGCGAAGAGAAGAATAATGCTTGGGAATTACGTTTTATCCTCCGGTTATTACGATGCTTATTACAAAAAAGCGCAGCAAGTGAGAACATTGGTTAAGCGCGATTTCGAAGAGGCATTTCGCAAGGTTGATATTTTAGCAACACCGGTTTCCCCTACTGCCGCCTTTAAGTTTGGTGAAAAGTCAGGAAGCCCTCTCGAGATGTATCTTTCAGATATTCATACGGTACCGATCAATCCCGCCGGAGTTCCGGCGATCAGCGTCCCCGCCGGATTCACGAGCAATAATCTTCCGGTCGGCATGCAACTTATCGCGCCGCAAATGGGAGAAGAGAAGCTTTTGAATGTTGCGAATCAATTTGAAAAAATAGCAGGAATCACGAATATTAAACCCGAATTATAAGTCGTAAGTCGTAAGTCGTAAGTGAATAAGTTATAAGTTATAAGCTATGGGCAAAAAGGCAAGGGAAAGAAAATTGAGATTGGAGGAGAGGGAGAAAGAAGAGCGTGAGAAGATCGCCAGAGTTAAGAGTGAAAAATATATTTGGTTCACACCATGGAAAGTTTGGCAATTCTGGTTTTTTGTGGCAACGATACTTTTGATTGCTCTCTATCCGTTCCTGGGCAAATATGCAAAAATAAGTGAATCAACCAATATTAATAATAATGCAGACAAGGAGATTAGTGCAATGGAAGCGACATTAAGTACATCGATGGGAGACATAAAGATCAGTTTTTTCAAGGCTGATGCTCCAAAAACCGTAGAAAACTTCGTAAAACTTGTGAATGAAGGATTTTATAACGGGTTAACATTTCATCGGGTAATCAAAGAGTTCATGATCCAGGGCGGAGATCCAAGCGGTGACGGAACGGGAGGCCCGGGCTACACTTTTGAGGACGAGATAAATGACCACAAAATTGTTGCCGGAAGCGTAGCGATGGCAAACTCTGGACCGAACACAAACGGCAGTCAGTTTTTCATTGTAACAGAAAAAGAACAGCCGCATTTAGACGGAAAACACACGGTTTTCGGCGAAGTTTCCGAGGGAATGGATGTTGTTCTCGCAATAGCCGCGGTAGAAGTCGACGAGAACGATAAACCGGTAGAGCCGGTGTATATTAATTCGATTGCAATAAAATAGCGGAGAACACCACCACTGATCTTGTCCATTGATTTGCACTGATATATTGTATTATTACCACCACAGAAATATACCACTGAAGAACACAGAATTATGAACCAACATTACAGACAAAATAGGCAAAAAACCCAATCAACGTTGCTCGAGAGGGTGGTTTTGGGGATCGGCCGTGGTTTATGGTGGCTCGTCACACTTCCTTTTTCGAAACGCAAGCGCTCAAAGGGTTTGAATAACATCGATAGAAATTATATTATGAAAAAACGGTCGGAAATCGAAGTTCTGTTAAAATCGGGAAACATTCACGAGACAAAGCAGGCGGTGATGGAAGCGGATAAATTAGTGGACTTTGTATTCAGGAAATTCGGATATGCCGGTGAAAGTTTTGCCGATAGACTCCGTTCTGCGGAACTCTCGATCGATAAAAATACCTACGAAAAACTATGGCAGGGGCACAAGGTGAGAAATGCTTTAGCTCACGACAGCATCGACATCGGCGAGCAGGAGATGATATCGGCGGTTAGAAAATTGCTAAGTTATGTGAGGTTATGATGGATGAAGGCAAGGAAGTCGGAGTAGATAGGGGCGAAACGCAAAATTATCGAGCTGAGATTTCTCAGCTAATACATAATGCTTTTCACGACAGATATAATAATCTGTTGCGTTCGATAGAATTAGGAGGGTTATCGATGTACGGTCCGACATTCCGAGCGGCAAGGGATGACGGTATGGAGTTATCCAGTGAAGAAGAAGCCACTCTCGGACGGGCAGAGAATCTTGAGACCGATATCCGAGAAGGGATTAAACAATCAGGGATAACTGAGGATGATCGGAAAAGATACGCATCATTGACAGAATCATCCGAAGCGACTCGCAACGATGTTGAATTTTTAAAGCAATATTTAGACAAAGTTGAAGTTGTTTATCAATCATTACTTCGAAAGGGATACACAGACGATCATATCAGACAATAAAATTATGAAATTTAGAACTACAATCGGATTAGAAATTCATGTTCAACTTAAAACTAAGTCGAAGATGTTTTGTCGTTGCGACAATGAATCCGATAAAGCCAAGCCGAACACAAATGTTTGTCCAAGGTGCCTTGGAATGCCGGGGACTTTGCCGGTTGCGAACAGGCAGGCTATTGAATGGACAATAAAAACCGGTTTGGCTCTAAATTGTAAAATAAATGAAAAGTCGAAATTTGACCGAAAACATTATTTTTATCCGGATTTGCCGAAGGGTTACCAAATTTCGCAGTATGATGAGCCACTTTGCCGAGGTGGAAAAGTCGATCTCCGATCTTCGATCTTCGGTCCCCGATCTGTCCGCATTAATCGAGTACATTTGGAGGAGGATGCGGGGAAATTGATTCACAAAGATGGCTCGAGCTATGTTGACCTAAACCGTGCCGGAACACCTTTAATGGAGATTGTGACCGAACCGGATATCAACACACCCTTCGAAGCTAAAAAGTTCTTACAGGAGTTGCAACTTATCGTACGATATCTTGGAGTATCTGAAGCGTCGATGGAAAAGGGGCATTTGCGCTGCGATGCCAATATTGATGTCAAAGACGACAAAGGCAGAATGTCAGAAATTGTTGAACAAAAAAATATCAACTCATTTAGATTTATTGAACGAGCTCTTCTTTATGAGGAGAAAAGATTGCAAGAAAAATATCTCGATTGGCCGAAAGGCAAGACAAAAGTAACAAGAGGATATGATAGCAAAAAAGATTCAACCTATGAACAGCGTGAGAAAGAGGAAGCATCGGATTACAGATATTTTCCAGAACCGGATGTACCGGAAATAGAAGTTAAAAGTGAAAAGCTTGCCCCGAGTAAGCCCGAGGGGCTAAAAGTTAAAAGTAATGGAATTGATATTGAAAAAATTAAGGCCGAAATCGGGGAGTTGCCGGAGGATATTCGAAAGAAACTTGAAAGTTTTGGTGTAGCAGAGGACATAAGGGAAAAAATTGCATCCGCACCGGATCATGCGAGATACATTTCTGATGCAAAGAAAGTTAGCCAATCATTGGCCTCTTGGATAACAAACGAGGTGACAGCGGAGATAGCGGCCCAAAAAATTAGATACGAAGATTATAAAAATAATGTCCCGATCACTCACCTTTCAGACTTACTTGCTCTGGTTGAATCCGGGAAAATATCAAAAAATAGCGCCAAGGGAATATTTAAAGAGATGGTTAAAAGTGGGAAGAGAGCAGTTGAAATCATTAAAGAAAGTGGTCTGGAGCAGATGGAGGAGGATTCGGGATTGGAAGAAATAATTTGCGAAATATTTAAAAAGAACCCGAAGGAGCATCAAAGGCTCGTAGACGGAGATGAAAAACTCATCGGATTTTTTATGGGCGAGGTTATGAAAGAGACAGGGGGTAGGGCCAACCCGGGGGCTATAAGGTCAATAATTTTGGATATAAAACAAAAAAAGAAAGGATAAAATGGTAAAAGAAATTGTCTACGACGATCCGGAGCTAAACGAAAAAGCGGCTCCAGCAAAGATCAAAAAACGCAGTCGGTTTGTGGTACTCGCGATATTTTTAGTCATAATTAGTCTTGTGGTGGGAATGATCGGCGGTATTGGCGGTATTGTAATTCTTTCAGCCAATAATTCGGAGTTAGCGAAGAGGATTGGTTTGGACGGGAAAAGTTTGACAATTCCGACCACCAGCACACAAAAAATTATTGTCGAGGAATCGAACGCCATTATCGATGCTACAAACAAAGTCTCTCCATCGGTTGTATCAATTCTGACTACTCAGGTCTATCAGGATATTTTTGGTAGACAATACGAGGCATCTGGTGCCGGAACAGGATTTATTCTAACATCGGACGGTTTAATTATTACGAATCGCCATGTTGTAGAAGACCAAAATAGCAAGTACAAAGTAATTTCGGCCGATGGGGTGACTTATGATGCAGAAATAAAATCTGTTGATACAATCAATGATTTTGCAGTAATAAAAATTGATGCAAAAAATCTTCCGGTCGTCGAGCTTGGGAACTCTATCGATCTCTCTGTCGGCCAGTGGGTTGTTGCGGTTGGGAACGCTTTGGGTAAATATCAAAACACGGTCACGGTTGGGGTAATCTCGGCTAAGAACAGGCAAGTGACAGCGACCGATTCGAGCGGAGGCAATAGCGAAAGTCTGGAAGGGCTACTGCAGACCGACGCGGCTATTAATCCGGGTAACTCTGGAGGACCACTCGTGAATCTCAAAGGTCAAGTAATAGGCATCAACACTGCGGTCGCATCAGACGCACAAGGTATTGGTTTCGCAATCCCGATTGACTCTGTGAGGTCTGCGATTGATAGTATCAAAGAAACCGGAAGAATTATCCGACCGTATCTGGGGGTAAGATATGTGAGTGTAACCAAAGATATCGCGACTCAAAACAATCTCTCTCTCGACTACGGCGCCTTGGTAATACGAGGGAATAGCTTTGGGCAGTCAGCGGTAGTCTCGGGATCGCCGGCCGATAAGGCGGGGATTAAAGAAAACGATGTCATACTCGAGGTCAATGGAGAGCGCATCGATAGCGATCATGGGTTAGTTAGCTTAATTCAAGAATATAATGTCGGCGATAAAGTAGATCTAAAGATATTCTCCGATGGCAAGGAAAAAACCGTCAGTGTCACACTCGAAGAAGCGAAATAACCACCACCCCACTTCGCCTCGCCGAATCGGCGGGCTACGCGGGGCAGGCTGATTTTATCCACGGATATTCACGGATTAATTGTCGAAAACGATTTTAATTACACGATCTAGTCCTGCCAAATCTTTTATGACTTGGATTTTAGATTTTGGCATTATTTTTTTGGCGTACTCTCGAATATCTTTTGCTTGATTAAAGCCAATTTCTAAAAGTATTACGCCATCATTGTTAAGGCGGGTTTTGGCTTGGTCTAAAAAATTTTTGATGATATCGGTACCATCGCCACCTCCGTCTAATGCGAGGTTCGGATCGGGGAGATTTTTAATATTCGATTTTGGGACATAGGGCAAATTGGCTATGATGATGTCATACTTTTTCAGCATCTTTTTATTTGAAAAAAGATCGGAGCGGTAGAATTTAATTTTATCCACAACGCCATGCTTTCTTGTATTTATTTTAGCGACGTAGATGGCCTTTTTGGAAATATCGGTAGCAGAAAATCGAACATCGTCAACCGATAATCGTTTATCGATATCACTGATGGCTTTAATGATTGAAATGATTATACAGCCTGATCCGGTTCCAATATCAATAATATTTAGTGAACTTTCGACTTTATAAACTTTCGACTTTATAAACTTGATCGCTTCTTCTACTAGTAATTCCGTTTCCGGACGGGGGATTAGAACATTATTATTGATATAGAAATTGTATCCATAAAACTCTTTTTGATGAGTGATATATGCCACCGGTTCGCCCCTTGCACGCCTTTTTATATGTCGTAGATATTTTGAGTATTGAGAATTAGTTAAAGGGGCGTCCGAAGATTTAAATAATGCAGTATCATCTTGATCTATAACATTGGCAAGCAAAACTTTTGCATCAAGTTCTGGAGCATTGATATTGTTTTTTGCGAGTAAATCCCTCGCCTTAATTTGTGCTTGTCGTATGTTCATGCTAAATCAATATCGGCAAAGTGGTTGTTAATTTTTTTAGGAATGAATACTTCTGTGTAAGCGATCGCAAACGAATTAGTACTTATTCTATAAAAAGCAAAGGTGTTATTGTTCGGATTATTCTGGCTGAAGCTTGCGGGTGCGGTCTTCTTCGGCGAGAGCGGATATCAGAGGATCTAAATTGCCGTTAAGTATTGTGTTTATTCCGTGCCAAGATTTATTTATACGATGGTCGGTAATCCGATCTTGTGGGAAGTTGTAGGTTCGAATTTTCTCCGAACGATCGCCCGATCCGACTTGGGATTTTCTCTCATCTCCGCGCTCTTTTGCAAGCCGTTCCTCCTCTGCGGCAAGCAGACGAGAGCGCAAAATGCTCATCGCCTTTGCCTTGTTTTTGAGCTGACTTTTTTCGTCTTGGCAGGAGACAACAAGATTAGTCGGGATGTGAGTGATTCTCACTGCCGAATCGGTGGTGTTCACCGATTGCCCGCCTGGGCCCGAAGATCTAAAAACATCAACTCGTATCTCTTCTGGTTTGATCTCGATATCAGCCTCCTCTGCTTCCGGCAGAACCGCGACTGTTATGGTGGAAGTATGGATCCTGCCGGATTTTTCTGTATCCGGGACTCTTTGAACTCTATGGACCCCGGACTCGTATTTCATTTTAGAATATACCTTGTTACCGATGATTTCGAAAACTGCGTATTTGAGCCCACTTAATCCTGTTGATTGCGATGATAGCATCTCCGATTTAAATCCCTCTTTTTCAGCAAAATGCAGATACATCCGAAGAATTTCAGATGCAAATAGCTCCGACTCATCGCCCCCGGCGGCGGGACGGATTTCCACAATAACATTTTTAGTATCATTCGGGTCGGAGGGGATAAGAAGCGGTTCAAGCTCCGCTTCAAGATTTTTTCTTTCTTTTTGCAAATCCCCAATTTCCGATTGAGCGATTTCTTTCAATTCATCGTCATTATCCTCAACAATTTCTTGATTTTCTG
This sequence comes from Candidatus Berkelbacteria bacterium RIFOXYA2_FULL_43_10, assembly GCA_001776195.1. GTDB lineage: Bacteria > Patescibacteriota > UBA1384 > XYA2-FULL-43-10 > XYA2-FULL-43-10 > XYA2-FULL-43-10. The sequence goes on from MEZY01000009.1 coordinate 35,862, forward strand.
CAATCTTCTTCTCTAAGCTAGAAAGTCTTAAGATTTTTTTTGCGTCTATCTCAATCTCCGCTTTTTCTTGAGAATCTTTGGACAATTGGGCATGGTCGGACATCAAAGCTGGGTCAGAAAGCTTTTTCTCTAACTCGTTGTAACGGTCAAGGATTTGTTGTAATTTTGGATTCATAATAAAGTATCAAGTTTTAACGCGTGATGTGTAATTAATCAGTAACTTCTATAGTGGTCATCTCGACATCGTGTCTGGTTCCACGACTTAAGATATACAAATTATTGTAATTCATCATATGCTAAATGGTAGATTTCTCGCCTCCCACTTCGGCTAATCGCTTCGCGGGATGGCTCGAAATGACAATTTTATTCTATTTTTACTCGATAATAATTACACATCACGCATAAAGTATTATGTATAAAGTATAATGGGACAAGCGCGGACAAATAAAATCGGTATTATCAAACTACCGATTTTATTATACCTAATATTCAGTTATTTATCCTTAGCTGTCTTCTTGTCTTCTTCCGATCTGGCATTCTTCGGTTCTTTAGTTTTTAAGTTCTTAAGTTTTGTTGCCGCTTCCACTCTTTCTTTAAACTTATCAACACGTCCTGCGGTATCAACCAGTTTCTCCTTACCGGTATAAAATGGATGGCAATTGGAGCAGATTTCCACATGCATCTCTTTTACTGTCGAGCCAACCACAAATTCAGCGCCGCAGGCGCATTTAATTTTTGCATCATCATAGTATTGTGGATGGATTCCTTTTTTCATAACAAGTCGATATTATCAGATGGCTCTCTTTTGGTCAAGGGTTTTGATTTTGTAATGTAGAAATATTTTAGTAATGTC
>MEZY01000010.1:0-6032 GCA_001776195.1 Candidatus Berkelbacteria bacterium RIFOXYA2_FULL_43_10
AAGTTACTGATTAATTACACATCACGCGTTAATGTTATAATTGATTGATTGGTGCTAAAAAAACGAACCGCCCCGATGACGGGGCGGCTACGGCTAAACTAATTTTTGATTGCTGGTTTGTTTTTTTATTTGTTCACTTAGGTGCGGCCCAGTGCATCGCCACCACGTCGACTTGTTTTTTTATTTTTTTTGGCGAACTCTTCGCGGTGCCACCCCATCGCATCCCCGATTCGGCTACTACTTGGGGCGCTTGACCGTGATGACGATGGCGCCATCATCATCACGTCGAGCTTTGACGGTTGCGCTCCCCCAGTTAGGGATGACAATGACCTGGGAGACATTGTCCTCGCCGATGACCTGGAAGACGATCTCGTACTCATCGGTCTTGACGACGAGCCCGACTGGGTAGGCGAACCCCGTGTTGGATCCAGTCCGTCGTACGACGATGCACTTCTCTCGGTCTCCGACCTGGGGCTGGCAGTCGCGCACCAATGCCCGAGTGGCACACGGCGGAGCCCCGCGCCCGGTGTGAGATGGGAAGACGATCATCCCAGTCGAATGCGTCCATACGACTCCCTCGCCACGATCGTTCTTCCCCCAGACGATCTCCGCTTCGACCGGAGTATCAACCGGGAACTCTCCCGACGTGTCGCTGGTGGCCATGTTGTGGCCTCCCACTTAAGATTTTACGACTGTACGTCAGAGTAATATTATACTATCAGATATAACATTATCTGTCAAGGGTTTTTTAGCTTTGGGAACTCTGGTATAATCATAACGTAATCAATACGTCGGTTAGCCACTGAATTATATTTTGTAGATTTCTCGATAAACTCGAAATGACAGTTTTGATTGTATGTTCTTTGTCCGGATACATTCGTACTTTTGTAAAATTCGTACTTTTGTGAAGGGAAGCATTATGAAAAAATTATATATCACTACTCCAATTTATTATGTGAATGACAAACCGCACATTGGCCATGCCTATACTACGGTGGCGGCGGATGTTTTGGCTCGATATTACAAAGCTCTTGGTCGTGAGGTATTTTTTCTGACAGGGACCGATGAACACGGAGCGAAGATTGCCGAAGCGGCAAAAGCGGCGGGGAAGGAGCCGAAGGCTTTTGTCGACTCTCTCGCGCCACAATTTCAAAAGGCTTGGGAAAACTTGAACATCGAGTATGATCAATTTTTCCGCACGACTAATCCGGAGCATGAAAAAGTTGTCCAAGAATTTGTTGCAAAGCTCAAGGAGCGCGGTTATATTGAAAAACGCAAGTATGAGGGATTATATTGCATCGGCTGTGAGCGGTTTGTGCAAAAGAATGAACTCATTGATGGTAAATGCCCCGATCATAACACAGAACCGGAGATACACTCGGAGGAGAATTATTTCTTTCTACTTAAGCGGGCGGCAGAGGATTTTGGACTTCTGAATATTATCGAAAAAGACGAATTGATTGTTGCGCCCGAGGGCAGAAAAAACGAGGTGATAGGAAAGATCAAACAGGGGCTTGATGATGTATCAATATCACGCGCTGGAGTAACTTGGGGCATACCTTTTCCAGGAGACGATACGCAGACGGTCTATGTTTGGGTGGATGCCCTCATCAATTACTGGTCAGCAACGAAGATATATAAAAACCCGCCGGAGTGGCCGACCGACCTTCATCTGATGGCAAAGGACATACTTTGGTTCCATGCAATAATATGGCCCGCAATGCTTCTGGCTTTAGGTTTACCGCTTCCAAAAAAAGTTTTTGCCCACGGATTTTTTACAGTTGGCGGCAAAAAGATGAGTAAAACGGTTGGCAATGTGCTAGATCCGAATGATTTAGTCAAGAAATTCGGTACCGATGCTGTAAGATACGCTCTGCTTCGCGAATTTCCATTTGGCGAAGATGGTGATATATCAGAGGAGAAAATTGCTGAACGATACAACAAAGATCTGGCGAATGGATTGGGTAATTTGGTCAATAGAACGATTAGTATGATGAACAAGTATCAGATTAAACTCGAAATTCGAAATTCGAAACTCGAAGCAAATCCGAATGTTCAAATCAAGAAAATTCAAAAAAACATTGAAGAATTAAGATTTTACGAAGCGCTTGGGGGGATCGGAAACATCATCAACGGTTTAAACGTTTATATTGATAAGGAAAAGCCGTGGGAGTTGGCAAAATCCGATAGCGAGAAATTATCAGAAGTTTTGCTATCAGTTCATATGTCCTTAAGTTCTTTAGTCCTGCTACTCGCTCCTTTTATGCCGGAGAGTGCCGAGAAGATGAAAAATCAATTGGAAACTCTGAAGCCGGAGCCGCTGTTCCCGCGGATAGAAGATTAATCGAAATAACCACATAGATCAATACGATAGATAATCATAGATATCGAAGGAATATTGTTCGATAAAGAATTACCACATAGATCAATGCATAGATACCATAGATAATTTGTAGATCTCTCGCCTCCCACTTCGCCCGCCGAATTGGCGAGCTTCGCGGGATGGATCGAGATGACAATTAATATTGATCCGTGTTTTGTCTGTGTGGTTACATTCGCACTTTCGTTTAAATCCGTAATTCTGTAGGAGGCGGAAGCCTTATGCTTGATGCAATTATCGCCTCACTCGGCTATGCCGGCGGGGTAATAACAGATAAAATAATTCTTTCCAAATATAAGATACCGATCTTGCGATTTATCCCGCTTCTTTTTATTTGGCTAACGATAATTACTGCCATTTTTGTACCGCTTTGGGGAGAGATCAATATTGATCGAATTATCTCTGCCAGATACATCATTCTTTTTTGTACGATGATTCTTGTGGCGTCAGTCTGGAATTACTACTACGCTAAGGGGCTTCAGAGAGAGGAGATTCATGAATTTGAGCTAATCATGTTGCTTTCTCCTCTAATGACAATTATTTTTGCAGAGATATTTTTACCGCCAGAGCGAAGTTTAAGCACATTAATAGCCGGTCTGGTGGCCTCACTGGCATTAATTATCACCCGTTTCAGACGGCATCATCTTAAAATCGGCAAATCCGCTTGGCTTACAATGCTTGCAATGGTTTTGATGTCTTTCGAAGCGATAATTATCAAAGAGCTACTCTCGGTTCTCTCCCCGGTAATGCTCTATTTTGTCAGAACGGCAGTTATCTCTCTAGTATTTTTAACCCTTTACAGACCAAAATTATTCGATGTTCCGCGTGATGTTTTCGGGCTAACGATCATCTCCGCCGTTTTCGGGGTGGTCCAGATGGTCTTAAGGTTTTACGGATTTCAAAACTTGGGAGTGATCGAGACGACTACGATCTTGATCTTGGGCCCCTTTTTGGTATATTTCTTCTCATTTTTTTACTTCAAGGAAAAGATATTCAAGCGCGACGTCTTCGCCGCCCTCGTTGTGGTGGCGAGTATTTTGTGGGTAACGTTCAAATAGGATTAGAGGTAATCACTACATAGATCTGTACATAGATGATCATAGATATCATAAGTAAATTATTCAATATGTAATTACTACATAGATTAATACACAGATTTTCATAGATTATCTATGGTATCTATGTAAAAATCTATGTGGTAATATCAACTTTATCTTATGTTTATCGATACGCATGCACATTTGGATTTTCCGGATTACAAAGCCGAGATTGGCGCGGTTTTGGGTAGAGCAAAAGATGCGGATGTGGGCAAAATTATTAATGTCGGCGTCGATTTTATTAGCTCCAGGAAATCGGCGGATTTGGCGCGCCATTACCCGGAAATTTACGGAAGTATCGGTTTCCACCCCGAGGCGGCTTTGGAGTTGGATTTGGAGACGATAAGTTCACTTTCGACCATAGCCCAACATAAAAAAATTGTAGCGGTAGGCGAGATAGGTCTGGACTATTATAACTTAAGAAGATCATCAAAATATGCAAGATACCCCAGCCGCGAGCAGCAAATATTCTGCTTTGAGCAGATGTTGGATTTGGCGCTAGAGCTTAGATTGCCCGTGATTGTCCATATGAGAGAATCAGAAATTGATACACTGGCGGTTTTAAAAAGTTTTTCCTCAGGCATTCGCGGGGTGGTCCACTGTTTTTCCAGTGATTTCGAAGTGGCGCAAAAAATTCTGGATTTAGGTTTTTTGATATCCTTCACCGGCAATATTACCTACCCCAAATCAGAGGCAAAGGATGTGATAAAAAAAATTCCGCTGGGCTCGATTATGCTTGAAACAGATAGTCCTCTTTTGGCGCCACAGCCTTATCGAGGCAAGCGCAATGAGCCGGCTTATGTGGTGGAGGTTGCGAAAAAAATCGCCGAGATCAAAAATATCTCTTTGTCTGAGGTAGAACAATCTACAACCAAAAAAGCGGAGAGCTTCTTTGGGCTTTCGGATTAGCTGCCCTCGAATACGCTGGCACTCACAAAATTTCTAGGCACTTTGATCCACCGAATAGGCGGACGCGCTTGCCAACCGTCGAAATTTCACGAGTGCCAGCTTCATCACTTGACAAGCATTTTACACAGATGCTATATTAGATGTTACGTAACCACCACAGAAATTATTCCACTGAATATCACAGAATTATCACACAGAAAAAGACACAAAATTACACAGAAAATATTTGTACTTTCGTTAAATTCGTAATTTCGTGAAGGGATGCGATCGAAGAGAGCGTTATGGAGAAGATTACAGTAAATAAATTACAAAGTGGGGTATCGAAAATCATCCGAGAAGTTGAGACTGGCGAGGTTTATGAGGTGAATCGCTACTCAAAAAAAGTAGCCTACCTTATCCCGGCTGATAAGTTTGACGACCTTTTAACCGGCGCCTCCTGCAAGAAATGCGTCGAAGAGCTACGAGATATCAAAAGGAAGATAACACACGCAGGATCGTAATTCGTTAATCGGTTACGATGCCCGTTACGTTAAACGTCTGACGTCAGACGACCCGGGCTTCGTTACCGTTGCACGTAGGACGTGTATGAAAAAGATTTACTTAGATAATGCGGCGACAACTCCGGTTGCGAGTGAAGTGTTAGGGGCAATGAAGCCCTATTTTTGCGATGATTTTGGCAATCCTTCCTCGATCCACTCGTATGGACAGGTTGCAAGGTCGGCTGTTGACGAATCAAGACAAAAAATTGCTAAATTCTTAAATTGCGAACCGGGCGAGATCATATTCACATCGGGCGGCTCGGAGAGCGACAATCTGGCAATCAAAGGAATCGTGGAAAGAATACAGAATACAGAACACAGAACACGGCAAAAACCTCATGTAATAACGGCTCAATTTGAGCATCATGCGGTGTTGGATACGGTCAAGGAGCTCGAGCGTGAGGGAAAGATTGAAGCAACATATATCAAACCCGATAAAGATGGGTTGATAGCGCCTGCAGATATCGAGCGAGCGATAAAAGAGAACACGGTTTTGATATCGATTATGTATGTGAATAATGAGATCGGAACTATCCAGCCGATAAGGGAGATTGGCAAATTAATTCAAAGAATTAATTTGCAAAGATCCAAGAAACAAGAAACAATAACCAAACAAATTCACAATTCTAAATTCGAAATTCCTGATTATGGAAAAAAATCTTTCCAGATTTTTTTCCATACCGATGCGGTGCAGGCGCCGGAGTACTGCGATATGGATATGAAATATCTTCATGTGGATCTTCTTACAATGTCGGTGCACAAAATTTACGGTCCCAAAGGCATCGGGCTTATGTTTATCAAAAAGGGAACGCCCCTCAAACATCAAATCATTGGTGGCGGGCAGGAGTATAGACTGCGGGCTGGAACGGAGAATGTGGTTGGAATTGTTGGATTCGCGGAAGCAGTTACGTTAATTAAAAACTTAAAACTTAAAACTAAAAATTATAATTTAAAGCTTAAAAATCTAAGGGATAAATTAATCGACGGGTTGCTTAAAATCCCGGGTAGTAGGTTGAACGGATCGAGGGAGCATCGAACCCCAAATAATGTAAATATTTCATTCGATAATGCTGAAGGAGAATCAATTCTTATTAATCTCGATATGGC
>MEZY01000010.1:6044-15595 GCA_001776195.1 Candidatus Berkelbacteria bacterium RIFOXYA2_FULL_43_10
TGCCTGTACCTCCGGCTCGCTGGAACCGAGCCATGTCTTAACGGCAATAGGAGTGCCAGCGGAAAAATCTCACGGATCTATTCGTTTCACTTTAGGAAGAAGCACATCGGAGGAAGATATAGATTATGTTATTAAAATTATGCCTGGTATTATCGAAAAATTAAGGAAGATGAGTCCATTTCAATAAAGGTAGCATTACCACCACAGAATTGTACCACGGAATTTCACAGAAGGTCAGCGCTAATTCAGCGGGATCGATCAGCGTAGTTTCTACAAATTATGAAGAGGAGCAATATGAATTATAGCGACGAAGTAATGGATCATTTTAAAAACCCAAGAAATATGGGGGAGATTGAGGGTGCCGATGGAGTCGGTGAGGTGGGAAATCTCAAATGTGGAGACGTTATGCGAGTTTTTATTAAGGTCGCGAAGCGACCAATAAAAACACGCGAGTTAAAAGTTAAAAGTGAAAAGTTAAAAGTAGAGGAATATATTTCGGATATCAAATTCCAAACATTGGGATGTGCGGCGGCGATAGCAGCGAGTTCGATGATGACAGAGCTTGCTAAGGGAAAAAATTTGGAAGACGCGGAAAAAATTACGCGCGATGACATTAACGACTCTTTGGGAAAACTCCCGGCACAGAAATATCACTGCTCGGTTCTCTCCGCAGAGGGGATTAGAAAGGCGATAGAGGATTACAGGGGTAAAAAGCGGTAACATTACCACCACAGATTTGTACCACAGATCATCGCAGATAACTTAAACTATGGAACAATCGAATACAAAAGCAAAGAAGCTAATGAAGCTAAAATCTAAGAAGCTGATTGTGGCGGTGGCGATGAGCGGAGGGGTGGATTCATCGGTTGTCGCTAAAATGATGGTGGATGAAGGCCACGAAACAGTAGGCCTTTTTTTGAAATTGTGGAGCGACCCCACTTCGCCCTCTGGGCTACGCGGGGCGGGTCCCACTTGCTCAAAGCAGAATCGTTGTTGCGACTACGAAGCGCTTGAGGATGCGCGAGCGGTTGCGAAGAAGTTAAACATTCCATTTTATGTAATAAATGCCGAAGCGGAGTTTAAAAAAGAAATCGTTGACAAGTTTCTGGATGAATATAAAGATTTGAGGACACCGAATCCTTGTATTCGATGCAACGAGTATATTAAGTTCGATCTATTGCTTAAGAAAGCGCTTGAGATCGGATGTGAAAAGTTGGCGACAGGACACTATGCCAGAATTGACTCTGGCAATTCTGGAATTTCCAATTTCCAATTTCCAATTTCCAAACAAATCTCAAATCCCAATGATAAAAACCCTAAAAAGCCAAAAAGTCCCGATGCGGCTTTGCCGATCGGGATCCCGACTGCAATGTCGGGACTGAAAGCTGGGTTTGATTCTTCCAAAGATCAGAGTTACATGCTATATCGGCTCAAGCAAAATCAACTCTCGAAAGTGCTGTTTCCGCTCGGGAATTATCTTAAAAAAGATGTAAGGAAGTTGGCGATTGAATGGGACTTGCCGGTGAAGGAAAAGCCGGAGAGTCAGGAAATTTGTTTTTTTGGAGACAGGGATTATAGAGAGTTTTTAAAGCGATATTTGGATAAACAATATTTTGAGCCGGGGGATATTGTCGATACAAAAGGTAATGTTTTGGGGGAACACGAGGGGTTGGTGAATTATACTATCGGACAGAGAAAGGGGATTGCGCAAGACACAAGAAACAAGAGACAAGCTACAAACATTTTGTACGTGACTGGATTTGATGTTGAGAAGAATCAGCTGATTGTTGGAAAGGACAGGGAAGTTTATTCGAAGGAGATGGTTGTTTCTGATCTGAACTGGATCGACCCTAAGAAGCTAATCCCTAAGAAGTCCCCCAAAGGGGGATCTCCCTTCGGGAGGCTACAAGCTAAAATAAGATACAGGCACGAAGCGGTGGGTTGTAGGATAGAATACAGCAAAACAGCGGGACAGCCAGATAGCAGGGCAGTTAAAGTTATTTTTGATAATCCTCAGAGGGCGGTAACATCGGGGCAGAGCGCAGTGTTTTACGGACGAAGTCCGTCCCGCGGAGCTCCAGCGAAGTGGGATGAAGTGATTGGCGGGGGGATAATACAGTAAAATTACAGTATACAAGTACACAGGACTATTTTATATGATGGGCTAAAACGAAGAAGCCACCCCGAGTAGGGGTGGACTTCTGTTCTTGTGCCGGCCGGAGGCCGGTGGAGGCGTACCAGATACGTCGTCGGTAGCCTCGCACCGGAAACTCCGGACGGGTGCCTGGACATACCAGCGACTGCTAAGCGCGGTCGCGCGCCTGCCTCGCTGGGTCACACCCAGGACTTTTGAGCGGCCGTTCCAGCGGCCCGAGGGCACCGGTCCGGCGGGCTCCCCAACTAAGGGAGGGGGGACGAGGGGGTTGGGCATGCCGCGGTGACAGCTTGGCGGCGTTCGGGCAGTGCCCGGGCCAAATGGCCAGTCGTGCCTTCAACCCCCTCGGCGGGAGCAGCAGGAAATACTGTCTAGTCCTCGCGGGCGAAGCCCGCAGCTGCTGCTACCCCGGCTCTCCTGTCTCGATACGGCCGACGGATTGGACCCCGTAGAGCCCCTTCCACGCCGCACCGGACAATCGATTGTCTCTCCGAATGGGTGTCCCGCCTCGTCTCATCACCACAGGCCGGCGAGTGTTTCCTGTGGCTGATTGGTACCGCTGTTACTGCCAGATGGAGCGTAATGCCCGGAGCTTGCGCTCGTGACATTGTCTCCACTCTTCTAGCTGGCAGCTTCGCTGTGTAGATGGGAGGCCAGCGGTGTGCCCCCCTGTAGCTTGCCCAACGGCGTCACCACCTTTACGTAGCGTACAGCTCGCGTGCTCGATCAGGTCCCCGACGACCGCCCGCTGGCGGTGTCGGGACGCCGTGGCCCTACCCGCCGCCCGGGTCGTGGTCCGCGCTCGTGTCGCCGGCGCCCAGGTGCAGCTCTTTGTCGTGCAATCGGCCCCCGAGGGGCAGAACCGCGCTCTGCGCGGGTGCATCGTGGGTGCGGCGCATACAGCATCGCTCCTCACTTCAGCGTTGCGCTCGAACGGTTGACGCTTCGAGCGTGATAATGGTATTATAGCAGACCTACAGAATTTGTCAACCCCGCACCACCACAGAATTTTTATCACAGAAAATCACAGAACAACCACACAGAAGTTAGACACAGAAGAGCACAGAAAAGAGAACAAAAAACACCCTGAAGGGTGGTCTACAGTTTGCGTAGAGCAAGCTTCAGCCTGAGAAAAACATGCTAAAGCATGGTCTACACAAAGGATGTAGCTCAAGCTTCAGCTTGCTAGAAGTCATCATTAAAAGTTTTGAAGTCAATTATCGGATACCTCACGAAAGCATGATCAAGATACTTTTTTCCCTTCTTTGCTACCCAAGCATTGTAACTGGAGAATTTGTAGCCAAAATCTTTAGCAGATCCGTGCTTGATCGGATTTTGATGGATATAGTTTAAATGTTTAAAGAAATCCTCTTCGTTGCGGATAAAATGTTCGTAATAATTCCACCAGATTTTTCGATCGTAAACGTAGTCGGCAAGATTTATCGCTCTGGAGCTTGCACCGTTTATTTGTGAGATAAATTTGATAAACTCCTTGGGCTCTTTGACATCAATTATCAGATGATAATGGTTGTTGAGGATGGCGTAAGCGATTAGGGGAAAGCAGAACTTTTCGGATTTCTCTTTGATGATCTCGAAAAGTATCGTTTTATATTTTTCTGGTTGCAAAAACCATTGGCCGTCAATGGTCCGAGAGGTGATGAAATAGTAACCGGGATTATCAATTCTGTGTTTTGGGCGGTTGTTTATATTTGGAGTACGATCTTTTCGCATATAAATATTGTAGATGAAATTGGGAGCAAGCTAAAGCTTGGGCTACAATTCAATAGTAGCACAAGCTTTAGCTTGAAGAAAACAGACTAAAGTCTGGGCTACGATATCCCGTAGATCACGATTTATCGTGTCAAACATGCTAAAGCATGGTCTACAAGGAATGGTAGTACAAGGTTCATCTTGTGAAACACCCTAAAGGGTGGGCTACAATTACGTAGCTCAAGCTTCAGCTTGGGAGAACAGACTAAAGTCTGGGCTACGGCACTCTCTTGTAGAACAAGCTTCAGCTTGTTGCCGACAACATGAATGTTGGGCTACAAATACAACGCCGGCGGTGGGTGATATGCCCATCGCCGGCGGTTCGTGTCTCGAGTGAGACCCTAGGCATTGCCTAGGTACGGATTGCTCGGAACCCCCGAGCGAGACCGTTCAAAATCGAGCGGGTTGCCCCCCTGGCGAGGGGCACGGCTACATCGGATGACCGGGCCGCGCGTTCAGGCCTTCGAGGTTCGCCATGCCGCGGTGGTCATCGCCTTCGCCAGTTGTCCGTCCTCCTCGTCCTTCGTCGCCACGCTTGTGGCCTTCGCGTCCGTGCCCAGCCGCTTGATGTAGTTCGCCACGGTGTCGCCGGTGCCCAGCTTCTGGACCGCGTCGTGGGTCCAGTGGGTCGTCGCGCCGCCATTCAGCCCGGCGTACATCGCGCCCCTGGGCGCTTTCGTGCCGGTCGTGCCGTAGCAGTTGTCCGCGTTCGAGTAGATGCCGCCCAGATGTACGACTTCATACGTGCCTTGGTTCGCCGCGATCGTGTCGGCGCCGGTCTTCAGGAGGTTGGTGCCGACGTCCTGGTTGAGACCGACGATGTCGCCGATGAAGGTGTACGCGACCTCCGGCGCCCATGGGCTGTGGTAGTCGATCGTTGCCACCCCGTGGGCGGCTGTCAACGTGATCATCTTCGCGGAGTCGAGGGCCGTTGCGGACTGTCCCGGAGTCGACACCCTTGGGGGAGCCGCGTAGGCCACACACGCCGTCAGAGCCAAAACTGCGAGCGCCACCAGCATGAACAACAGACAGACGGGTCGCTTCATGAGGGGTACCTCCTCCGAGAAGCGATACTTCGGATATCCCCGTACGCCTACGGGGTGCGCAACGTTATTTGTAATATAACATAGGAGAAAAATAGTTGTCAATAGGTAACCACACAGAAAAATACACAGAATTTCACAGAATAACCACACAGAAATAGACCCACAGAGGGGCACAGAAGTATTGTATGATTACCACCACAGATCTATGCCACAGATTGACACAGAAAAGATCAAGCTCTCATTAGAGGCGGAGTTGCGAAAGGTTGAGCCACGCGAAGGAAGGGGAGACAAAGGGATAAAAGTAGCAAGTATCGGGTATCAAGTATAATGGGAGATGAATAAAGTATAATGGGGCAAGAGTAGAATAGGGAATAATGAATTAGGAATAATGAATAAGTAGGTTCCCGCCTTCGCGGGAATGACAAATCGATGGACTTAGACACAAAAGTGCAATTTATCAAAGGTGTTGGGCCGAAGATGGCGGCGAAGCTTTTGAAATTGGGCATCGAGAAAGTCGAGGACCTTTTGTATTATTATCCACGAGATTATCGAGATTACACCAAGATCACCAAGATTATGGATCTTGAAAGATACAAGATACAAGATACCCCACTTCGCCAAGGCTACGCAGGGCGAGCAAGATACAAACAAATTCAAAATTTCAATAACCAAAAATGGATCCCGCATCAGGTGCGGGATGACAGCGGCGTAACGGTGGATGACGATCCTAAAAAGCCCCGCCCTCTGGGCGAGGTCTCGCCTGAAAGGCGGATAATAAGCTATGACCTAACGCCTACAACAATTGCCGGAAATGTTGTTGAGATAGCGAATAAAAGAACACGCAGACGGGGGTTTACGGTGACGGAGGCGGTTGTTGAGGATGGGACGGGGAGCATCAAAGTAGTCTGGTTTAACCAACCGTACTTATCTAAAATGCTAAAAGCAGGATCGAAAGTGATATTGAACGGAAACATCAAGCACGATTTTTACTCAAATATGCCTGTGATGGAGTCGCCAGAGCGGGCAGATAAGCCGAAGATTGTGCCTGTTTACCCGGAGACGGCGGGAGTCACAAATTACTTCATTGCGAAAATTCTAAAAGCTGTCAGCTGTCAGCTATTAGCTGTTAGGGAATATTTGCCGGAGGATATTATCGAAAAAAATAAATTGATGGGGATCGGGGAAGCGATAGGGAATATTCACCAGCCGGAAAATATCGATAAGTTAGAAAGGGCGAAGAGGAGGATGGCATTTGATGAGCTGTTTTTAATAGCATTGCGATCGCAGATTGCCAAAGCAGAGATCGAAAAAGAATCGGCACCGAGGATAGAAATTAATGAGAAAGAATTGAAAAAGTTTGTATCCGGTTTACCGTTTACGCTTACGGATGATCAGAAAAGGGCAAGCTGGGAAATAGTCCTCGACCTTAAAGGTCGAGACAAGTTAAAAGTTAAAAGCGAAAAGTTAAAAAGTGGCACACGGTGTCATCCTGAACTTGATTCAGGATCTATTACAAAACTGGATCCCAGATCAGAGTCTGGGTTGACAATCGAAAGCTGTACTGTTCCGATGAGCCGGCTCCTAAACGGTGATGTCGGGAGTGGGAAGACGGTTGTGGCGGCGTTTGCTGCCTTCGTAGCATTCAAGTCTGGATTTCGAACATTGATCATGGCACCGACGGAGATACTGGCGAACCAACACTTCAAGAGTTTGTGCGATATCTTGGCACCGCATGGGGTTATGGTGGGAATAATTACTGCGAACACAAGTAAATTGAATATAACACACATAGAAAGTGTTCATAGAAAGGGCACAGAAAATAAGAATCAAGAAAAGCTAACAGCTAATAGCTCAAAGCTAAAAGCTAGTGATGCTGATGTGGTGCTGGGGACTCATGCGCTATTACATTTGAAGGAGCCGGTGGAGAATGTCGGGCTTGTGGTAGTAGACGAACAACACAGATTCGGTGTTAATCAGAGAGCCGCCTTAAAGAATATCATGGTAATTCAAAAATCAAAAATCAAAAATCAAAATGACGAATCAGAATTAAATAGTAACGGGATCCTGAATCAAGTTCAGGATGACAGTTCTAAAAAGCTAAAAAGCTACCTGCCCGAAGATGCTACCCGCCAACAATCAAGTAGTTTGGGCGGGTTGCAGGCGGGCGACCTAAAACCTAGCGAAGCTGTGCTTCGCCCTCATTTTTTGTCAATGACGGCGACGCCGATACCAAGAACGATGCAACTGGCACTTTTTGGGGATCTTGATATATCAATAATTCGCGAAATGCCGAAAGGGCGGAAAATCATCAAAACCAAATTCGTTGATGAGATTCATAGGGCAAAAGCATATAAATTTATCGAGGATCAGATTAAAACGGGGAGGCAAGCGTTTGTGATTTGTCCTCTAATCGAGGACAAAAACGAAAATCCGAAATCCGAAATCCGAAATCCGAAACAAATCTTAAATTCGAATGATGAAAATTCTAAAAAGCTAAGAAGCTATAACTTACAACCTGTCGAGATCAGCTTGTTCGAACTGGATCGCAAGTCGGTGGCCAAAGAGTATCAAAAACTGGATAAAGAGATATTCCCGAATTTAAAGATCGGAATGTTGCATGGGCGGATGAAAGCTCGAGAAAAAGAGAAAGTGATGGCTGAATTTGTGGCTCGCAAGCTTGATATATTGGTCTCTACATCGGTGGTCGAGGTAGGGGTAGATATCGCCAATGCGTCTATCATGATGATAGAGGATGCGGAGCGGTTCGGGCTCTCGCAGATGCATCAGTTTAGAGGCAGAGTTGGAAGGGGCGAGCATCAATCATACTGCTTTTTATTTTCGAATACTCAAAGCGAAAAAGCGAAAAGACGGCTTGAAACTTTGGAGAGGGTATCGGATGGATTTAAGCTAGCAGAGGAAGATTTGAAAGAGAGAGGTCCGGGTGAGATTTACGGAACGATGCAGTCGGGGATTACGGATTTTCGGTTTGCTGATTTTTCAGACGTGGAGCTGATAACTCAAGCGTCAGAGAGTGCCGAAACAGTCGTCAAAGATGATCCAAATCTAAAGAATAATTTATTGCTGAAAGACAAATTAAGTGATTTTGTTGAGACAAAACATTTAGAATAGCATCAAGTATTCAGTATCAAGTATCATGTATAATGGGGAGTGTATAAAGTATAAGGGGGGACAAGCATGAAGGAGAGGGCGGAAGATTGGGTTGAAAAATACAAGTACTATGTCGGAGGAGTGCTGTTGATTTTAATATTATCCGGCGGAGCGATACTGCTTTGGCGGGACAATATTTATAAGCCGGGATTGGAATCAAGAATAAGGAATCAAGAGTTAAGAATAGAAGAGTTGGAGGCGAAATTAGAAGAGCTAGACAGCAAGACAGCTGGACAGAATACAGTTAGTCAGGATACAGCTGGGCAGAATACAGCAAGCGCTGATGATCAGGGGCAGGTGGCGGGGGCGAATACGGGCTCATCATCAAGCTCAAGTAAAATAACAGGTAAGATAAACATTAATACTGCAACCGCGGCGCAGTTAGATTCATTGCCGGGAATTGGGCCTGTTTATGCCCAGCGAATAGTAGATTATAGGGTAGCAAACGGACCATTTACTTCGCCGGAGCAAATTCAAAATATTAAAGGGATTGGACCCAAAACCTACGAGAAGTTCAAGGATATGATTACCATTTAGCTTGAGAGAACTTCCACCCCACTTCGCTAAAGCTTCGAGGGGCAGGCTGATCTCGTCCACTGATTAAAACTGACTTTCCAAAAATAACCAATAATCAAGAGACAAGTTCCAGTTAATAATCAAATTCCAATAATCAAACCATCGTTCGAAGTTTTGTGATCAGTTGTGGCGGGCGATAAGCGGTTGCGATAAGCGGTTAACGGTTACAGGTTGATTTTTCCGCGAAAAACTGGCAAACTTAGAAAATAGTGCCCGAGTGGTGAAATTGGTATACACGCGTGCCTTAGGAGCACGTGCCGTAAAAAGCTTGTCGGTTCGAGTCCGACCTCGGGCACCAGCGCTAAGCGTGGTCAAGAGACGCTTAGCGTCTCACTATCATGCGCTAAAGCTACGGATGGCACAGCCGTTTGACAAGATCGTTATCTATTATAGATAAGGGGAATGAAGTTATCGTTAAGGAATCCGAGAGGATTTCTTTTTCGATGTCTTTTTCTTGACATGTTTACAATATGAGCGTATATTAATCTGTTGAGTCGGAGAATAGCTTAAAAGAAATGGAGGCGAAGGCAGTGAAGAATGAAGAGGCCATTGAAGCTGCAAGGACGTATCTGGTGTCGCGCGTTACGGACGGCCTTTGTCTCGAGTTTCATCAACTCCGGCATGGACCGAGTCTTGCGTGGACTACTGCGTGCGTCGGCTCGACTTTTGTCGAGTTACATTCGATCGTGCCGCAGGAGATGCTAGGGGCACTGCTATCTCTGCAGTGGGACTGCGGGGGGTGGTCGTACAACCAGAACTCTGTGCCCGATGCCGACAGCACGCTACGGGTGATGCAATTTCTGGCGAAAACGGGGTTCTGTGATCTGGCGGTGACC
>MEZY01000010.1:15660-34819 GCA_001776195.1 Candidatus Berkelbacteria bacterium RIFOXYA2_FULL_43_10
TAAACAAGCACGGGTCAAGGCGCGTCGCTTTCTTTCGCGCCGCCTTGAAACTGGAGATGCGCGGGCCTACTGGTGGCAGACCCCCTGGTATGTCCGGTACGAGGCGTGCTGGGCAGATGGGGAGTCGATCGGGGATGACGCGGTGGAGATCGGTCTGGCGTTGCTTCTGAAGGCGAGGATTGGCTTAGTCGACAGAGCCCTAACGGCCAGGCTGATGGGCCTGCAACTTAGCGACGGCAGTTTCCCCGCAAGTTACCAGTTCCGAATTCCCCGACCGAACCAATTCCTCGACGACATCACTGATCAAGTAGAGGTAGTCGAGGATCTTACCAGGATCTTCTCGACTGCGGCCGCGGCCGTAGCAATCTCCCGACAGGGGGCGCTTCTTAACTGAAGTGCCTCGCTCTTTTTCTAAGGGAATAACTGAACAAATAATTAAAATATTAAGTTTGACAGAAATAATTAATTAAGTTATATTAATCAAAACGGCGATGAAGCTTAAACACAGCTGAGCCGGGGGAAGAAAGTTCGAAAGAACAACTAGAACCTCTCGGGATAGCCCGTTACAGCATAAACCGCTTCGGTGGTTAAAAGACGCCGGCAGTAATGCCAGCGTGAAGTAAGGTGGTACAGCGATCAAACGCCCTTACGGGATTATCAATATTGTTGGTAGTCTTGTGAGGGTATTTTTATATAGGGAAGGAGAAAGATGGCAGAAGATTTTGGAAAAAAAGTCGGCAAAAGCGTGGTTGTAAAAGGATGGGTTGATGCAATTCGCGACCAAGGTGGCATTAAGTTTGTTGTTTTAAGAATCGAGAATGAAAAAATTCAACTTGTTGTGTCGAAAAACCACCATGATGCTTATAACTCAATAAAAGATTTGACATGCGAATCGGTAATCGAAGCAAGCGGAAAGGTCAAGGCAGAGAATCAAGCGCCGGGCGGTTTTGAGATCGAAGCAGAAGAAATTAAGACTCTCTCGCTGTCCTCGCCTATTTTGCCGATTCCGATGAGCGAGAAGATCGAAAAAGAAGCCTCTCTGGATAAAAGATTGGACTGGCGTTGGCTTGATCTTCGAAAAAGCAAGAACAAGTTAATTTTCCAAGTCTGGACGACGATGGAACAGGCGATGAGAAATTACTGGACCAGTAACGGGTATATCCAAATCCACTCTCCAAAACTGATGAGTTCGCCGAGTGAAGGTTCGGCAGAGCTGTTCGAGATTAAATATTTTGATAGAAAAGCGTATTTGGCGCAATCTCCTCAATTTTACAAACAAATGGCGATGGCCGCCGGATTTGGTAAAGTTTTTGAAATAGGCCCGGTTTTTCGCGCCAACCCCTCTTTTACCTCAAGGCATGACACGGAATTTACGAGTTATGATATGGAGTTATCATATATTGATTCGCATTTTGATATCATGGCCGAGGAGGAAAAGGTAAAACACGCGGCGCTAGATGCGATTTCCAAACAGTATGGAGAAGCAATATTAGAAGAATATGGGCGCAAAATTGTAGTCCCGAAAATTCCTTTTCCGAAAATTACGATGGCGGAAGCGAAAGCTAAACTAAAGTTGGCAGGGGTAACAAGCGATAAGGAGGATTTGAGTCCGGAAGAAGAGCGTGAAATTTGTAAGATAATGAAGAAAGAAACGGGACATGAATTTGTGTTTGTCACCGATTTTCCAGTTAATGTTAGACCGTTTTATCACATGAGAAACCAAGATGGTAAGACGACAAAAAGTTATGATCTTCTCTGGAATGGAATAGAGGCGACGACGGGAGCGCAGAGAGAGCATAGGTATGATATTTTAGTAAAACAAGCCAAAGAAAAAGGAATTGGCCTTGAGTCGATCAAGTTTTATCTTGATTTCTTTAAATATGGTTGCCCGCCTCATGGAGGCTGCGGTTTTGGACCGACGAGGATGCTTATGAAAATATTCGATATTGAAAACGTAAGAGAGGTCACTTTCCTTTATCGAGGAGTGAAAAGATTGGAGCCATAGTAGTATTTCCCATTGTTGTTGATGTAAAATGTTAATTATATGCGTGACGTACAATTATCCGCGAGCAAAAATAGGATGAAATTGTCATTTCGAGCCATTGAGTAGTATCAAGGCGAGAAATCTACCATAATGTGTATATCTCTCGTCGTGAAACTCACACGAAGTCGAGATGACCACTATCGAAATCACCAATTAATTGCACATCACGCGTTAATTATGGAAGAGTGCATTTTTTGCAAAATTGTAAAAGGGGAGGTTCCTTCGAGCAAGATCTACGAGGATGATTTGGTGATCGCTTTTATGGATATTAAACCAGTGAATCCCGGTCATGCGCTTGTGGTCTCGAAGGAGCACCAGAAATATATTTCCGATCTGGATGATAAGAGCACGGCGCGGCTGATATCGGTCGCTGGTAAAATCAATAAAGCGTTGCGCAAGTCAGAGATCCGATGCGAAGATGTCAACTATTTCTTAGCAGACGGCGAAGTAGCCGGTCAAGAAGTTGCCCATGCACATTTGCACATAATTCCAAGATTCAAAAATGATGGTTTCGGATTGAAATTCCCCGCAGAATACGGGAAGATGTTATCAGGAGAAGAGTTAAACAAAAGTGCCTCAAATATTATCAAATATTTAGATGAATGACCTAGATCAAATTGAGATTGATGATGAAGAGGAGCTAGAGGATCTTCAGGATAGGTTGCTCGAAGAAGATTTTAAGGATCGCGAAAAACCGATGCCGGTGGAGGGGAAGAGTGTTTTTGAGTTGCAGAGGCTCAAACATAAAAAGAAGGATAACAGTACCACCCCACTTCGCTAAGGCTACCATCCTTCGCGTTAAGCTTCGGAGTGGCACAGCGAGGGGCAGGCTGATCTTTTCCACTGAATTAGAATGATCAGATTGTATTATAACCACCACGGAATACCATCACGGAAGATCACAGAATAAATAGTAGATTTCTCGCCAAACTCGAAATGACAATTTAATTTTCTGTGTAGTTAGATTCGTACTTTCGGGAAATTATTCGTAAATTAGTAGGGGGTAGTTGGTTTCTGGCAACTACCTAACGCGGGCTCGGCCTTCAGCGTCAATTTCGTACTCAAAACCGAACGGATCGGTGGGGATTGCTTTTAGGATTTTGCCTTCGACCAGCTTTTCGATCGGACTGGGGTAAGTTCCGAACTTATCTTTATATTTTTCAGTTGCACCCTCAAGAAAATTGAGTATTTCATAATGTAAAACGTAAGCTTCGGCGCGTTCTTTTATAGATTCATCATTTGTCGTCTCAAAGACTGCTGTCCAAATCTCTTTGCTCTGTTCTCTAGCGTCAGGTTTGGTATTAAAGTTAGCGGCGAGGCGCTGGATTTTATCCGGTGCTCCTTTTGTATTCGCGGCGAGATCAAAATACTTGAGCGCGGAGGCGACATCATTTTTTTCAATATAGTAGATCATCCCCAGATAATAAGCGATCTCCCAGTCGGTATCGGCTTCTTCGATACCTCTTTTTGCGATCACGATCGCTTGATCGATCATATCAACTTGAGGCAAGGAGAGGGTTGCAAAAGCGTATGGGTGGGAAAAGCGCGGGTCAAGATCATTCGCAAGGACTATAAAGTCATCCAATTTTTCATACTTATCAAGTTGCCAATCGCCAAAATATTGAATAGCCGAAAGCCATGCAAGATCAGCTACGGCATTGTCCAACCCCAAATCAGTCGCCCGAATCACTTCTGCCGACATAACATAAGGAGAAGGTTTGAGCTTTAAAGATTTGGATTTATCGAAAAGATATTGGACACCGACAACGGAGGCGAGTAAAAAAATAATAATCAATAATTTTAGTTTCATAGACTGGTTTTCGTCTTACGGTTACGATGCCCGTTACGTCTGACGTCGTACGGTTAACGATCCGGGCTTCGTTACCGATTAACGATTGACGAGCTTCATCGTCAAAGATCCTCGTGTTTAAGTTTCCAGGTTGCCAGTATCAAAAGTATTGTGGAATATAGAACTGCGTAGAGGAATGAATATCCCACAGACGCTCCGGAGGGATAGATGTGGTGAACGACAAGATTGCGGACATTGAACTTCTCTAAATTGGGAAGAATGTAGTAGATTGTTTTCACAAAATAAAGCGATAAATTCTCGTGTTTTTGTGCGTATTTCAGAATCAGGTCGAGCGAGTGGCCGATATATAGAATTAAAATTGCGTAAACAGTAGAGGCAATTGGGGTTGAAAAAGTTGAAAATAGAATCATCAATGCAACAAAAATGGCGATTTCGAAGAACTGAAGCAGTATTGCAATCAATGCAGGCGCATCGAATCCGCCGCCTTTGGCGGCTACGACGACTAGATAAACTAAAGTCATTAAAACCGTTGAAATAAATACGCTCAAGTAGAGCCCGATGAATTTGCCGATAATAAACTCGGCATGACTTATCGGTTTGGAAAGAACGACATAGAGGGTGCGTTTCTCGATCTCTTTATAAATAAGAGATGCGCCGACAAATATCGTGACCAGTAAAGAGAAGAGGTAGATTCCAGCCAAGCCGAAGTCTTTAATTACTTTGATATCTTCGCCCAGAGAAATTGATCCGAAAAATATTGTCGAGAGAATAAAGAGAGCGGCGAAACCCAAAATGACGTAGAGGATTTTATCCCGAATTGCCTCTTTGAAGGTATTTTGCGCAACAACAAAGATATTTCTCACGATTTGTTGTCCTGATTGATTACATCTACGAATCTACTCTCCAAATTCTTTCCGTCGCAGAACTCTTTAACCTTTCCACTAAATATCAACTTGCCTTTGTTTATGATACCGATTTCGTCGCAGATCTCTTCGACATCGGAAAGAATATGGGAGTTTAGAAATATGGTTTTTTTGCGTTTTTTAAGTTCAAGCAGGACTTTTTTTATTTCTGCTCTACCGATCGGATCAAGTCCGTCCAAGGGTTCGTCGAGAAACAAATACTGCGGATCATTGACCAGCGCTTGAGCAAGACCTAAGCGCTGTTTCATCCCTTTGGAATAAGTATAAATAGGTTGATTTCTGTACTCAAACATTCCGACACTCTTGAGAATGTCAGAATGTTTGCGGGGGGATTTTTTGGGAAACAGATTTGCACAAAAAGAAAGGAATTCAGAACCGGTTAAATGATCATAGAAATAGGGGTCTTCCGGCATAAAACCGATACGTTCTCTAACGGATTTATCGCGCGGATCTCCACAGTTGATGTTTACGGTGCCGGCGCTCGGATGCGAAAGTCCGACGATCATCTTGATCGTAGTGGTTTTGCCTGCGCCGTTTGGCCCCAGAAATCCAAAAGTAGTGCCGGATTCAATATCAAGTGTGATATCGTCGACAACACGGGTTTTGCCGTATTCTTTTGTAAGGTGGACTAGGGAAAGCATAAGTTGATATTACCACATAGATCTTTACATAGATTAGCACAGATATTAATTGCTCTAATTTCTAATTATTCTAATTGCACTAGAAGCTATCTCATAAATCATCATAAGCCGTGTCATTCTGAACTTGTTTCAGAATCCCATTGAGATGCTGAAATAAATTCAGCATGACAGATCAACTATTGCTATGTCCTGGAAACGATAATCTAATGCAACTCGACTTATTTATGAGATAGCTTCTAATCAAATCCCAACGCTTAAATAACCAATAACCAATTATCAGTTAATAACCAAATCCCAATATCCAAACGGATACTCATTGAAATTTAATTATTGAATATTGTAATTCAACTGGTTATTGTATCTTGTATCTTGAAAATTTGTGAACGCTTAGGTCAATTAGAGTAATTAGGAGTAATTAGAATAATTCCACTCTAATTTATCTCTGTAAATTAAACTTGTGGTGTTCTCATTGTAAATATAAAAAACTCTTCACGCAAGGGGGGAAATTTGATATATTGAAACTGCGATAGTTGCGACATCAAACATGGGAGGTGCTGGCATGGCACCGAAGGCACGGAGGAAAGCTCGACCGATCACGGCGTTCGAAGGGCAGTTCAAGGAAGCGGTGAGGTCGCTTGATGGTGATCCCGCCGGTTGCGAAGTGCTGGAGGTGGCTGCCAAGGATGTCAAGGTCATGGCTCAATTCCAATGGATTGATGGTCTCGACGAGGACAGCGTCATAGTGGTCACATGGTTGCCGAGGAGAGCTCGGAGTAAGCGACTGGCCGGGATTCTCAATGTCAAGCTGGCCAGTTGTGCCCAGGAACTAACCCGCCGCACACGGCCAACGAATCGGAGTGAGGTGACAGCGATGGCTACACAACTGGTTGAGACGGACGAGCAGGTTGCCGGACGGTGGCGTCCGCCGCTACGGCGGACGGGTCACAGCCATTGCGGTTGCCGGTAGCGTCACAATCACCAGGACCGAGCGGGCCGCCTCCCGAAGGGAGGCGAGCCCGCGTTGTTTTAATAGGAATAAAGGATCACAAAGGACAACAAGGAATGGCAAAGGGGTACAAAGGGGCAAAAGTCATTATAATCTGTGGGCCAACGGCGAGTGGAAAAACCGGTTGGGGGGTTGAGTTTGCCAAAAAATTCAACGGGGAAATTGTTTCTGCCGACTCCAGACAAGTTTATCGTGGACTTGATATCGGTAGTGGCAAGGATCTTGGGGAACTCAAGAGAGTTAAGTATCATATGATTGATATTGTTGATCCGGGGGAGAGATTCACCCTTTTCAATTGGTTGGAAGACGCACGAAAAATCATCGACGACATATTAGCACGGGAAAAAACTCCGATTGTAGTCGGAGGGACAGGACTCTATGTTCAAGCTCTCACGGAAGGGTTCGAGCTTGAAAAAAATCAAAAATCAAATATCAAATATCAAAAACATATATTAAAAACCAAAAAATATTTAAGGGAAGAGTTGGATAAGATGGGGCTTGCTGAACTTCAGAAAATCTCTAAAAAGCTACAACCTAAAACCTACAACCTGGATATAAATAATCCTCGTCGTCTTATCCGTTTCATCGAAAGAGCGCAAACTGGGGAATATCCGACCAAGCAGAAACCACCATATCAATTCCTGCAAATCGCCCCGGACTTTCCGCGAGAGGAATTATATCAAAGAATTGACAAACGGGTTGATGAAAGATTCAGGGAAGGAATGCTAAACGAGGTAGCAGATCTGATCAATTTTGGGGTAGATGCCAACTGGTTAATCAGTTTGGGTTTAGAGTATCGCATAATAACAAGTTACCTCGTAAAATCCGAAATTCTAAATTCTAAATCCAAAACAAATTCAAAATTAGAAATTCAAAAACCTAAAAAGCTAAGAAGCTACCACCTACAACCTGATGATGTTTATGAAGAGATGAAGCAGGAACTAAAATATAAGATTCACAATTTTGCTCGGAAGCAGATGACTTGGTTTAGGAGATTTCCGGAAATTAATTGGGCAAGAAATTATCGAGAGGCGGAGAAGTCGGCGGCGGAGTTTTTGAAGGGAACATCCACTGATTAGATTCACGGAGTGAACACAGATGTTTTCGTATCATTACCACCGCGGATCTATGTCACGGATTATCACTGATAAATTTGTATTATTACCACCACGGAATGGTACCACCGAAGAGCACGGAAATTAGCATCATCTATCAAGTATCGGGTATAATGGGAATGACTTTACGGACTTTAGGAACTTTTTAACTTTGTAACTATCGTCATGCGCTACACTTGGAGGGAAATTTTTGAACAACCGGAGGTGATAAAGAGAATCGCCGATTTTGATGCGAAAAAGTTAAACGAAGCATCGGAAATTGTTAAAAATGCCCGAGAGTGTTATATAATCGGTGCCGGATCTTCCCTGAACGCCGGTATGTTCGGAGGATATTTGCTCTCAGAGAATAATCGTCGGGAAAATCGCATAATTCCAGCCAGCGAGTTCGCATTCAGGGCGACTATGATCTCCGGAGGAGATGCGGTAATTGTTCTTTCGCAAAGCGGGGAGTCGGGCGATATTTTGGAAGCGATTCAATTTGCGAAATCAAAAATGGCAGAGGTCATTACTATTACTAATAATGAGAAATCAGAAGCTGCGCTAGAGTCAGATGTTTGTCTGGCCCTTTTTTCGGGTCAGGAACGAGGGATTTTGGCGACAAAAACTGTTACCGCCGAGATAGCAATGTTTATTATGCTTTCAAGCGCCATGAATAATGATCTTGAGGGCGGTAGAAAAACGTTGATAAAAATTGCAGGCGAACTAAAAAAAATGCTCGATAAAAAAAGCCTGGAAGCGATAAAAAAAATCGCTAAAAGTTACGAAAATGATCATGATTTTTATATCATAGGGAATAACTTTTTCTATCCGATGGCGCTCGAAGCGGCTCTGAAGCTAAAAGAGGGCGGACGGGTTCATGCGGAGGGATTCGATGGTTCGGAGTTCAGACATGGCCCGATTACTTTGATAGAGAAAAATACGCCTGTCATATATTTTTCGACCCAAGACAATCAGGAGAGTGATCTCCCGGAGATTAAGAGAAGCGGGGGTTTGATAACCGGAGTCAGCTACAATAAAAACAAATTGTTCGATAATTTTTATCAGATAGCTGACGCAGGCCTATACTCGGCGGTTTTGGCTGTGGTTTTCGCCCAGCTTCTCGCATATTTTATTGCCGAAAGTAAGGGCCTAAACCCCGATGAACCAAAGAATCTAGATAAAGTTGTAGTATAGTTAGTAGAAACTTCACGGACAATCTCACTGTTTTGAACACGGTTATGAAACATAAACATTAGTTGAGGTATCTACAAATAAACTATGAGCAAGGTCGCAAAGGTATTTTCGACGACAACTGTTGGACTCGATTCTTTTTTGGTTGAAGTTGAGGTAGATATCGGAGCCGGATTGCCCTCTTTCACAATAGTAGGACTTCCAGATAAGGCGATTGATGAGAGTAAGGAGAGAATTCGCGCCGCTATCAAGAACTGCCACGTACTCTTTCCACAGCATCGTTTGACTATCAATTTAGCGCCGGCCGATATGAAGAAGGAGGGACCGGCATTCGATCTCCCGATGGCGGTGGGTATTCTTTTGGCATCAGGTCAACTGGAAGAGATCCCGGAGTATTTGCACTCGATTTTTGTAGGTGAGTTGGCGCTTGATGGAAAGCTTCGCCATGTAAACGGAGTCTTGCCGACGGCGATGTTCGCGGCTGAGAGAGGATTCGGGCGGATATATCTTCCGGAGTGCAATGCGGCGGAGGCGGCGCTGGTCTCGGAGATTGAAGTGATGCCGGTAAAAAATCTCAAATCCCTCATCAAACACCTCAAAAGCGAGGAGGTTATCAAGCCTCACAAAAGAGGGCGGATCGAGGATTATTTCACCGATTTAGTTTATGAATCTGATTTTGCGCATATTGCCGGCCAAGAACAGGCGAAGAGGGCGATGGAGATAGCCGCCGCCGGCAATCACAACATACTTCTTTCGGGGCCACCGGGATCTGGGAAAACTCTGCTTGCGCGTTCTCTGCCCTCGATTCTTCCCGATATGGACAAAGATGAAATGCTGGAAGTGACAAAAATATATTCGGTAGCCGGGATGACAAAAGAGAGTAATATTTTGATGAGCGAGCGCCCTTTTCGTTCTCCACATCACACAACTTCCTCTGTGGCCATGGTTGGCGGAGGCCAATGGCCGAAGCCCGGGGAGATATCCCTCTCCCATCGAGGTGTACTCTTTTTGGATGAGTTTCCCGAGTTTCCGAGAAGTGTTTTAGAGGCGCTTCGTCAGCCCCTCGAAGATGGAGTTGTAACAGTGTCGCGGGCGGCGGGGAGCCTTACTTTTCCGGCGGAGTTTATGCTAGTTGCTGCCCAAAATCCCTGTCCTTGCGGCTTTTTAACCGATGCCGAAAAACAGTGCAACTGCTCGCCAACCCAGGTAATGCGATATCAGAAAAAGGTCTCTGGGCCGCTTATTGATAGAATTGATATTCATGTTGAAGTGCCAAGAGTAAAGTACGAAAAATTGTCGAAAGATGAGCTGGCGGAAAATTCAAAAAGCGTCAAAGTACGAGTGCATAAAGCAAAAAAGGTACAGGGTGAGCGTTTCAGGAAAGCTAACTTAAAAATCAAAAACAATGCGGAGATGAATTCGAAGTACATTAAACAATTCTGTGTCTTGGATAAGGAAGCGGAGAAGATGATAGCGACTGCGGTAGACAATATGAAGCTTTCGGCACGCGTTTATCACCGAATACTAAAAATTTCGAGAACAATTGCAGATATGAACGGAGAAGAGATTATCAACTCCGATTGCATTGCCGAGGCCTTGCAGTATCGGCCGAAAGAGAAACAGTATTAACTCAATGTACAATAACCACCACGGATCTGTGCCACGGATAGTCACAGAATGAATCAAGTAAGGATGACGAATTAAGCTAATGACCAATAACCCCCCAAAGGGGGATCTCCCTCTGGGAGACGAATTTTCGTGCAATTCTGTGGTATAAATCTGTGGTGGTAATACTTCAATTTATCTGTGTTCACTGCGTATGTATATTCGAGACTCGGTATGCCCAGTCGCCGAGGCTGGAAAGGATCCCGGTTTTTTGATTTATGTAAAAGAGAATGAAGAGGAGAACCAGAATCGAAGCGAGGGAGATCACGATTTTTAGAACATCTTTTTTGATGGAAGGATATTCTTTATCTGGTCCGAGAAAGGCGGATGAGCCGGGGTGGTTTAAAACCGCTTGATTTTCTCTCGTGGATTCTCTTTCGGCATCACCTGTCATTTCCGATGTGCTCTCGATACGTTCTGCCGTTACTTGTTTGGCAACAAGTTTTTGCATCTTAAGCATCTTCTTCTTAAATTTTTTGTGCTTTTTGCCCACGTTGCTCCACAAAGATAAAATGTAATTACCACACAGATTGTCTCATAGATACCATAGATAATCTATGTAAATCTATGAGAGAATATCCTCGTATGAAATTTTTGGTGCCGGATCCCAGAATCGAACTGGGCACGCAAGGATTTTCCTTGTTGGACTATCTCATCACCCACCCGTAAGGGTTGGGGTGTCGGGCGCTATTTGCGGGGTTATTGTTGGGGCTCACCCGCTAGTCTCTACACCTGCCTCCGCTAAAGCTACGGCAGGCAAGCCTTATTTATCAACCTTCGGCTTGCATGTAATCCATAACTTCCCGACAGAGGATTGGCTCGGGATTCTCCGATTAAATCGGCATTCCCCGAATTCACCCGATTTTCACTCCCTTATTACTAAAGGAGGGACCGAAAATCAGTCCTTCGCTCTAACCACTGAGCTAATCCGGCATATAATCATTTAATAATGGACAACCAATAATGACGAAAAATATCATACACTACTCATTATACATTATACATTATCATCAAATTGGCATTACTTTGGAGGCCTGGGGGAGAATTGAACTCCCGTACGCGGTTTTGCCCACCTTCGCTAAAGCTTCGGCGGGTAAACAGACCTCATATGGAGGCGTTGCCGGGATTTGCACCCGGGTACGCGGTTTTGCAGACCACTGCCTAACTACTCGGCCACAACGCCAATAGTGTGCGAATCCCATCAACACGAGATTATCATAGCGCAAACTTGATATTTTTTCAAATATGATTTACAATATCGCCATCACCGTAAAGATCCCAGCACGAGGTGCAAAGCGGCATGGAACACAGTTGTTGGTGTTACTGCAGTGGTGACAAGTGCAGTCATCCTCAGAGTGGTGGGGTATGCCATATGATCGCTGATGATCTTGTGGCATCTTGGGGTCGATGTCCCTACAACTCGTCGGTGACGCTTGTGGCGGTAGGGTTGAGCCGAGTGGTCGGCCGTGCGTGTTGCCTCGGCCATGGGGCAACACCTGCCGAGAGGGGACGCGAGACGCATCTCTATCTCGTCTAGTCGGGGCCGTGAATAGTCGTTCACGGCCTGTCGTATTGAAAATTCCTAGGCAACTGCTATAATCTTTTAGTGGGCGGGATTGCCTCGCCGCAGCGCTAGCGAAGGCGGGTATAATATAGTGGTATTATACGTCCTTGCCAAGGATGAGAGACCCGCCGATTCGGCGGGTTGCCCGCTCCAAAATTATATGATATTCGTTTATATCTTGATCAGCTTGAAAGACTTTACCTTGTATACAGGTATTGCTTCAGATGTTGATAAAAGATTAGATTATCACAATAGGGGTTTAAATCAATCAACTAAATACAAACGTCCATTAAAGCTAATATATTTCGAAGCTTATACCAATAAAAAAGATGCGTATCTCCGAGAAAGGTTTTTAAAATCAGGTAGAGGCAGGGAGGTAATCAAGAAGCAGATTGCAAACACGATTGCGGGTATAATATAGTGGTATTATACGTCCTTGCCAAGGATGAGAGACGGGTTCGATTCCCGTTACCCGCTCCAGAGAAGATCAAAAGAAGTTCCTACATAGATCGGTACATAGATAATCACAGATATCGAAGGAAATTAATCTCGGAGATTATCACAAATGCTATCTATGGTATCTATGAAGAGATCTGTGTAGTAATAACAAGTTATCCCAATGTCGCAAACATTTAAAATCATTCAAATTATTCTAGCGGTACTGCTAATTGCTTCGGTTTTGCTCCAGCAACGAGGGAGTGGTTTGGGTTTGGCATTCGGTGGCGAAGGCAACGTCTACCGTTCCAAACGCGGTCTTGAAAAACTTTTGCACTTTGCAACTATAATTATTGCTGTGCTCTTTTGCGGCATAGCCCTAACCACGGTTTTTGTATCGTAGAGGCTCTATGAAGTTACGATTAACCGGTGGGGTTAGGGGAGTTGCTGGCGGAGTTTTTTCGCATTTAGCTTTTGCGTCTAAATATTTATTATCTTGCGCAAAAAGAGCAGTTTCGGGCATAAAATCAATGCAGAAATCCGAGCGCTGGTCTCTTTTCGGGCTGATAATAATATTTTTGATACTGATTTTTATAAAAGGTCGTGAAATATATCTTTCAAAGACGACAACGGTCCCGAAAAGTGGCGGAGTTTACAGGGAGCTTGATATTGGACAAGTCGATTACCTGAACCCGATCTTGGCGAAAACAGACACGGAGCGCTCTGTGTCGCGATTAATTTATTCGGGCTTAGTGAAAGTCGATCAAAGCGGCAATATAGTCCCGGACTTAGCCCAAAGCTGGGAGGTCACGCCGGATGGTCTGACATATACTTTCTATTTGGCATCGAATATTTATTTCAATAACGGGGCAGAGTTTGATGCCACAGATGTGGCGGCGACAATCGAAAAGATTAAAGATCCGCAAACGAAGAGTCCCTTCAGAGAGATTTGGTCAGACGTCATCGTGACAGCGCTCGATCGGGAGACGGTTTCGATGGAGTTGCCTTATCCATACGGTCCTTTTATTTACAATTGCATCCAAGGGATAGTTGACTCGATCGATGTCGAAGGCAGTTTGGTCGGAAGTATCAATGGTACAGGGCCATATAAGATTGAAAAAATCGCAACGGATAAAAGCGGAAAAATTTCCCAAATAGAACTTACGGCGGGAAATTCAAATTATCTTAATTCTGTTTTGATCTCCGAGGTTATTATTGATCTGGGAAAAGAGGCAAATGGCGGTCTTGGCTCATTGGAGAAATATACGGCGATTTTTGGCGGATCGCCGGATGATCAGAATTTTATCGAACAGAGTTTCACAATTAACCGTTATCTCGCTCTGATTCCCAATATCAGAGGTGAATTTTTGGCCGACCAAATTAACAGGGATAAAATTTTTAAAGATGGCATATTTGAACAAGAAATGCCCCTTACGCTTTTGATTCAAGATGTCGAAATTCAGACTTCGATCGCCGATAAATTGGTTGAAGATTTGAAAGTGAAAAATATCAAACTTGAGGTCCTAAGGCTCTCCGGCCCGGAGTATATTCAAAAAAGACAAAGCAGGGAATTCGATTTGCTTCTGACCGGATTCGATTTTGGATACGACAGGGACCCCTATTCGTACTGGCATACGACCCAGCTAGATCAAGAAAACTATGCGGGGTATTCGGATAAAAGTTCCGATATCGCTCTGGAAGATGCCAGAATGATGCAGGATGCAGGAGAGCGCAATAAGCGCTATGACCAGTTTTTTGATACAATGAGGGAGAAGAGTCTCATAAAGTTTTTTGAACCGGTGGAGTGCAACTTCTTTGTCTCTGGTGGACTGAAGGGTGTCGAGCAGATAATCGCCAGCAAACCGGAAGACAGATTCAATTCGATCGGGAATTGGTATTTGAAGGAAGGAAGGATTAAGAGGTAATTACCACACAGATTTGCTCACAGATACCATAGATCTATGAAAATCTATGTATTGATCTATGTGGTAATATCAAATTTGTAACGAAGGGAGGTGAGGAGTATGGCGGAAGCAAAACCGATAGCAGAGGTTACTCATTATTTCGACAAGATCGGAGTCGCCGTTTTTAAGCTCAAAAAAGCGATAAAAGCTGGCGACGAGGTGCAGATTCGGGGCAACAAAACCGATTTCACTCAAAAAATTGTCTCAATGCAGATTGACAGAGTCGAAGTCGAATCAGCAAAGCCGGGCGACGATATCGGCGTTAAAGTCGATGAAGAGGTGCGCGAAGGCGACAAAGTTTACCCCGCGGAGTAGAATTCTTGTAGCCCATGCTTTCCTGTCCGCCTTTGGCGGAAGTGTGCGCATCACACGGGGTAATATTTTAGTGTTAAAATATGATGGACTTAACTACACGGATGATCACGGATAATATTGTCAAATATTGCCCTGGTGCTGGAATTGGTAGACAGGCATGATTCAGGATCATGTGTCAGCAATGGCGTGGGAGTTCAAATCTCCCCCGGGGCACCAGATATCATAAAATAGTTATGAAAAAAACATTTTCTAAAAAAGAAGCAGTCGCTTATCTCGGTCTTGATGAAAAGACTTTTGATAACTACTTCAAAAATGCGGCAGAGTTTTCATGCCTTAATCGGAACGGTGGCAGAGGCCGTTTTTACTTTGACGAAGATGCTTTACGAAAATGGAAAGATGGTCTGGCATGGAGAACTGTTGGTTTGAATAAAGATGACTATGCTTTGTGCTTAGATTTTGCACTTGCACAACACTTTCGTAATTATGTGCAATCGGATTTCGGCACTGGACGACAGAGAGAGTTTGGGCAAAAAATAACAAATTGGGTCAAAGGACAACTTGGAGAAGTTGCCGTAAAGAAATTCTTGAAAAGAGAATTTAATGAAGATATTGAACTTGATTTTGACATTCGCGATAAAATAGTTTTGCAAGACATTACTGCTGTTAAAGAAAATGGAAAAATGAGACCGCCGAAGATTGGCATCGGCATAAAGTCGTCTAAACCAAAAAGTGCTTTCTTGGTGCTCGGAGAAAATGAAATAAGGATAAAAGAACGAAGATCAGATATTTACATCTACTGTCGCCCGGATATTCCCGACGATCATCTGTTAAGACTCACAAAAAAGGAGATAAACAAAGCCGTAAAGGATAAGCCTCATTATTCCAAATACAAGGATTTAATGCCGGATTTTATAAACATATCTTGCGAGGTTGTAGGCTGGTGTTATTACTCCGAATTGAGAGAGGTAAAACAAATCCCCGGACAAGAATTTGAAGGCATCAGATTCGTCAAAGAGTCTGGTCTTTTGAAGAAAACGAAACAAGACTGGCGGGAGCTCATAAAGCAACTGTAGCCCCCACTCCCACCTTATCAAACAAACTTGCTGTCTCATGAGCGCTAGCTTCTCCGTTAGTAATTTTTGATTCAATGAAATCATAAGGGATTCCTGCAAAAGTCTTTAGCACAGCAGAAATAACGGCTTGTGCCCCAACGGGGGGTACTGCCATGCCAATCTGCTTTCTTGTGCTTTCCTTCGAGCCTTCAAATACAAAGTTGTCGGGGAAAGATTGTAGTCGTGCTCTTTCTCGATTTGTAAGTGCGCGATGCTCTGACCAGTGATAAACATGCGTTCCCCCTCCTCCACTTCCGGTGATTGTATAGGCGGGTTTTTTTGGGTCTAATCTTTTATAAATCTGACTCATACGAGCACCCTTCACATTTAATCTCAAATGTTGGGGGATTCCCTCGTACCAAGCATTTTCTCCGGCAGGGATATATTTAAGTCTCTCAACAACGTTTGCAGATTGCTTAGTAAACTCTTGATTCGGTGCGTTATCAGGTATCCGCGGACTTTCTAATGCCATGCTAGCACTCACATAATTATATTTTGTAGTTGGAGCAGGAACATTGAACTTCAAACCAAGATCTTTTCGTATACCAATAATCACTATCCTGTGTCTTTGCTGCGGTACCCCGTATTCCTCGAATTTATATAAGTGCGGTGTAAGAGCATACCCCTTTCCTGCAGAAGCAAGGTCTGTCAGAATTCGCCTAAAGGCATTCCCGCCATTTGCACTCTGTAAACCGCTAACATTTTCTGCAATGAACCATTTTGGATTATGGGTGTTTATTGCTCTAACTCCATGAGAGTAAAGAGGGCCAAACTTTCCGTCAAAACCTTTCTGTTCACCAACCACGCTAAAGTCGTTGCAAGGAAACCCAAAAGCAAGCACATCAAACTTCGGCACTTTTTCAAAATCTATTTCTTGAACAGGGGCGCAAATAACACTTTTTTCATTTCCATTGTGAATATTGCGAGCATATGTTTTACAAGTATCGACATCGTAATCGTTTGCCCAAACAGGCTCAATACTATAAATGGTATTCTCATTTTCAGCAAAGGATCGGATTGCACCGAGAGCAAGCCCGCCGGGACCGGAAAATAATTCTGCCAATTTGAATTTGATTTCTTTTTTCTTCATAAGATGTCTAAATCTATTTTAGCATTTATTAAATTTCCCGCCTAAGAACACCAACCACCTTGCCCTGTATTTCAACATTCGTTTCGTAAAAAGGCTTCATGTATTTGTTCGCTGGAACAAGTTTTATGCGCTTTTTCTCCCTGTAAATTTTTTTGAGTGTAACTGCATCTTTATCCGGCAAATACGCAACTGCTTTTTCTCCGTCATCGACTGTTTGCTGTTCACGGACAATCACAATGTCGTCGTCTGATATGCCCTCCTCAATCATGCTTGCTCCGACAATTTTCAAGGCATAATAATTTGCGCCTCTGGGAAGCATACTGCGCGGAACTTCTATAGGTTCAGGATTTCTGATTGCTTCAATTGGTCCTCCGGCGGCAATAAGTCCCATGAGTGGAATTTCAACCAAGTCTCTTTTTTGATCGTTGAACGTTTGGATCGAACGTCTTTTGCCTTTATCCGCGGAAAGCAAATTTTTCTTTCGCAAATAGGCAATATGTTGGTGGATCGTCGGGATAGAAACCTTAAAATGTCCCGCTATCTCACTGAGGGAAGGAGAGTAGTCTTTCACTCTTTGAAATTTTGCGACGAATCGGAGGATTTCGGCTTGCCGTTTTGATGGTTTGCCTACTCCCATTGACTTCTTTTCCATACTTAGAGTATACTACCTAAAGATAACCTAAACAAGAGAAGTTATCCCCAGCAATTATGAAAGGTAGCATCAGACAACCCAAAGTATTCATTTCTTACAGTTGGTCTAGCTCACAACACGAGCAATGGGTTTTAGATTTGGCAGAACGTTTATCCAATGATGGCATAGTTGTAGTTTTGGATAAGTGGGACATTAAAGAAGGTCAGGACAAGCATGTTTTTATGGAGCAAATGGTAAATGATGTAAGTATTAAAAAAGTGCTTGTTGTTTGCGATAGTGTTTATCAAACAAAAGCTGATGATCGAAAGGGAGGAGTGGGTACGGAAACACAGTTGATTTCAAAAGAGGTTTATGAAAATACTGTCCAAGAAAAATTTATTCCCATTGTGCGGGAATATGATGGCGCGGGAAAACCTTGTATTCCGCATTATATGGCGAGCAGAATTTATATTGATCTTTCCTCGGATGAAAAATTTGAAGAAAGTTATCAAAAATTGATAAGAAATTTATACGACAAGCCATTACTAAAAAGACCAGTGCTTGGAACTCCCCCCGCCTATATTGCCGAGGAGGATCAAGTCATATCAAAAACATCTCACAAAGTAACCGAAATTAAGAACGCACTTTTAAATGATAGGCGAAGCTCAAACGGTTTAATTTCGGATTATCTTGATACGGTAATTTCTTCGCTAGAGGATTATCGTTTGTCAGGAGGTTCAATAACAGATTTTGACGATCATGTAATCGAAACGATAGAAAAAATGCTCCCCGTGCGAGATGATTTTATCGATTTTGTCTTTACGGTATTTAAATATCAAGAATCCGTTGATCTTGAAAAATTTCATAACTTTTTTGAAAAACTAATACCATTTTCTTATCGCCAAGCAAATGTTCAACCTTATACAGATGTTGATTATGATAATTACAAATTTTTTACTTACGAACTTATACTCAATTTCGTTGCGATACTTTTGCAATTGAAAAAGTATAAAGAGATTTCCCATTTCACAAACTCACAATACTTCTATCGTCACTCAAATTCTGGTGAATTAACATATAATGGTATTGAGATTTTTAATACTCATTCTCGTTCATTGGATGAGATAAGAAATAAAAGATTGAATTTGCGCCGGGTTAGTTTAACTGCGGATTTAATCAAAGCACATTCCACACGCTCGGATATTAGTTTTGATGAGATCAAACAGGCGGATTTAGTTTTGTATTATATTACTGAATTGCATGGAGGTAAGTCTTCGTTTTCGTGGTTTCCTCGCACTTCTGTATATAATTATCGTGGCAGTGCCGTTGAGCTATTTGAGCGAATGATATCGCTACAACATTTTGAAAAGATAAAAGAACTTTTTGATGTTCAGAACATAGAACAACTCAAAAAATCAATGATCGAATATATCGAGCGGAACAAAGATCAACAACGCAGATACTCGGGTTTGTGGGATTATGACATTAGACCATTGGAAAATGTCATTGACATCGCTAAAATAGGTACAGTCAAGTAGCCACTACTATAAATACAGGACCGAGATCAGAT
The DNA here is from genome assembly GCA_001776195.1 of Candidatus Berkelbacteria bacterium RIFOXYA2_FULL_43_10. GTDB lineage: Bacteria > Patescibacteriota > UBA1384 > XYA2-FULL-43-10 > XYA2-FULL-43-10 > XYA2-FULL-43-10. The sequence continues at coordinate 34,716 of MEZY01000010.1, forward strand.
CAGTGTCAAAAACCCGGTTTTTTGAGTTTTTGTCAAACTTTTTTAGAAATGTCCGGTTTCTAATCTTTTAGAAATGTCCGGTTTTGTTAATGTAATGTTAAAGC
>MEZY01000011.1:0-7069 GCA_001776195.1 Candidatus Berkelbacteria bacterium RIFOXYA2_FULL_43_10
CGTTTGCTCGGGGTTGAATGGACTGATTTGTTCGCCAACCAGCGATGAGGACATCCCGCTTGCTAGCCCCAACTCTCTATTTTTGTGGTATTGGCGGGCGCTTTTTCTGCTCCATGCTCCTGCTATATTTGTTGCCTCGGCTAGAGTTTTTCTGCTTAGCTTGGGATCATTTGCCACCCCAAGCGTATCCTCTATGTCTTGCGAGCTTGTTACCCTAAACCACCTCAAGGTTCTGTCAGTCAGAGCCGTCCTTTCTTCTTCTGGGGTAAAGGCCGCCATGCCGACTGCCTGTCGAGCGACGTTTAGTGCATCAACTTCTTTCTGGCGCTGGGACATAATATCTTTGACATTTTGTTTAGTCGAACCTTGCAATGCTTTCATCAGCTGGCCTGCCCCTTCGCCAGCCTCAAATTCTGAGGCGTCTTTCCAGTCGGAGGCAGTTATCTCTTTCATGACATCTATTTGTTTTGCTCCTCCAACGATCTTATTATACAAACCGGATTTGGTAATAGCTTTTTCTCTTTGGGCGGAGCCGAATGCTAACCTTTCCTTAACTGCTTTTGTATAAGTCATCGGATTCAAAGCAGCGGCAGAGTCAGCAAGTCTTTCATATTTTTCCTGCTCTTCTTTCCTCCCGAAATTTTTTGCTGTTTTTGCCTTGGATTGATAGTGGGCTTGTGCCATAGACGCGGCACCCCCGCCGACAACCCACTTTCCGCCCTTAACTGCTTGTGCGCCAGTTGCTCCCCATGCTTTTTTGCCGATTTTTTCGCTCCAGCCCTTCCATTGATTCATTATCCCACCACCCATCTTGAACGGGGTGGTGATGGCGAGGTAGTAACAGGCGAAAGCGAAAGCGATTCCCAACAGAGTCGTACTCGTGCCCAAGGTATGCGCGAATTTGGTTCCCACCCAGAGCCAAAAAAGAGAAACGACCGGCATAAATACCCATTTTAAGAAGTTTGACCACCAAGTGTTGAACATTCCTTTGCTTTGTGGGAGAACAGTGGCGAGAAATGCCAATGGGGAAAGAGCGACTAAGAAGTAAATAATGTAGTTGCGAATAAAGAAAAGGAAAGCAAGGATCAGGATTACTATTACGCCGGCAAATTCGAGAAGGGTATAGACTAAGAATTTGAACAAGTTCCCCCATTGAAAAGCTCCATTTATCACGAGTTCATTTTGCATTGTCGTTGCGTCGAAATTGAACGCGCCGGCGATGCCGAAATCTTTTGTCCCGACATTTATCCCAACTCCACCGGGACCGTTGACGAGTGCATCCATAACGATATTGGAAAGGTCGATAAAGATTCTGCAAATGAAATAACTAAAGTTGGCGAGGATCAATGCTAAAACGAGAGTCGGCAAAAACTTCTTGATACCATAAGTGTTAATATTGATTCGTAAAATATTAGCAAAAGCGATAAAAATAAGGACGCCAATAGCGGCATAGTTCATAAAGCTGATAAGCCCGCTCCAAACCTCTTTTATTGTCTGTGCCGGACCGGCATTCCCTTGCAGAACTTGATAAAGCTTTTCTGCGGCTTGAGCATGGCTTGGAGTGAATGCCAACAGTAAAAATAATATCGATAAGATAAGGATCGAAAAGGTCAGATGTGCCGGATTAATTCTTGATTTAGTCATTTGTAATTACTTGAAATATATGTCCCAACAAGACTGAAAACTTGCAAAGCCCCGTCCATCATTAGCTACTCTAACGATTGCATTTTTCCAACGCTCCTGCCCGGTACCGGATACTGATTTAAAAGCGCCAATGTGTTCAGCTACCCCCGTAAATATTGCATATTTTACATCCCAGTTAAGAGCAATTGCTTTGCGGTTGTTGCATTTATTTGAGCTAGTGGCACCGCTTCCGCATACTGACGAAAGAGATCCTACGCACCCCCATTTATCGGCGGTTATCGAAAGCAACTGTACTGTACAGCTATCGTGTTTTGGGACATAACGGCTTCCGGATTGTTCGAAAAAGACCATTGCCGCATCTTCCGTGCAGGCATAGGCCAATATCGCGTTTTGTGCGTCGGACTCGGTCGCTCCGTGTTTTTCTGTTTCGGAAAGTTTTGCCCATTGAGCGGAGACTTCGGTTCTGATCATCGCCTCGATCTCGTCTTTGCTGTATTGCTTGAATGTAGAGGCGTCAATACCTAATGTTCCGGTAGCGTAGGCTTGGCACTCCGCACTTTGACCTGATTTTTCCTTTGTAGCTTCGGGTGCGGTTGCGTCAACTTGCGTATATTTAGAAATCTTTGTAGTGTCGAACGGCGTTCCGCCAGTTGTTCCTCCTCCGCTTCCACTGCCAGAGCTAGTACCGCCGGAGGGTGAAAACACCGATGCAGGAGTAGACGTATCCTTGATTTGGGAATCGTTAATATATGTATCCAACCCAAGTGATTCATTCATAAGGCCCAATGCAAAATTGTACGCCTGATCCGCCCATTGTTTAAAGATCATTGCCAGACCGCAAAACGCTTGCCCGAGCATAGCCATTATCCAGTTACCTTTGACATCGTCGCAGACTGTTTTGTCATCAGTACCGGCATACGGGTCCGCTATATTTTCTGTGCTTTTTAGTAATTGCTCTATTTGATCGAGATATTTTTGATTGAAAATCGCGAAATTGGTATCCCCAACCCCGAGAGCACACTGGTTGTATAAAAGGTTCATTTTAATGTACTTATATGCGACTATGACCTCAATTTCTTCTTTCAAGAGAGTTTTCAATTCGCTTTTATTTTGGAGTCTTGTGATCCAGTCTCCTATGGCGAGTCCACCAGTTATGGCACCGAGAAATGGATTCGCAATCGCTACGCCAAGCGCAACATTACCGCTACCTGCGCTATCGAAAGCGTTTCCAAGCAAGCCAAGACTATCCCTTGCATCAAAACCGATTTCTGGATGGCCGCCGACCTTTGTTACCAGATCGCGAAACTTTATCATGGTATTTTCGTCAATAGGCACATCGGGATAGGTAGCATTTAGTTTTTTGGCATAAAACATTTCATATAGTTGTTTGTCGCGATCATTCGATAACGCGTTTTCCCAATCACCAAAAATTTCTTCAACAATTTTAATAGCCTCCTGCCTTTTTCCCTCTCCGTCGGTGTCGCTAGTACCAAAACTTAATGCTTTTAGGCTCTCGACCATTTCGTCTCTCATTGAAAATATTAGCGCTTGCGTCCCACCCGGATTTGAGCTGATCGGTGGTATGTGTTTGGAGCCACACTGTGCCAACGTCTCCGCGCTAGGGTCGGGTCTCGCAAATGCTCCTACTTTTAGTGATCTTAGTTCGCCCACCAGATCAACTAGTATTCCCAGAGAGTCGTACATAGGTTTCAGAGATCCGAGTGAGTCCTCGGCACTTTCAGAGAGCTTTAAAAAATTCCTTTTCCCATCAATTGTCTCTGCCCAGCCATCGCTGAAACCGTCTTTAACGCCAACAAATCTCACGTCAATTGCACTGGCGTCAATGCTGACATCATCGAGATTGAGACATTCGTACATCGGATTGATGATGCATACTGAATCTGCCTCATCCTTGCTTGTGTTGATCCCGACGTCGGTTATTAGTGAATTATCTTCATTTGTTAGCAACGCATAATCTTTGAAACCGCTACTGGTTAAACCCCGCAAAGACCAATAATTTCGTATATCGTTACTTAGATATTCGAAATACCCTTTCCATTTATAGCTAGCGAAGTAATCGAAAAGTAGCTCTTGGCCGCTAAATGAACATTTTATTTGGCGACGTGTTCGATCAGCATTGTAGATGATAGAGCAGCCGCTAGTAGGTGTTGGGGGAGAGGCTTTAACGATCGGGATTTTAGGGAAAGAAAAAAGTGGTTGCAGGGTGAAAAGCAACGCGAAAAAGAAGATCAACGATCGGGACCAAGTTTTGCTAATCATCGCCCCTCCCACAGATAACTTGACTTATTACCACCACGGAACTGTGCCACGGAAACACACAGAAAGTTGCACAATCAAGAATTTGTACTATTACCACTACCATCACAGAAAGTCGCCACGGAATTACACAGAATCAATTTATTAAACGTTTAACTCTTGCGCCATCGCGGGTGAAGACAATTAGCAGTCCCAATTTTACATCTTCTGACTTCATGTATCCGAGCAATTGGTTAACATCATTTCTGAATATATCATTTCTCGCTTTCAGCTCCACTGCTACCTTATTCTCCACAAAGAAATCTAGGAAATATCTACCAACAATCTTATCGTGGAATTTGATTTTTCCATATTTTTCTCGTCTAAAATTTAAATTATTCTCTGACAGCATTTCCGCAAAGGCATTTTGGTATATCTTTTCTGGTATTCCGTGCCCCAATCTTTTATAGACCTCAAATGCGCAACCGATTATTTTCTCTGTCAATTCTGATTCTGGGAAGTTTTTGTTTCTGATCTCTGGCATTTTTTCCGTGATCTTCCGTGGCACAGTTCCGTGGTGGTTATGCTACCATTTATTAGTCTCGTCGATATAATCGAGGGTCGGCTGGTAGGTAGGATCTAATTGTTTGGCTTGGTTTAACGCCGACTTGGCTTCGTCGATGTGATACCGGCGATTCTCCGCCGAAAGCTCGAGCTTTTTTAAGCCCTCCAAGTGGCTTATGCCTTTATAGAGCCAGGCGTCGCGGTAGTTTTTGTTCATCTCAAGGGCGATATTGACGGCGACAATAGCGATTTGTGGCTCGCCTTGCTCGAGCAGACTCTTGGCATATGATACGGAATCGTAGGCGCTTCCTCGCACTTTTTTCGCTTGAGCCAGAAGCTCCATGGTTGAAATATCATTTTTCTCTCTGATAAACGGCTCAAGCAGAAGTATGTCTTTTTGGGATTCGGTTGTTAAGGTAATTTTCTCCTCGACATTATCTTTGTCTCGAAGAAACTTGGCTTTTTTGTACTCGACCACTGCGGATATGTATTTTTTTTGGATTAGATATTTGTCGCCAGATTCTATATATTTTTTACTCAATACCGATCTTACAGGGAAGGAAACTGATATTAAGATGACGATTCCCGCAAGCGCCAAGAGGAGGATTTTGTTCTTTTTAATAAAATTGTTTTTTTTCTTTTTGGAGAAGATCATATGGCGGATCAGCAACTATTAGTGGATTCCCGCCTTCGCGGGAATGACAGTGTCGTGGCTGAATATCGATTAACTTAAGAAATATAACAATGCCACGACCAAAGCCAGCAGTATCCTGTAAACCGCAAACACCGCAAAACTTCCCCTCCTAAGATATTGTAGCAGATATTTGATTGCGAAAAAACCGACCAAAGTTGTAACTGCGACGGCGAGCAGGTTAGCGAGATTAATATCACCGCGAGTCAACTTTAACGCCTCGTAGGCAAAGGCGCCGGCAGTTGCGGGAATGCCGATAATAAATGAAAGGCGTGCGGAGTTCTCTTTGGAAAATCCCAAAAACCTTCCGGCCGTCATTGTAATACCGGAGCGCGAAACTCCGGGCATAAGAGCGATGGCTTGAAAGAGACCAATCACGAAAGTAAGCTGATAGCTGATAGCTGATAGCTGATAGCTTTTCCGAGCATATCGATCGGAGAGCCAGAGGAGGAGGCCGAAGATGGCAAGGTTCAAGGCGATCAGAAGGGGTGAGTGAAGGTATTTATCGACAATATCGGAAAGAAAATAGCCAACAATAATTGCGGGAATAGTAGCGACAAGGATTTGCCAGAGAAAATTCGTTGGAAAGTTGCTAGTTGCTAGTTGCGAGTTGCTAGTTTTAGGGTTGTCATCCTGAACTTGATTCAGGATCCCATCGTTTCTGGATTCCAAATCCAGTTTGGAATGACGGCTATTTTTGACAATTATAACGATATCATTCCAAAAATAGATCACTATTGCCAAAAGTGTGCCCAGGTGGAGGGCGACATCAAAAGAGAGTCCTCGGTAGTCCCAACCGAAAATGTAAGGGGTCAAAACCAAATGTCCCGACGAGGAAATCGGCAGGAATTCCGTTATGCCCTGGATCGTTCCTAGCGCTAATGATTGTAAGTACTCCATCGCATCCCTTCACTAAAGTACGTATTATCTTCGGTAGGCGCGTATAATCTGTAGAAACTACGCAGATTGATCCCGCTGATTCAGCGCTGAATTTATCACCCTTTTTATTTTGATACCGTCTTTGTTCTAATAATGCCTTTTGGTTTTTATCCGCGAAATTTCTGCGGGAAAAATCTGTGTGGTTTCTACCTTTTATTCAGCTACCCCCAGCTCTTCTCTGCTTTATGGACAACAAGATAAGCGACGATTCCCGAAGCGATACCCAAAAATGCACCAGCGATAACATCCGAAGGATAGTGGAGGCCGGTGCCGATACGACCGATAGCAACTCCGATTGCGACCAAGAACAAGAGAGCCCCGAGCTTTTTATGACCATAAAGAAAGATTGAAGTAGCGATGGCGAAAGCGATATAGGTGTGGCTGGAAGGGAAGGAGGCGCTGTCGACATTTAACTTGCTAACATTAATATCGGAAGCGATACTGGCATGTGTGACATAGGGACGCGGTCGTTTCCATGCCAAATAAATCAGTAAATCGACTAATCCTCCGAAGAACATCGCTAAAAAGGAACAGATTAGGGCGTTGATCTTTTTTGTCCAGATTAGGTAAATAAATGCGAAAAAAGGAATCAGAATCCCATAACGAGCGAAGAAATAGTAAAAATACTCGAGATTGGGATCGGCAGAGGTATCTTTATAGAAAAATTTATAAACCGCGAAATCGTAGGTACGGATTTTGTCTAAAAAGTCGGCAAACATGAGCACATCATATCAGAAAATTGCTCTAATTACTTCTAATTATTCTAATTGCCCTAATCAATGCCCAAGCCCCAATACAAAAAAGTCCCAATTGGGGATTTGATGATTGTTTCATTGGGGTTTGATTAGGTCAATTAGGTCAATTAGAAATTAGGTTAATTCTTCACGGCTTTTGCCGTGAAACTGCTTATGCACCTCTCGCAGATGCTGGTCGGTGACGTGGGTGTAGACTTGAGTTGTAGAAATGTTGGAGTGC
>MEZY01000011.1:7076-13181 GCA_001776195.1 Candidatus Berkelbacteria bacterium RIFOXYA2_FULL_43_10
GCGATTGGACGCTTCGGATGTCGGCGCCATTGATTAAAAGATCGGTTGCGAAAGTATGGCGCAGAGTGTGGGGAGAGACCGGTTTGCTGATACCGGCGAGTTTGCGATATTTTTCGACGGCCCGCTCGACGCCCCGTGAGTTTAGGCGTCTTTTGCGGGAGGAGATGAATAAAGGCTCACGCTCATCAGGTTTTAGGTTATAGCTTCTTAGCTTCTTAGATGTGTCATTCTGAACTTGATTCAGAATCCCATTATTTTCCTTCCAATCCGTGTCTTTTCCCTCAAGTGTAAATCTGGCGAATAGGTATTGCATCAGGGCTTGTTTGGCGGCGTCGGAGAGAAAAACCACCCGAAGTTTTTTGCCTTTGCCCAGAATCGAAATCTCATCGGTCTTAAAGTTCAGTTGTCCGACATCAAGCGCTGTCAACTCCGAAACCCTTAGCCCCGTAGAAAAAAGCATCTCGAGAATCGCCTTGTCCCTAAGTCCGGCGATTTCTTTGATATCGGGCGCCTCAAGTATTTTTTTATATTCTTCCGGTGTCAAAAATGTTACTTGTCTATCACCCGTTTTTGCCAATGTTAATTTCTCCGGAGAGATGGTTTTGACTCCGCGCAGAGCAAGATAGCGCAAAAACGCTCTAAGCGAAAGAATATGGTGGTTTTGGGTTGCGACAGAGAGCCCCGCTCCTTTATCATTTCCAAGACGGTTGATGTAGAGCCGATAATGGCGGATGGATTCCTCGTCAATGTCGCTAGGTTTTAGGGAGTAGCTTATTATCCGCCTTTCAGGCGAGACCTCGCCCGTTGGGCGGGGCTTCGTAGTTTCATGAGCTTCAAAAGCTTCTTTCGGTTGACGGTCAACGGTCACCGGTTGCCGGTTTTTTAACCACTCCAAAAACCGATCGAGGTAGCGGCCGTAGTTTTCAACAGTCAAAATAGATTGCCCTTTCTCGATCTCGCAGTGTTCCAAGAATTCCCTTTTGAGCTTAAAAAGATTCTTCATATGTCGCATTATAACACAACACAGATATGGGTAGCATTACCACCACGGATCTGTGCCACAGATAATCACAGATAGTTATAGATCTATATAAAATCAAAAAAGCCGATCTGTGCTAATCGGTGGTGAAAATCTGTGGTGGTAATAGTACAATTTATTAGTGTTAGCATTCCGGCATATCCGCCCACATATCCAGAACTTCGACTTCGCAGGTTTCTACTTGGGTAGCGCAAAGAGAGATCTCGCTTTTAATTTGATCTATACGATGCGAATCAGAGTTCACCGGAACTTTTGTATTTTTGTCGGTTAAATTTTTTAGTTTAATCTTCATTAAACCCCTACCGAATTACTAATTTAACGAAATTACGAATGGCTGGAAAAACGCAATTAAACTATTGTATCAAGGAATGAGAACAAAGTCAATGGCCATAGCCGTGATTGATCGCGTCCTCCGTCATCCTCGGACGGCGTAGCCAGATCCGGGGATCCACTAATAGTAGATTCCCGTCTTCACGGGAATGACGAGTGAGCAATCCCCCATGGTCCCCTACGGAATTACGAATCTAGACGAAATTACGAAAGTACGAATCGAACAAAACGCAAGACCGCCTTCTCCCCGTAGGGTGAAGGCGGCCGCGATTCGCCTGCCGAAGTGGCGAGGCTAGCTCTGGAATGAGCCGGGAGTAATACGGATCTGGGAGATGTCGCCCTCGGCATCGAGGGTTTTCTCGACAGAAGCTCGTTCGTCCGGGATGAGCGGGACGGAGATCTCTTGGCGTGGAAGCCAGTATCTTCCGTTTCCGTTTAGCATGACGTCGAAGGTCGTGAGGGTCAGCGGACGGTCGCTCTCGTTAACGACGTCGAAAGCCAAACAGAGCTTCTCGTTCTGAACGCTCCATCTGGCGTTCGTGATCCTCACATCGTCAGGGACGGGGACTGACGCGACATGCCAAGTCACTCCGTCATTGTCCCAGCCCTTATCCTCGGCGCAATCGCGTGCCGAAGAGCCGGGAGCAGACTCCGAAGCGACAGCGACGACCGGCACTACGGCCGGGGTGGTCGGTGCGGCGGATGGAGTCGAGGTGCCGGGGCGAAGGAACAAGGTGGCTCCCAGCGCAACGACGATGATGAGAAGAATGGCGATGACCGCGATAAGGGCAGCGGTCATCGGGTTGACGTGGTGATGCCGTACGGCCTCCGCATGCGCCATGGGTCTACCCTCCTTGAGGGGTGTGTAGTTTTCGTACTAGCCCTTGAACTCGCAGATGCGATTCAAGAACTCGTAAAAAACCTGGGAATGTCATTCTGAATTCATTTCAGAATCTCTATGGGATGCTGAAACGAGTTCAGCATGACACTATTATTATCCAATCACATTATACCACATTGTGTGCGCTCCTGCCCCCCAAACAGCGGGGGGCGGAGCACAGTTCGCGGCAATGGGCCGCTAGGTGGTCGGGGTGAGGTCGATGCCGATGACGATCTGCCCGTCGGGCTGGGCGAAGCATCCGCCGACCTTGCCGAACAGACCCTTCTTGCCGACATCGATGCGCACTTCCTGGCCGACCATCAGGGCTTTGGCGCAGGTTGCCTCGACGTCGAAGGATCGTTCTCCGAAGCGCCAGGCTTCGGACTTCCTGGCGATCAGATTGCATCGGACGCTCTCTCCGACCTCGTAGCTTTCGGGACTCGCCATGGGCTTGACGAGGTCGACCGAGAACTCGCCCCCGCGATTGACTCGCTCGGTGACGATGATGGAGCGAGCGTCCAGTGTCCAGAAGATGAAGTCCTTGACGACGATCATGCCGAAAACGATGACAAAGCCGATGAGAACGACTGTCCCAACTGACATCCCCTTCGTGGTCGTGGGCGCGGTCGAGGTATCAGCGGTTGCAGCGGCCATGGTTCAGTCACCTCAAAGCGGCGAGTAGCCGCCAGATTCCATCCTACGGATGGTAGCTAGATATTAGCACAGAAAATTGACTTTGTCAAGCAGTTCATCAAGGAGAACACTACCACTGATCTTTTCCACTGATCAAGACTGATCGAGTAAGCATTTAAGAGGAGAACACTACCACCCCACTTCGCTGAAGCTTCGAGGGGCAGGCTGATCTTTTCCACTGATAAATACTGATCCCGTTACTAGAGAACAAGGCGTTTTATTTTCACACGATCTTTTGAGTACAATAAAATTAAACCTACTTTGATATTTTTCATTTTCATATAGGCAAGGGTTTGAGCGATATCTCTATCATAAACCTCGCCCCTTGCTTTGAGCTCAACTACGACTTTATTATCAACAACCAAATCGGCATAAAAACCACCGACTCTTTTTCCTTTATAGATCAGCTTGCAATAATCTTCTTTGAGATATTTTATCCCCACTTTATCAAACTCGGCACAGAGTGCATTTTGATACACTTTTTCCGGATAACCGGATTTGAAATTATTATAGACCTCAAAAGCAAGTCCGATTATCTTTTCTGTGAGCGCAGATTGACCGTACTTATCATCAATAGTCATGTTCCCTCCCTATCAGCAACGATCAGTGGATAAGATCAGTGGTGGTGTTAACCGAATAATCGTTCGAGCTCTGCTCGAACTATCTTGCGATCGGAGAAGGGGATAAATTCATGAAGCCCGACTGCCATCACCTCCTCGGCGCCTTTGCCGGTGATAATAACGACATCATTTTTGCGAGCTTCTTTTAGTGCTTTTTTGATCGCTTGCTCGCGGTCGAGCACCTTCCAATAGTTCCTATTTAGACGCCATTGATGCTTCTTCTTCCCACCCTTAAATATCCCTTCAGCAACTTCTTCGACAATAGACATCGGATCCTCATCGTAGGGGTCCTCGTTTGTGAAAACTACCAAGTCGGCGTAATAGCCGGCCAAGGCACCCATTATCGGCCGTTTAGTTTTATCGCGTCTTCCGGTTGCGCCAAGAACAGCGATAATCCGCCCATCGGTTTTTGAAAGGCCATCTTTTACGGTTTCGTAAACATTTTTTAGGGAATCGGCGTTATGTGCGTAGTCGACGATGACGGTAAAATCTTGTTTGCGGGAGACCCGTATTGCTTCCATCCTTCCGGTTACACCTTTGATATTTTCCAGTCCACCTTTGATTTTATCCGGCTCGAGCCCCAAGGCAATACCGACAGTGAATGCCGCCAAAGCATTTTGTACATTAAAAATACCGGGCATTGCAAGTTTTACGGTGGCTTGCCCGTCATCAAAGGCGGCGGTGAAGGTAACATCGGCGGAGGAGGTCAAGATTTTTCTTGCGACCAAACCATGCTCGACCGGTTTTTTGATCGAGTAGAGAAACTTCTCTTTGGCTCTTTGAGAGTGGAAACTTTTCCAGTCAGCATCGTCGGCGTTCACAACGGAAATCGCTTCCGGATTGTCTTTGAAAACTTTGAGTTTGGCATTCAGATAGTTCTCTTTGGTGCCGTGATACTCCAAGTGTTCGTGAGAGAGGTTAGTATAAACCAAAAGATCGAAATCAATGCCGTGAATGCGGTGCTGGTCTATGGCTTGCGAGGTGACCTCCAAAACCGCCACTTCGCACTTCTCTCGAACGGCAGTGGCGAGGAATTTTTGTAAAACCGAGGATGGCGGGGTGGTGACCCATTTATCCTTAACTTTGTGTGGAGTGATAACGTCGCCGATTTTGGTGTTAATAGTCGTCTCCATTGCATTTTTGATGCCAGCCGCATCCAAAACGGAAGCGATCATATTGCAAACGGTGGTTTTGCCTTTGGTGCCGGTGACGCCAATGACTTTAATTTTTCTCGCCGGATAACCGTGCCTTGCCGCCGCCAAACTTGCCTCAACTTTGTGAAGTTTGTTCTTTGTGTTTTGCGATAAAAATTTTGATAAAAAATGTTTCATGATTCAGCTTTTTAGGCGTTAGCTTTTTAGCTTCTTAGGGAAATTGAATTGGTCTAACAAGCTAAGAAGCTACCTGCCCGAAGATGCTTCCGCCCAAACTACTTGATTGTTGGCGGATGCAGGCGGGCAACCTACTACCTCCTCAATCGTTCCGCCATTTTAAATATCTTATACTCAATCGGCTTGAAAATCAGATCCCAACTTCCCATAAGCTTGACATATTCTCCGCCAAATTTCTCTTTAAATGCAGTAACCCCCGCCCATTTATGATTGGCTACTCCCTCCGGTGAGACTCCGAACAGATCGTATTTCTTATATCCATTTGCTTTGGCATTTTTGATTATCTCCCAATGCAAGAGATACGGTGCCATCGCATTCTTCATCTCATCGCTTGATCCACCGAATAAATAGGTTGCGGTATCATCAAAATGTGTGACAACTGCTCCGGCCAGGTCCTTATTTCCCACACTTGCGATGAACACACCAATATACTTTTTCCGAGATAAAATGTCAAATAACTCTTTAAAATAATGATTTTCCCTAAAGCTAATTTTTTGCCTTTGTGACATTTCTTTGTAAAGTTTATAGAAAGCATCGATATCATCAGTTTTTTTGACCGTAACTCCGTGTTTTTGAGCGACTTTGATATTATATCTCCCTTTTTGCTTCATCTGCGCTAAAATCTCACCTTCGGATTTAGTAAGATCAATGATTCGAGTTTGATCGGGCTGGATTCCCATAACGGCTTTCTTAAAGCCGTAAGTCATAAGCCGTAAGTCATAAGCGCCACCGCCGGTATCGTCATTCTGAACTCGATTCAGAATCCCATCATCTGGATTCCCGCTTTCGCGGGAATGACGAGGTACGGCGGCATTTATCTCAAGGCGGTAGAATATCGAGTTGTTTTCTTCAGCAATTTTTTTAATATCCCTCATATATTTTTCGCTTTTCACTTTTAGCTTTACGCTTCCGTTTGCCATCGGCGAGTAGAGCATTGTCCGTTTCATCGGCAGATTTTTTTGCAAGATCAAAACCCCATCGACTCTATACGATTTCTGCCAACTGGTTGCAAGTTTAAATTCTTCCCATTCGGGGGATTGAAAGAGTGTCATAGTCAGTTATTACTACATAGATCTGTACATAGATAGACATAGATAATCCAAGGTATCTGTGAAATTAATCTATGTGGTAATATCAACTTTCATATTAGCA
>MEZY01000012.1:0-12918 GCA_001776195.1 Candidatus Berkelbacteria bacterium RIFOXYA2_FULL_43_10
GATTATTAAGCATATATTGGGAAGTTAGGTGCAAGAAAATGATATTAAGCCTAATTTGTAGATCTCTCGCCTCCCACTTCGCACAATGGCTCGAGATGACACTATTAGTAAGGCGAATTATACGAATTGATTATTGAATGATGACACATAAAATATCAAAAATTATTACTTGCGTCACAGTCGGACTTATTCCCTTCTATTTCCTGCGGTTTGATATTTTTGGCCTCCCGACCAATGTTTTTGAGATTGCTGTACTCTGCGCGTTTCTTTCTACTTTCTACTTTCTGCTTTCTACTAAGCGTCCCTGGCGCTTTGGCCCAATTTGGCCGTATCTCTTGCTGATCGCGGCCGGAGTCGGAGTATATTTCGCGAATGATTTGACATCCGCCCTCGGGATTATAAAGGGATATTTTCTGGCTCCGCTTGTTTTGTATTGGTTAATAATTAATCTATTTATCGGTCATCCCCGACCTGATCGGGGATCCAACAATAGTGAGAAGCTATTAGTAGATTCCCGTCTTCACGGGAATGACAAAGGAGAAAGCGGGAATGACAAATCGGACAGTACGATCCTATCGCTCTCGATACCAATTTATATTTCAACAATGCTCGTAGCTCTCTGGGCGATATTTCAAAAGCTTGGGGTAATCACCGTTCTATTCTACCAAAAGGGAGATGCAAGTTTCGCGCAGTATTTGGAAGAACATATTCGAGTGTTCGGTCCCTTTGAGTCGCCGAATTATCTCGCAATGTTTTTAGTTCCGATGATACTACTCTCAATCCCGCTTACTACACTCATCAAAGATAAATATCTAAAGGCGGCGGTGGCGATAAGTTTAGTTTTGCCTTTTGTGGCACTGCTTTTTTCAGGATCACGTGCGGGGATGATCGCTTTTTTAATATGCGCGATATTAGCATTTACAATAAAAATTAGGCGAAGTTTTCAAGTCAGTAATTTACTTATTTTCGCTTTGGCCATAATGTCTGTGCTTGTTCTGGTATATTATTTTGCAATAATTCAGTTCAACGCCAACTCCGATACTGTCCGAGTCGAAATTTATCGCTATTCTATTGAAATTCTGAAGAATAATTGGCTCTGGGGTGTCGGACTTGGCGGATTCAGGGAGGCGATAGTGTCAGCTACCGCAAACGCAGAGGGGTTCAAAACTTTTGCTCTGCCCTATGCGCTTCACCCGCACAATATATTTCTAGCTTTCTGGCTGAACATAGGGCTTTTGGGACTGATTATCTTTTTGATTAACATCGTAATCTTTGTCTATCGATTTTTAGCTGATAAAACCAGGCCACTTGTCTATCTTTGCGCATTTTTGGCGATGATGGCAATCCTAGTCCACGGAATGTTCGACACCACCTTCTTCAAAAATGACCTCTCGGCAATATTTTTCCTAACACTTGCGATCGGAACAGTTTACTCTGATGAAAAAAGTAAAGGATAATTTAATCTCGATCTTTCTTATTGCGTTGATATTGTTCTTGCCGTTTCAGGCGCTGACCGGCGCTTTTCTGGATAAATATTTATCATCGGGGGCGGCTTTTTGGATCGCTCACTGGTATGAGCCAGTAATCATCATTCTATTTGCGATATCGATCATCCAAATCATTCTAAAACAACGGAAGCTCGGTACTGCCGATTGGATCGCTTTCGCCTTAATCGCACTCGGGATAGCGTCAATTCTGTTTCTCTCCCCGACTATTAGCAGGGGGATGGAAGGTTTTCGCTTCACGCTTTTCGCGCTTCTGGCTTTTGTGAGCATACGACATTATCACATTAGCAATATACTAATAACGTATTATCTGATCATTGCTGGATTAGTTGCGATATGGGCGGTTGTTGAGAGGGCGCTACCGTTTGAGTATTGGACGAATATTTTGGGTGACACTTTCGGCTGGGGCAACTTTTCGATCGTAAAATACTACCAGAGCTCGAGCGTTTTGGCGGGGCCCAATCAACTGGCAAGCTACCTAATTCCAGCATTATTTATTGTGATTGATAAAATTAGCAAGAGCGTCATTCCTGTGAAAACGGGAATCCAGAAGTTGATGGGATCCCTCGACTCCCTGCCCAACGGCAGATCGCTCGGGATGGCCGCATTGGCTGCGCCAATTATCGCTTGCGCGATTGCGGTCACCTTCTCCCGCTCGGCGTGGGTGGCAGTGGCGGCGACATTAATTATCAGTTTCGTAATAATGATCATTCGGGGCAAGGAGCACAAAAATATCGTAAAATATGTGCTGGGCGGATTAAGCGCAATTATCATAGTTGGATCAGCATATCTACTCTTTGCTACCCAAATATCAAAAAGTGATGTGATAACTCACGGCCAATCCCAAAGCCAACACATTTATGCGATAAAGGATTCAATCGCAGAAATCATTGACCGTAAATCGCAACCGGTAAAATTGATATTCGGTTCAGGCCTTGGTACGGCCGGTCCTGCGGTCATCAAATACGGCGACGGATTTGTCTCCGAATCATGGTATTTGCAACTTGCTTTGGAATTGGGTATCTTGGGGCTGGGGCTTTGGATTGCTTTGATTGTGACATTGATAGTCAGAATGTGGCGGGAACATCAGGAAGGTTTGATGCTTGGTCTGATCGGGGTCTCAATCGCCGCAATATTCTTGCACACTTGGGCGGATAATCCAGCTTTAGCTACTACATTATTTCTCTTGATTGGCGTCGGAGGCACAGAGGTGCAAGCTAGACAAGGAGATAATAATTTCTAAATCCGAATTTCTAATCAAATCCCAATGACCAAAACCCCAAATTGGAACTTGGAGATTGGAAATTATTTAGAGTAATTAGGTCAATTAGAATAATTAGAAATTTACAAAATGCATCGCATTTTGATTGACGGTCGGTTTATAGGAGTCGGGGAATCTATCCAGAGATACACGCTGGAGATTTTGAAGAGGATTCTCACATTAGATCATGAGAATCAGTATACACTTCTTGTCAGACCGCAAGGTAAAAAGATCGCAGAAGCTTTTTTACCTAATAAGCTAACGCCTAAAACCTACAACCTTGAAATACTGGATGTGGCTCATTACTCGATAGCCGAGCAGACGAGGCTACTTTCGTATTTGAATAAAAAGAAGTTTGATCTTGTGCATTTTACTCAATTCAACCACCCGATACGCTATAGAGGGGACTATGTGGTCACAATACACGATTTAACAATGTTCGGGCATTTGCATAGAATGAATCCTTTAAAAAAACTGGGATTTGCCGGAGTGATGAAATCGGCCGTGAAAGATTCGAGGAAGATAATCACGATTTCGGAAACTAGTAAAAAGGATATCATTGAGAGTTATAAGGTTGATCCGGGAAAGATTGTGGTGACGCATCTAGGCGTTGATAATAAATTCAACACCAGTATCAAGTATCAAGTATCAAGTATCAAGAACTTTAAGAAAAAATATGGTATCGAGGGAGATTATATTTTGTATACGGGTATGTGGAAGAAGCACAAAAATCTCACCCGCCTTTTCAAAGCCTTTGAGATTTTTCATAAAAAGGTAGAAACTACACTGATTGATCCCGCTGATAAAGCGCTGAAGAGAAAAATCGGTCAACGGTCAACGGTCAACGATCTTCAACTTGTGCTCGTTGGGAAAATTGATAAAGGCGAGCCGGAGGTTTTGAGGGAGATCGAGAGGATCAACAAGGTGGAAATCTCACGGATTAATCCCACGGATAAAACACGGCAAAATCCGAATCCTAACAAGCTAAGAAGCTACGACCTAAAACCTATTGTAACTACCGGTTTCATCGACGAAGAAGAGCTACCAATTGCATATGCGGGAGCGGTAGCTTACGTAATTCCATCGCTTTCGGAGGGGTTTGGCTTGCCTCCGCTCGAGGCGATGGCTTGCGGGACGCCGGTGCTTTCGGCAAGAACTTCGGCAATGCCGGAGATTTTAGGCAACGCCCCACTCTACTTCGATCCTTACAATATTTCTGATATTGCAAATAAGATAGAGAAATTAATCGATGATAATAAATTACAATCGGAATTATCCAAACGCGGTTTAGAGCAGGTGAAAAAGTACTCCTGGGAGAAGACAGCTAAGGAAACGCTGGAAGTGTATAACTCGGCTTTGACCAAATAATTATTCAGGTGTAGTATAAAAAATATGGAAAAAGTTGAAAGAAAAATTGAGAAATTGGAAAAGGCAATGAACGCCGGTTTTAAGAGGGCGGATAAGTCATTCGCCACCATCGATCAGAAATTCGCCACCATCGATAAGTCATTCGCCACCATCGATAAGTCATTCGCCACCATCGATAAGTCATTCGCCACCATCGATCAGAAATTCGTTGGCGTTGATAAGTCATTCGCCGGTGTACATAAATTAATTGATGATTTGGCAAAGTCAACGGCTTTTGGCTTTGAAAAGATGCAAAAGCAGATGGATGAGCACTCCATGGAACAAAATGAAAAATTACAATGGATAACCAACATACTTGAAAAACATACCGGCTGGTTGAAGAATTTGGATCAAGAAAGAATCTTCACATATGCCCATGTGGAGCGGTTGGAGGATGAGATCAATCGAATAAAAGTTCAGCTAGGCATGACGAAATAATAGGTTTGAACTATATAAAGGCAAACGGCTCACCGATGGTGCATGGTGAGCCGTTCTTGTTCGCTGTGGGACGGTGCGGAGTTGAAAATTGATTATAAGAGTGGTAGACTCCATCTAAGATCATTATGGGGAGAACACAACCACCCCACTTCGGGCTTATGGCTCAAGCTACGAGGGGCAGGCTGATCTTATCCACTGATTAACACTTGATAATTATTCGTCAATCGTTTATCGGTTACCTGCCCGAAGTTGCTACATAGTTGCAGGCGGGCGATGCCCGTTACGTCAGACGTTAAACGTTTTACCTGTCTGCCGACAGGCAGGTGACCCGGGCTTCGTTACCGTAGGACGACTAACCAAGAACGGAGGAACTATGTTGGAAATTATGATTTCAATTGGTGTGGCGGCAGTAGCGCTGGTTTATGCGCTGATCCTGACTAAAGTCATCAAAAAGAAACCGGCAGGCAGTAAGAAGATGGCTGACGTGGCCAAGGCGATTTCAGAGGGAGCAAAGGCGTATCTAAATAAACAATATATTACACTTTTTGCTATTGCTGGTATCGTTTTCATAGTGCTACTTTACTCCCTCGGTCCAAAAACTGCCCTCGGATTTCTGCTCGGCGCTATTTTCTCCGTCTTGGCCGGTTATATTGGAATGAGGACGGCCGTGGTTGCAAATGTGAGAACAACCGAAGCGGCGAAAAGCGGCATTTTCCAGGCGTTAAATATTGCCCTCAAGTCTGGTTCGGTAATGTCATTTATGGTCGTAGGTCTCGGCCTTTTGGCCTCGGCTGGATACTACGCCATCTTCCGTGATACCAATGCTTTACTTGGGCTGGGTTTTGGCGGCTCCTTTGTGGCCCTATTCGCACGAGTCGGTGGCGGGATATTCACTAAAGCGGCCGATGTCGGTGCGGATATAGTCGGAAAAGTTGAGGAGGGTATTCCGGAAGACGATCCGAGGAACCCGGCATCGGTGGCGGACAATGTTGGCGACAATGTAGGAGATATTGCCGGCATGGGAGCCGATCTTTACGAAAGTTACGTTGATTCGATAGTAATTGCGATGATTCTCGGTGTCGGACTATTCTCTGCCGACAAAGGAATATTTTTGCCATTAATTTTAGCTGGGCTGGGCATTGTGGCTTCGATTATCGGAGTACTCTCAACCGGAATATTCAAAAGGAGTCCCAGATTTTCCTTGAACACAGGGACGATTGCGTCCGGAATTTTAGTTCTTGCGGGAAGCTATTTGCTTTCAAGATATTATATCAATGATCTAAAAATATTTTATGTAATTGCCATCGGTTTGTTGGCCGGGGTAATTATCGGTTTTGTCACCGAATATTATACTTCCGACAAGGGCAAGCCCACTCGAGCTCTGGCGGAAGCGGCAAAAACCGGAGCGGCGACCAATGTTATCTTTGGTTTGGCCTTGGGAATGATATCGACGATAATTCCGATAATTGTCGTTGTAGCCGCAATATTGTCAGCATACTATTTCTTAGGACTGTTCGGGATCGCTCTGGCGGGTGTCGGGATGCTCTCAACCCTCGGAATGACTCTGGCTACAGACACTTATGGTCCGGTTGCCGATAACGCGGCGGGAATAGCCCAGATGGCAGGTTTAGATGAGAGCGTCAGAAAAAATGCCGAGGAGCTAGATGCCGTTGGCAACACAACCGCAGCCGTGGGCAAAGGTTTTGCCATCGGTTCGGCCGCTCTGACATCGCTCGCGTTATTTGCCGGCTATACCCAAGCGGTCGGTATAAATTCAATTAATCTCGTTGAGCCGAGAGTAATTTCAGGTTTGTTTCTGGGTGCCCTGCTTCCATTTGTTTTCTCTTCGATGACGATGAAAGCTGTAGGGGAAGCGGCTTCGAGGATGGTTCGGGAAGTGCAGAGGCAGTTTAGGGAGATTGCAGGCCTAAGGGAAGGTAAGGCATCCGCCGATTATAAAAGATGTATATCAATTTCCGCCGGGGCGGCAATTTACGGAATGATCTTGCCGTCAACAGTAGCAATTCTCACACCTCTTTTGGTCGGAATATTTTTAGGCGCAGAATCCCTCGGAGGACTTTTGGCAGGTTTGGTTGCGAGTGGCTTTTTGCTGGCTCTGACTATGGCTAACGCAGGGGGCGCATGGGACAATGCTAAAAAATATATCGAGGCGGGCAATCTCGGAGGCAAGGGAAGTGTCGCCCACAAAGCGGCAGTGGTTGGCGATACGGTCGGAGACCCTTTAAAAGATACCTCCGGTCCTTCGTTGAATATTCTAATCAAACTCGTCTCAATTATTGCAATATTGATCGTGCCAATTATCACTAGAGATATTGGGTTAACTGCAGAGGTGATTATCGTCATTGTCGCTGTTTTGGGCGTCGCTGCGTTAATGATTTTTAGACCAAAGACCAATGGATGAGAACGAAATAAAATCGGAAATATTTACGCTTGATCGCTTCGAGGACAGGAAGGCGGTTCTGATTGGCGAGCATTTTGAGATCCTAATTCCTAAAAAGCTAATTCCTAAGAAGCTAAATGAAGGTGATATAGTTCACTTGACTCTTTCATCCGATGAGGCCGAAACAAAAAAACGCGAGCAAAGCGCCAAGGATATTTTGAACGAGCTATTAAAGTCGTAAGTCGTAAGTCGTAAGCAGGTAAGCCGGTAAGTCTCAAGTCTCAAATCGTTATCCAAATAAACGAGGAAAGCGCCCCGTGGG
The DNA here is from genome assembly GCA_001776195.1 of Candidatus Berkelbacteria bacterium RIFOXYA2_FULL_43_10. Classification (GTDB taxonomy): domain Bacteria; phylum Patescibacteriota; class UBA1384; order XYA2-FULL-43-10; family XYA2-FULL-43-10; genus XYA2-FULL-43-10. The sequence continues at coordinate 7,335 of MEZY01000012.1, forward strand.
GGCGCCTCTCGATACTTTATAGATGATTGCATGGGCCTTGCGGCCCACACCCTGCCGATCAGGGACAGCGATTGTAGACCTTAGCCGCCGGTGCCTGCTATCAGGCCCTAGCGGCCGCGGCCGTGCCCGCCTTAACGGGCTCACTTACAGCGCAGAATCATCATAAGTGCATTATAGCACACTAGATACTATATGTCAAGAGTTTTGAGTATTTTGTTGACAACAGCCATTTTTTTGGGGAAAGTGGGAATGTACAAGTAAGGATGACTAATTAAACTAATGTCTAATGGCGAATGAGATGGGTAAAGTAAGAAACTACAAAAACCTAAAGATAAAAGAGAAGGTGGGGAGGATTTTGAGATCAAAAACGACAAAAATTGTTGCGGTGGCGTTGATCGTGCTTTTAGCTTTGTCGTTAGCATCATTTGGTCTATATTCTGTATCATATGCTAAAAAATCGTACTTAAACATCAGATTGGGAAATACGAATCTGGGAGGCAAAAGCCGCTCGGAGATCACATCTATTTTAAGCACAAAAAGTGCCGAGTTTTTGAATGAGCCAATAATTCTTGAATATCAAAGTAGCGAAACCCCCAAGGAGTATCAAATCGCCGCCAAAGATATCGGCCTCAACTACGACTTGGAAAAAACTGCGGGGAAAATTATGGATGTCGGACGGGGCAAAGGAATGTTTGGGAATGCGTGGGAGCAACTGAAATCGATATTTGTCATCAAAAAAATGCCCGCAGAGTACAACGTAAATAGCGACGCAATTGCAAAATTAGTGGCAGAGATTGCGACCGAGATTGATCAGCCCGAGAAGGATTATTCAATTTATTATATTGGCGACGGTGGGTTTGGATTGAGCGAGGAGAGGGCGAGCGGAAACAGAATCGACCAAGATGAAATTGTAGCAGGAATTATCGGCCAAATTACAAGCTATCAGCATCGAAAACTGTCTTTTAATTCTAGAACTTACAGCCCGCAAATTACTAAAGAAAATGCCAACAAAAGGCTTATCCAAGCGAATCTGATACTCGCGGAGGGAGAATTGGTACTTAAATTTCGGGATCAAAACTACACTTTGGATGTAGATACAATGGCCGGAATGGTATCTTCGAGAGCGAAAGGTGATGATCTGGAATTATATTTGCTGTCAGACAAAGTAGATAGACAGGTCGAAGCTATCGCGTTAGCGATAGATTCGGAACCGCAAAACGCCAAACTTGCGGTAAGTGATGGCAAGGTTTCGGTTTTTGAGACATCAAAAGAGGGTAGGAAACTGGATCGGGAGCAGACCAAGATTGATATCGAAAATGCTCTACTTGCGAGAGCCGCAGAGCAGAAAGGGGAGGTTGATACTAAAACGGTGGCATTGAAAGTCACAGTTACCAATCCGGAGATAAATTCGGCCGATGTATCAAAATATGGGCTCAACGAATTGGTAGCATCCGGCTCAACAAATTTTACCAAATCACCTGCGAACAGAATACACAATATTACGGTCGGCGCCGCAGCCCTGAACGGAGTATTGATAAAACCGGGAGAAGAGTTTTCGACACTTGGTGCGTTGGGCAAGATCGATGCCTCGACAGGGTATCTGCCGGAGTTGGTGATCAAGGAGGACAAAACCACCCCGGAGTTTGGTGGTGGTCTTTGCCAGGTCTCGACAACGCTTTTTCGTGCGGCGCTAAATTCGGGGATGGAGATAACTGCGAGGCAGAATCATAAATATCGCGTATCCTATTACGAACCGCCTATCGGAATGGATGCGACCATATACGACCCGGCGCCGGATTTTAAATTCAAAAACAACTACTCATCGTATATTTTGATTCAATCGAGCGTGGTAGGTAAGAAGATTACTTTCGACTTTTACGGAACGAAGGATAGTCGAGCGGTTGAGATCGGAACGCCGGTGGCATACGATTATGTTGATCCGGGTCCTCCAGTCGAGATTCCGAGTGATACGCTTCAACCGGGGGAGCGAAAACAGCTTGAAAAAGCTCATCAAGGAGCTTCAGCAAAATTTCATTATAAAATTAGCCGAGAGGGATCGGTTTTGCAGGAGCGAGATTTTGTATCTAAATATGTTCCTTGGCCGGAGAAGTGGCTGGTCGGACCGCCAATTCCGCCGGTCGAACCACCTGCGGCAGAGCCGGCACCAGTTGAAACGCCACCGACGGGGTAGTCAAAAGTTTATAAAGTTAGAAAGTTCATAAAGTAGAAAGTAGAAAGCGGAGAGGTTGCCGGAAATATCAGGTGTTATTTCAACCATAGGGGCAATGCACTCTGAAACTGTCTTAGATTATCGTCGATCGACGATAATTGCAGACAGTTTTAAGTGAAAAAGTGCCACCGGTAATATTAAAGAATTAAGTTGTGAGCCGGGTAGGTTCTATGTATTTAGACGCAAGACAGCGTCCCTGGGGTGGGACGCTGCTCGGTACTCTGGCACCCGACGACGGTGCGTTGCCGTCGGGTGCCGCCCCAGCCGCGCTCGATGATCCGGGAGTAGGGCGGGTTGCGCGGTTGGGCGATGGGGGTATAATAGCTGTCAGCTTAAGCGCGCGGTCGGACGCATCTCGTGAATCCTCGTCTCCCTTTGAGCGCGGTTGAGAGGACACATAGGAGCGCGTTTGCGCAGAAGCTGGACAGAGCTGTTAGTACCCTTCAGACTTGTGCTGAACCTGATCCGGGCCCCGTTTTGGTTTTGGGGTTGGGCGACCTCGCTACTTCGATGGGTAGAGTAGGTCGGGCCATTTTGTTGTTCCGGGTCGCGGCACTCATCCGTTGGACACTACTTGGGAAACGCGTTATCGTCGCACACACGTAGCACGAGAGGAAGATGATCAAGCCGATCTCCTTCCTGACCCTTCCCCGCTTGAGACGGGTTCGCGATGTGGTTGCGTTGAACGTGCTTCCAAGGTGGCTAACAATTGCATATTATCGCATCGTTTTCCATTTGTCAATAGTTTCACAATCAAGTAAAATAAAACTAATGCAGGAGGGAAATTTTTGTAGTGTAAAACTCACGGATATCCGAGAACATTTTCGGAGCGATTTTGAGGTTGGGCTAACGACGAGTGAGGCAAAAAAGCGGCTAGCGAAAGACGGCAAGAATTCTTTTGAGGAGATCGAAGAAATATCGACATTGGGTATATTTATTCGCCAATTCACTAACTTTTTTATCATCTTGCTCGTGATCGCCGCCATCGTCTCGATTTTTATCGAGGGGTTTACTCACGGCATAATTTTCATTATCATAATAGTCCTGAACATCACCATCGGTTTTTTTCAGGAGTTCAAGGCGGAGAGGGCGCTAGACGCCTTAAAGCGCAATTTTTCTTACAAAACAAAGGTTTTGCGCGAAGGTAAAGTTATCGAAACCGATACCGAAGATTTGGTTACGGGTGATATTGTAAATATCGCGGAGGGGGATAAGGTGCCGGCAGATCTGCGGTTGATTCATGAGGAGGGATTAAGAGTCGATGAATCAACGCTAACCGGAGAATCTTTGCCGGCTTCTAAAAAAATCTGTGAGCTTGCGGAGGATACGGCACTGGCGGATCGAGTGAATATGGCATATCTTGGAACCAGCGTCAAAGCAGGGAGGGCGACTGGAATTGTGACGGCAACGGGGAAGGGGAGTGAACTTGGTAAAATTGCCGCTATGGTCGAGAGGGAGGATGAAAAAACACCGCTAGAGCTGATGATCCTCTACATCGGTAAAGTTCTGACTATGCTAGTCGGGGCAATTGCACTTTTAATATTCATAATTGGTCTTGCTCAAGATTATCAAATCTTTGAACTTCTGACATTCGTAATATCGCTTTTAGTAGCGGCGGTGCCGGAGTCGCTACCGACGGTGGTGACGCTGACTTTGGCAGTCGGGGTGCTGGCTATGGTGAAAAGGAAAGTAATAACCCGGCGGCTTTCGGTTATCGAGGCCTTGGGCCAAGTTAATGTGATAATCACCGACAAAACTGGGACATTGACTAAAAATATTTTGAAGGTGGAGGAGTTCGCGCGAATTAATAAGGTGGGGATCAGATACGAAGAAAGGGGGAAGGGATACATCGATTCTCTCTTTTATGCAGGAGTTTGTTCGACAGCGACGGGGGAGAAGGTGGGGCAATTTGTTGGAGATCCGCTCGAAGTAGCGATACTCGAGGAACTTTACAGAGTCGGGAGGAAGGGGTTCAAAGAAAGAAAGAAGTTTCATGAAAGCTCGACATTGCCCTTCGACTCCGATAAAAAATATATGGTAGTGAGCGGAATGCTTGGCAAGCAGAAAGTAGTTGTTGTAAAAGGTGCGCTCGATAAAGTTATCAATTTTTGCAAATTGGACAAGGCGGAGAGGGAGAATGCTCACGAAGTGCTCTCGAATATGTCGAAGAAGGGCTTTAAAGCGATTGCGGTCCTTAAAAAAGAGATAAAGCCCGGCGCTTCGTCGGAGCTTAAGAATATGAAGCTTTTGGGAATATTGGGCTTTTCTGATCAACCGGAGGAGGGTGTAGCCGACGCCATCCGTGAAACTATCGCAGCCGGGATTATGCCTGTGATGGTGACTGGAGATCATCCGGAAGCGGCGAAATATATTGCAAACAATATCGGCCTTTCCGTATCTGACGACGAGATTATGACAGTTGATAAATTGGATGAGACAAGCGAGGGAGAGCTTCGCGACAATTTATCAAAAATCAAAATATTCGCCAGAGTTACACCTGCTGACAAAAACCGGATTGTCGAAGCTTATAAAGATGCCGGTTATGTAGTAGCGGTGACCGGAGATGGAGTAAATGATGCTCCGGCTCTAAAAAGCGCCGCGGTCGGGATCGCAATGGGAATAAAAGGAAGCGATGTGGCTCGGGAGGCGGCGGATCTGGTCTTGACCGACGACAAATATCGAAGCATTATATCTGCCATTATTTATGGTCGCACTATTTTTGATAATATTAAAAATGCTTTAATATTTCTATTGGCAAGCAACTTTGCCGAGCTCTTTTTGGTTCTAATCGCTTTTATATTCTCTCTGCCGCTTCCACTTCTGGCGGTTCAGATTCTTTGGATAAATTTGATAACAGACTCCTTGCCGGCTATAGCTCTTGCTTTCGAAAAACCATCGCGCATGACGCTAAAACAGATGCCGCGAGAAGGTGGCAAGAGCTCGACCAAGCATTTTATTAAAGTTTCGATAATTTTGGGTGTCGCCTCATTGATTGTCTGCTTTGGACTTTATCTGTACGGGCTTCAAGATTCGGTGGTAAAAGCTAGGACTCTGGTCTTTGCTCTGATAGTCTTCTCGGCACTTGCAATGGTGCTCTCGATCCGAGCCAAGGAAGTATTTTATAAAGATTTTCTTGGGCTGTTTGAAAATTGGTATCTAAATATTGCGATAGTAATTTCTCTGCTTCTGCAGGTCATCGTTTTTTTACCGGTGGCTCGTCCCTTTTTCGGGACAACAGGGCTTAATAGTATTGAAATTGCGGTTTTAGTGGTAGCGGTAATCTTGGTCTTCCTCTCTACCGAAGCCGTCAAGTCGATATTTTTGGTGGGGGATAGAACCAAAACTCTCTAGCAA
>MEZY01000012.1:12927-13441 GCA_001776195.1 Candidatus Berkelbacteria bacterium RIFOXYA2_FULL_43_10
TGTTACTCAAATCGTCCGCAATTCTCAACGAACGACGATAATTGCAGACGATTTTAAATATGTAGTCTCTGATCAATGCTTCTTATTCTTGTGTTTGTGATTTTGTGTTTAAGATATCGTTACGATTTCGTGACTGATTTGTGTTTTGGATATTGACAAATGCACAGCTTGATATATTATGTGATTGCTTCGTGTGAAGCAGTGTCTGTGAGGAACAGGCACAATCTCCCGTCCGAGGAGGGCGGAAGGAGGCTTTCGGATGAGGAGTCCGAAGACGAGAGAGGAGATCCAAGAGGAGTACATCAAGCAGAGGGATCTGGCAACGGCGCGGGCGGAACTCGAGAGACATGTCGAGCAGCTCCGCGAGGGGCTGTATGTAGGGGGCGAAGGGACCGCAATGTGTGACCCCCGAGCCTCGATAACGATTCTGGTTTAATATCAAAATATTGCACCTAAAAACATCTGATTATGTTATGCTGGAGCCACTAATCAAGTAATAAAATACGGAGTACTG
>MEZY01000013.1:0-73 GCA_001776195.1 Candidatus Berkelbacteria bacterium RIFOXYA2_FULL_43_10
ATTAGGAAAGCCATGCTGGCATTTCTACCAATCAGTCTGCTTCTATCACATTATTTGACATAGAGCCTATGGC
>MEZY01000013.1:97-12856 GCA_001776195.1 Candidatus Berkelbacteria bacterium RIFOXYA2_FULL_43_10
TCATTGCGAGGAGGTACGGCGAAGCAATCTATTTGGGAAAGGATTGCCACGCCTCTCGCTTCACTCGATGGCTCGCAATGACAGTGAGTGGTTACTATGGCAGGTATTGACAGGCCCCGAAAACTGTGCTAATAATGTTAATGACAAAAGCGCAGGAGCAGTTTTGTAACTTGCTCCCGTTGTCTGGTGGGTGTGTGGCCTTACTACGCTTGGCCCGCCTCTGCGCCGTGAAAGGCATCTGATCCGGTGATGCGAGGTCGACGCAGATCCGCAATCAGATGCCAATTACGACCTTCCGCTCCACCCGAGACGCTTCGGGTGGAGTTTTGTATTTTATAAACTATCAACCCACCAAAATCCGACCCCCGGCGTCGGATTTTGGTTGTTCCGGTCTGTGTATTTTGATATTACAAAACGAAAAGGCCCCGGCATTGCCAGGACCTCATCGGTTCATTCTCCATCATGCCCCATTGCCTTCTTACTCCCTTGCCGCCCTTGCCGGTACAGACTTCTGATTTTCATGACAGCCGCGACAATCACTCCCACAGAGAAACCCGCGAGACAACACCAGGGTGAATACACGCTCCTGCTCGCCAAGGAAACGGAGAGTATGAGCACGAACAACGTGATCGTACTGAAGAACCCTACGATCACATCCATGATGTTCTTCGAGCAGAAATAGACAATAAGTGTAACCCAAAGCGACACAGCAAAGGAAACGACGCCAAACAGCAGAGGGACCTCCCACATCTTCGGCTCACCCCTTTCTGTTTACCTGTGTGCTGGCAAACAATACATATTATTCTTTTATTTGATCTTTGTCAATATATATTGTATAGTCTGTTTATACACTATATTGTTTATTTATGAATAACGACTCAAAAATTAAACTAGCCCTGCAATCGCTCAACGTTAACGAATTTGACCAAAAAGTTTACGCAAGTATTCTCAACCGGGGCACGACAAATGTTTCCTCTCTTGCCCGCCATTTTTTAGTTGAGCGACCAACCATATATAGTTCTCTAGACCGCTTGCAACACTTTGGATTAATGCCAAAGCGGCAAGATTATTCAAGAAAAATTAGTGTCGAACCACCGAATATGATCCTTGCCTTGATAGAAAAACAGAAAAATATATTGCAACAAGTCGGAGCCGAGCTCGAACGAAAAATGCCGGAGATAATGCTTGAATTCTCTACCAAAAATCATGATTCAAGCTTCAGAATGTTTGAGGGTAGAGAGCAGTTTTTGGCGGTATTCGAAGAGGCGATTCAAGAGGCGAAGGAGGAGATTCTCTTCTTTGGAGACGTGGAGAACTTTGTCTCCTATGAGGGGGTAAGAACGGAGAAGGCATGGATTAAGAAAAGATTAAGCAAGAAATTATCTATCAGGCTCCTGGTAAAAAGGCCCCGTGACACAGAAATAGATCGGATAGAAAGGGATGACCTGGGAGAGTTGAGGCAAACTAAATATTTACTTATAAATTTTAATTGCACTAGTTCGTTTTTGATTTACGGTTATAAAACTCTGCTCTGGAATACTTTAGCCGACCGCGCTATCGTAATTGGCGATCCAATAATTACCGAGATGTTTAAGCAGATTTTTGAGAAACTCTGGAAGAACAATAATTAAAAACCGCCCGAAGTGGTGGTAATTGGTGTGGACTATTTAATTGTGCTAATTATTCTAATCAAATCCCAAGCACTAAATACCAATAGCCAAGTTGTAGTCGGGTCTGTATTTGGGACTTTGTCATATTTGGATTTCATTAGGTCAATTAGTTTAATTAGGAGTAATTAGAATAATTCATCAATATCTATTCTACCTCTATTACTCACAATCTTCAATTTGTCAGCGTGAAGCCAGTGTATTTAAGGTCAGCGTTGTTATATGGCATTTACCAACCCATATATCGGTTGCAGGACGGAAATTATCAAAAAGCCGATTCCCGCTCCCATCACCACCATTAGTATCGGTTCGAGCAGGGTAGAAAGATTTGTCGTCATATTATCCACTTCTTTATCGAAAAAGTCAGCCATACTTTTAAAGACGACATCAATATTGCCTGATTTCTCTCCGACCGCGGCGAGTTGGCCGACCATGCCGGGGAAAAGCGGACAATCCTTAATAACTTTTGATATCGGTTCACCGACCTCGACTTTTTTCGACATCTCCTCAATCGCTTTTTGGTAGATGACATTGTCAATAACATCCTTGGTCGTTTTGAATACATCTATCAGGGGAAGTCCTGCGGCGGTGAGACCTGCAAATGTTCGTGTGAATTTTGCCATATAGGTTTTTTTAAAAAGAGAGCCCAAAACAGGAATTTTCAAGCGAATACGATCGTAGATTGATCTTCCGCGCGAAGTTTTTAACCAATATTTGAAGAGCACGGCAAGTGCAATAACGCCTATCGCGAGATAAATTATATAATGCTGAAGAAAACTGCTTAACCCTATAACAATCCGTGTCATCAGAGGAAGGGGGACGCCGACATCGTCAAAAATTAATTTAAGCTGGGGGATGATTACGACTAAGACCAGAATCATTACGGCGACCAAGGCGGTCAGAACTACGGCCGGATAGATCATTGCACCTTTCAGTTTGGAGTTGAGTGTATAATCTTTTTCGAGCTGTATCGCCAACTCGACTAAAATTTCATCAAGCTTTCCCGATTTCTCTCCGGCCTTGACTGTGTTGACGTAAACGGCATCAAAGGAGCGAGGGTGTTTGGCCAGTGCGTCTGAAAAGGTGGTGCCGCCTTTGACATCGGAGATGACATCGTTGATCTCGGTCGCGAATTTTTTATTCTCCGTTTCCGTCGCCAGAGCGTGAAGAGCTTCTACGACTGCCAGACCGGATTTGATCATAATACCCAACTGTTGGGTAAATATAATTTTATCTTTGAGTCCGGTTTTGCCGCCGATTAGAGGAATGGAAAACTTCTTCTCGGAAACTTTAGAAATAGAGCTTAAATATAGCCCTTGTTCACGAAGGGAAGCTGAGGCCGAACTCTGATCAGAAGCCTCGATCTCTCCCTTAACGCCTTCTCCCTGTCCGTTTTTTGCCCTGTATTTAAAATGCATGTCGCTTCGCGATAATAAAGCTGATATTACCACATAGATTCACTCACAGATACCATAGATAATCTATGTAAATCTATGTATCGATCTATGTAGTAACAACCGCTCAGCTATTCTTTCGTCACTCTCCAAACCTCTTCCATTGTTGTCGTGCCCTTGATAGCTTTCAAAATCCCATCTTGGATCAATGTTACCATTCCCTCCGAAATTGCGGTTTTATTAATCTCATCGCCGGAGGTTTTAGTAACTATCTCCTCTTTCACTTTTTCGGAAACGCTCAAAACTTCGTAAATGCCGATTCGTCCCCTGTAGCCGGAATTGTCGCAATCTTTGCACCCTTTGCCTTTCCAAAATTTCATATCTGACTTCGTTGTTTCTGCTTTCTCCGCTTCCGGCATTTTCTCAATTTCATCTTTGATAATCTTCATCTCGGGTTCGGTCAGCTTCGTCTCTTCCTTGCAACCAGTGCAAAGTTTTCTTACCAGTCTCTGGGCGATTATTACGTTAAGCGAAGAGGAGAGCAAAAATGGTTCGACTCCCATATCTATCATTCGGGGGATTGCTCCGGCGGCGTCGTTTGTATGTAAAGTCGAGAAAACGACGTGACCGGTAAGAGCGGCATGAACTGCCATCTCGGCTGTCTCCTTATCGCGGATTTCCCCGATCATAACCACATCCGGGTCTTGACGGAGTATTGAACGCAAGCCGTTGGCGAAAGTATAACCAATCTCCGAATTTACCTGGCTCTGGTTGATCCCTTTTATTTGATATTCGATAGGGTCTTCCAGCGTTACGATATTGATTCCCTCGCTGTAAATTTTGCTTATCATTGCGTAAAGAGAGGTTGACTTTCCGGAGCCGGTAGGTCCGGTGACCAAGATCATTCCGTGGCTAATCTTGATACTTTCCTCTAAGATCTTTAAACCACTACCCTCGACTCCAAGTTGCTCGATAGTCAAGACCCCGCTCTCTTTGTCTAATATCCTCATCACGATTTTCTCGCCATTTGCTACCGGCATAGTCGAAACTCGGAAGTCTACTCGGCGCTGGTCAACGGTCATATTGAATCTTCCGTCTTGAGGGACACGTTGCTCATCAATTTTTAAGTTGGAAAGGATTTTGATTCTGGAAGTAACGGAGGCCTGAATATCTCTTGGAAGTTCAACTTTGAGGCGCAGTATTCCATCGACTCTAAACCTGACTTCAACTTTGCCCTCGGTCGGTTCGATATGAATATCGGAGGCTTTATCGCGTATTGCGCGCTTTAAGAGCGAATTGACGATTCTGGCGGCGGGGGCATCGTCGGTGGGGATCTCCATTCCCGCCTTTGCGTCCTTTTTCTCTTTTCCTTTATCCCGCTCGTCGTCCTCTGCATCCTCGGCGCTTTGAATAGCGCTGTTGACTTCGGATTCAAGCCCTTGGTATTGGCTTAGAACGTGGTTAATGTCAGACTCTGTTGCCAAAACGATATGAATGTTATCGCCGAGCAATCTTTTTAAGGTTTCTTTGCTCTCGATGTCTTGCGGGTCGACCATGGCAACGGTCACTCTGCCCTCGGCTTCGTCAACGGGGACGGCCTGAAAACGGCGAGCGATATTTTCGGGGATACGCGAAAGCAACTCTTTTGGGACGGTGGTTTTTTGAAGATCTTGGTAGGTAATTTTCGCTCCGTCTTGAGCCATGACCGTGGGAGTAGCTGGTTCTTTTTTAATATCAATTGCCGGAAGAGCTTCCTTCTCGTTCTTTAACTCGTCGGCTCCTTTGTCGAGTTCGTTTTTTATTTGGTCGATCTTCTGCGCTCCGACACTCTGACCCGGCTTGGGTGGCGTCTGGTTGCGGAAACTTTCAGCCGCAAAAATACCTGTGTCCGCCATATTCGCATCGTGCTCCGAATCATCGGTGCTATTTTTTGGGGTTGAAGTATCACTTTCGGCAGGGTTTGATGTGTCATCGGATTTTTTCTTGAAAAAACTCATCTTGTCTTTGAAAGCGGCGAAAGCTCCCTTGGGCTTCTCGGTATCTGTATTAGAGCTCTCACTTTTATCACTTATACCACTTTTTTCACCTATTCCCCCTCTATCCCCTCTGTCACCTCTGTCACCTCTACCACCTGTTTCACTTATTTCCCCTTTATCACTTGTGTTATCATGATGAATTTTGATCGCTCCATCGATTGTCGAGAGTTCGCTACTTCCGTCTTTTAGCATTTCTTCGTAAATATTGGCCGGAGGGGGATTATTTTCCTCTCTGGAAGGTGTCTCCCCCGGTTCTTTTTCGGGGACTTTTTCAATTTCATCTTTTGCGATTTCTTCCATATCCTTTTTGGACTCCGGATAGATCGAGCCGGTTCTTTGCGATTTATGGCGTGTCGGTTCCGCCACATCGGTTTCTTCCGCCACCATTTTTTTAATGTTGATTGCCGGCATCCATTTCATAACATTTGTCGGGAGCATTATCATTTTCTTTATAGCGCCCAAGCGTGGGTGGATAATAATTTTCGAAGGGTAGTGAACGGTATAGAAAGTGCCGAAATTGGAGTAGACGATCTTTTTACCTTTTGAGAGTTCATCTGCAACCGAATCCCCGAAAGATACTATAAGATCCTCGGCTTTCTTATTTGAAAGTCGAGTCACTTTTGCAATTTCCCTTGCCAGAGAATTTCTATTCATACCCCTCCAAAAAATCGTAGATTTTTTGCCCTCCGAAGCGAAGATTCGTTTGCGAACCCGTAGGTTTCGAGACGAACCTGAGCGTAGGACGGGCAACCCACCGTAGGTCGGCAATAACCAAGATACAAGAAACAATAACCAAACAATATCCAAATATCAAATTACAAACAAAACATATCCGCGCCTATCAGTGTAGTGGACCCCTGTCCGACGGCAGGCGGGCGTGTTGGAATATCCTTTAGCACCATTGTACCAATTCCCGTAACCAACTGCAAGATTATGCGCGAAAATGCTTATGATTTGACAAAAAAGGACGTCAGATTATAATAAGTTTGTGATGAAAAAAGAGGAAGATAAAATTGATAAGCTCGAAAAATCGATAGTTAAGCTTTCGAAAGCGGTGAAGGCCGGTTTTTCGGCTGTGGATAAACGCTTTGAAGGCGTTGACAAGCGTTTTGATGTTGTGGACAAACGCTTTGATGGTGTTGATAAGAAATTTGACGATGTCGATAAATCGATAGGCGATTTGGCGGCTTCGACAGCTGTTGGATTCGAGAAAATGCACAAGTATGTGGATAACCGTTTTGAGATGGTTGATATTGCTTTACTGGAGCTGCGAAAAGATGCAAGATGGACGAGAGATGTGCTTGATAAACACGCGGGATGGAATTTGACGTTGGATCAAGAAAGAATATTTACTATCAGCAGGATTGACCGTTTGGAGGGTGAGATCAACAAAGTAAAAGCAAAAATCGGTGTTAAATAATCGAACGATCAAGCATCAATCTTCTCCCAAAACATTTCGTAAATAGTTCTCATCGAGTCGGCGATACCGCGGCTCTCGATAATAATTCCCATTTTGTCGGCGTAGGACATAAAAGCGACTTTGTTATTGTAAACATTGATCTCTACCGGCAGATTGAATTTATTAGAATCAATCATCTTCGTCCGACTAAGCTCCGAAACATCATTTGTTGCGTGTTCGTTCCAGAACTTGTCTTTGGCGGTGATTCGGCGTGCATGAATTTTTCTTTTAATTCTCTCTTTAACATAATTTTTCGGAAAAGTCGGAAAAGTCGTGAACATATCGGAGGAATTGAACTCGAGTATTTCTTTCGGTTTTTCCTTTAAAGTGTCTGCGTAAATTTTTAAAATACCTTGCGAACCCTCATAAAATACAATCTTAGGTTTTGACGGTTTTTGGTTGTGGATTGCTTCCAGCTCCGGCAAGTTCTCGTGAAGTTGCCTAAAATATCGGCCATACCGTCTGACCAGATTTTTTGGAGATTCTGCGGAATAGCGGTTCCGGCTCAAATGCTTTGTCTTGTATATCAAGCCTTTAATCGCCAGATTCTCCAGTACAGGATAGGCAGTTGTTCTTTTGATATTGGCCTTGTATGCGATATCTTGTGCCGATGCTACTCCCATCTCCAAAGAGGCCAAATAGATTTTGGATTCATTGAGTGAAAGCCCCAGATTTCTTAAAGTATGCTCAAAATTCATATATGATATTTCGACGACGTAATAAACATCATAATAAGTGTATCAAGATTATTCCAGTAAATCAAGGTGCAATATGGAGTAAGACATAGCTAATATTATGGCTTTAGGCAATTAATATTATTTAAGGAACAAATATACGACGAATATATTGACAAATAAGTGCATCACATTCAATATCTACCTGCCTCATCAAAAGGGGGGCAGATCACGATGACTACGGCGGAGAAGTATCGACTGATGACGCAGATCGCGCCGATCGAGGTACTAGCGTTTGACAGAAGAGGAACACCCTATTTCCACTGGATGCGAGTGGTTGTGCTCGTGCTTGAAAGTGATGGCACAGAGTACCAAATCGGTATCAGATACGGCGGAGACAACTTCCGTAAGGCTGTGAATGCTATGTGGCAAGTAGTTGAGCGGCACGAAGTGATTCTTCACTTCCCAGCCGATGGTCCCGAAGAGCGTTATGCCTATTCAAGGGTGCGGGGAACCTGGCTTCCGATCAGTTGGGGAACACCCGGTAATCCCACCGAGAACACGGAGGCGGAGCAATGATTGCGCGTGAAAAGCTGGCGGTGATGCGCCAGATAGCGCCGGTCGAGTTCGGGATCAGGCAGTTTGAGAAAGAGGGAGAGGAGGCGTATATCAGTTGGGGGGTAGAGTTCGTAGACGGAAATGGGGGGCTCACGAGCATGACGTTTGGTGGACCGCATCAAGACCTGATAACGATGGTTGAAGATGCGTGGAAGAAGATGATGGAAAGCAAGGCGGTTCTCGTCATCGACGATGATCACGAGCGCCACTACTACGCTTTCTATGAAAAGGAGATGCGGTGGATTGATGGCACTCCGGACTACGTGCTGGAAGCGCGAGAGAGGAGGGTGAAGAAGCGAGAGGTTGCGGAAAAGAGGCGGAAGAGGAGCGGGAAACCCAAGAGTGCGGGGACGTAGTCGTCCCCGCACTTGTTGTTTTTCATTATAAATAGTATTCGTTATCAGTACGTACGTACTATAATCAAATAGTTTAGAGCTTAATTTAATATAGTCGGTCCAACACGATAAATCGTGATCTACGATTTCGTTGATCAGACCTTAGCTCTGGCATCACCAACATATAAGTGGCTTGCCAAGCGTAGCCAGAATTTATTGTGGCGAAGTTTGGTGGACAAGGTTGGGGATAGGATGTGGGCGGAGAGGGGGACAACAGGACAGCTTTTAGCTATTAGCTATTAGGTTATAGCTTTAGGACTCAATAATTCAATGCTTCAAATGCCGAGGCATTTTTGGCGCCGTCAAGTGATCTATAATAGTAACCACACAGAAAAGGACACAGAATTACACTGAATGACAACACAGAAACAAGCACACAGAAAAACAGTATTAATTGCTAAACTTTCTTCTGTGAACTTCTGTGGATTAAGTTCTGTGTGATGATTCCTGTGATATTCTGTGTAAAAATTCTGTGTAATAATTACCTTTTGATTATGAGTCTCTACACCAAATACCGTCCGAAAAAGTTTTCCGATCTTGTGGGGCAAGATCATATTCGCGATACCCTTTTGGAGGCGGTGAAACAGAACCGAATATCGCATGCATACCTTTTCGCCGGACCGCGCGGAACGGGTAAGACTTCGGCGGCACGAATTCTCTCTAAAGCATCAAACTGTTTGACCATAGCGAAAGATCGAGATGCGAAAAAAGAAATATCCGGCGAGCCCTGCGGGAAGTGCGAAAGTTGCCTCGATATAATATCAGGCAGAGCTCTCGACATAATAGAGATCGATGCCGCATCGAATAGAGGGATTGACGAGATACGGGAACTGCGGGAACAGGTGAAATTTGCTCCGGCAAAACTGAAGTATAAGGTCTATATCATCGATGAAGTCCATATGCTGACGCGTGAAGCCTTTAACGCGCTTCTCAAAACTTTGGAGGAACCACCGGCACATGCGATATTTGTCTTAGCGACAACGGAGCCGCACAAAATATTGCCGACGATAATTTCGCGCACCCAACGCTTCGATTTCAAAAGAGTAAGCAAAGATGACATCATCTCCAATCTCAAAAATATCGCAGAGATGGAGAAAGCGAAGGTCGACGAGGGCGCTTTCGATTTGATATCGGCTATGGCCGAGGGGAGTCACAGAGATGCGATTACGATGCTGGAACAGATAATATCACATTCAAAAGATACGAGTTTGGAAGATGCGGAAAAATTGCTTGGGGTGGCAAAGAGCGAAGAAGTGATCAAAATTATCGGGGCGATTTTTAATTCGAACGCGGAGGAGGGATTAAAAATCGCCCACGGAATGCAAGCAAGCGGGCAAAGCATGACACAGCTCAATATCGCGATTATCGAGCAGCTGCGGAGAGTTTTTTTGTATCTTGTGAGTGGCAAAGCGCTTTTTGAAGATACGAAAGAGAATACGGAAAAGATTATCAACCTCGCCAAAGATTATAAAGATAGTGGAGCGAGCGAGAGAGAAATCATTAAAATGATCGAGGTATTTGTGGAGGCGGGGGCGCTCTTGAAAGAGAGTGCTTACCCGATATTGCCGATAGAAATGGCAATTGTCGAATCCTGCGGATTCGACAAAAATCCGAAATCCCTGCCCGGCCGGCATGCGGGCGAAATCCGATCTTCGACAGACTCAGATCGCCCTGAGGACAAATCGAATGGGCGAAATCCGAAACCCCACTCCGCTGAAGCTACGCGGGGCAGGCAAATTCAAAATTCTAATGACGAAACCCCACTTCGTCAAGACTTCGCGGGGCAGGCAAATTCGAATGATGAAAATTCGAAGCTTCAAGTCAAAACATCAAAAAAGGAGGAAAGCAGTCATTCTGAACCGGAGGTGGAGAATCCCGTAAAGTCAGGGGATCCCTCGGCTTCGCTCGGGATGACATCAAAAGCTCCTGAAGCTAGCGAAGCTCTCGAAGCTTCTGAAGCTGTTACAATTACTGATGATGTTTGGAAAAAGATTGTTGATACCACAAAGGGAGAGAATAACTCGCTGGCGGCGCTACTTCGGGATGCCAAACCGATCGGTGGAGGCGACGAAGAGCTAATAGTCGGGGTAAAATTCAAATTCCATCGCGATAAAATCTCGGAGATTCAAAACATTCAAGTTCTCGAAGGAGTTCTTTGCAAAGTGACCGGACAAAATATACGAGTCAAATGTCAAATAGCCGATCTGCGCCCAAAAGCAAAAAAACCAGCGACCGATGATGAATTGCAGAAAGCAGCAGAGGAGATTTTTAATAATTAACCTAATTACACTAATTATTCTAATTAACCTAAATAAATCCTAATATTACTAAAAACCCCAAAAATCTAAATACAAATATCCCCACTTCGCTAAAGCTACGAGGGGCAGGCAAACAAATTACAAATAACAAATCACGAAAGAATATTGGAAATTGAACATTGGTGCTTGATTAGAATAATTAGGTCAATTAGAGCAATTAGAATAATTTGAACCATGGCCAGGAGGGATGATAAAAATCAGGAGAGAGGGAGAAGATCATCGAAAGTAGTAATACCTGCCGATGTTCGTATCCCGCCACAAAACCTCGACGCCGAGAGTTCGGTTTTGGGTGCGATTTTACTCGACAAAAATGCTATTATCAAAGTTATCGACATAATCACCTCGCAGGACTTTTACGAAGACAGAAATGGGATTATTTTTGAAGCGATGCTTTCCCTTTTCGACAAACGCCAGGCGATCGACATAGTTACTTTATCGGATGCGCTCGAGAGTGAACATAAGCTAAAACAGATCGGAGGGGCGAGCCATTTGGCGGAAATTGTAAACTCAACTCCTTCGGCGGCAAATATTGCCCACTATGCCGAGATTGTCCGCGATAAAGCGGTACTGCGCCGTCTGATAGAGTCGGCATCAACCATCGGCCGGCTCGGTTTCGAGGAAGACGAGGAGATATCAAAAGTTCTCGATAAAGCAGAACAGTCGCTATTTGCTGTCTCGCAGAAATTTTTAAAGGATAAATTTATCGCCGTTAAAGATGTGCTCACGGAGGCTTTTGATAGGATTGATAAAATTCATCGAGATAAGGAAAAGGGAGCTTTGCGCGGGGTGCCGACCGGATTTAAAGATCTCGACGGCTTGACTGCCGGTTTCCAGAACTCCGATCTGATAATTATCGCCGCCAGACCTTCGATGGGAAAATCGTCA
The DNA here is from genome assembly GCA_001776195.1 of Candidatus Berkelbacteria bacterium RIFOXYA2_FULL_43_10. Lineage (GTDB taxonomy): Bacteria > Patescibacteriota > UBA1384 > XYA2-FULL-43-10 > XYA2-FULL-43-10 > XYA2-FULL-43-10. The sequence continues at coordinate 11,544 of MEZY01000013.1, forward strand.
ATTGCTTTGAATATCGCCGAGCATGTGGCGATTGAAGAAAAAATCCCGGTCGGAATATTTTCACTGGAGATGAGCAAGGAGCAGTTGGTGGATAGGATGCTGGCTTCGCAGGCAGGTGTTGATTCATGGAAATTGCGTACCGGCAATCTTTCTGATGAGGATTTTCCAAAAATCGGCTATGCGATGGGAGTTTTGGCTGACGCACCGCTTTTTATAGATGACACTACCGCCGCAAATGTAATGGAGATTCGCGCCAAAGCAAGGCGGCTTCAGCTCGAGCATGGATTGGGACTGATAATTATCGACTACTTGCAGTTGATGGAGGGAAGAACTCAGTCGGGGGATTTCAATAGAGTTCAAGAAATTTCTGAAATATCGCGTTCGCTCAAGGGACTGGCCCGTGAGCTTAACGTGCCGGTAATCGCTCTTTCGCAGTTATCACGCGCGGTTGAACATCGTCCAGACAAACGACCCCAGCTTTCCGATCTTCGCGAGAGTGGATCTATCGAGCAGGATAGTGATGTGGTTATGTTTCTCTACCGCGAAGAGTACTACGAACCTGATACTGACAAAAAGGGTGTGACGGAAATTTTGATCAAAAAGCATCGAAACGGCCCGACGGGGATGTGCGAACTATTTTTCAATCCGGAGCAGATGCGTTTTCGGGATCTCGAACGAAAACGCACAGGCGGTATTTCGGCGAAAGATTTGGAGCCGGTGGACTAGACGCACACAGAAATTGTTCACAGAAAGGGCACAGAAACACCATACAGAAGAAAGCCACTGAAGTTCACAGAAAATATTTTATTAGGTGTAAGACATCGATATATAGTAGCGGAAAGGTGACAGTTTTTGGTTTCTGATTGATCGTGAATGTCTCAATCTCTAGCAACTAGAAACTAACGACTGGTAACTAGCAATGTTTTGTGCTATTATACTTTCGGTTGCATCAATGCCACGACCTGAGGGAGGGGCGAGTGTGCGTCTGATTCCGGTAGCATCAGCGGCGGTCATTGTGCCCAGGATGAGTGGGGATCACCCTCTCGCGGGCGAAAAGGCACCAAGGTGCCGGATGTCGCATAGGCTTTGCCAAGATCCTGAAGGTGGAATTCAACCGGGACTCTGTCCCCATGGTGACAATTGCGATGTTCTGAAGAAAGAGAGGTGACGATAATGTGCGTGCGTTGTGGTGCTGTTCCTGTCGTAAGCTCGCAGGAAAGAAGTGTCGAGTTTTGCGAGTGCGAGGTACCACGGCCGACTCCCAGTACGGAGAATGTCTGCTGTCTGAACTGCGGTCACGCGATTCAGGCGGA
>MEZY01000014.1 GCA_001776195.1 Candidatus Berkelbacteria bacterium RIFOXYA2_FULL_43_10
ATGGAAGCGATATCAGCCAAGTGCTTTAACATTACATTAACAAAACCGGACATTTCTAAAAGATTAGAAACCGGACATTTCTAAAAAAGTTTGACAAAGGTACATGGCATGCAAGAATTCTAAAACAAAAAGTCAGCAAAGATTTGAACAATGAAGTTGACCTTCGCGACTATTCCAAATTCGTATTGCGCGAGGGAGCCAGAGAGGAAAAAAGAGAACTCCTAAATTGTTTGAAAATCAAGATGAGTCTGAAGGATAAAAAGATCACGGTAATTAAATAATTCTTATCATGCGTTTTGCTTGTCACAAACGGTAAAGTTTGGTATATTCTAACCAGCCAAAACCATACTGAGAAAGGGGACATCTTAGATGCCCGACGACAAGGCCGGAATGACTTGCGCAGGAGTAGGCGTTGACTACGACGCTATGGACCCGTTCAAACGAGCCTGCCAACTGGCAGGACTCGGGACAGCTGGCAACATCACACGCATCGCTGGCGGGGAGTTCCAAGAGTTCGAGCCAAGCCGTGGCGAGAGTGTCTACCTCATTGAGGCGGCCAAGAGCTATGTTGCCTTCGTCATCGAGGGTCTCGGCACCAAGAACCTGGTCGCCGACGCCATGTACGAACTCAACGGCGGTCGCGACAGCTACTACGACCACATCGCACAAGACACCGTTGCTATGATCGTCAACGACATGATCACCATGGGTGGTCTACCGCTCTCGGTCGCCATGCATCTGGCAGTTGGCAACTCCGACTGGTTCAAGGACGAAAAGCGGAGCAACGAGTTGATCAGCGGCTGGAAGACCGCCTGCGATCTGTCCCGTTGTACCTGGGGCTGTGGCGAGACGCCGACTCTCAGGGACGTCATCATCCCCGGAACGGTTGAACTGTCTGGTGCAGCCGTTGGGTTCGTGAAGCCCAAGGACCGACTGGTTCAGCCGAAGAACATCGTCGCTGGTGATGCCATCGTGATCATTGGCAGCTCGGGCATTCATGCCAACGGGCTGACGATGGCCCGGGAGATCGCCAAGGAACTGGACAACGGATTCCTCACCGAGTTGAGCGACGGCCGAAGCTACGGCGATGCCCTGCTGGATCCGACGCACATCTATGTCGGACTCGTCGAGGACTGCCTCAACCGCGGGGTGGACATCCACTACCTCGTCAACATCACCGGGCACGGCTGGCGCAAATTGATGAGGGCGCCACAGTCATTCCACTACGTCATCACATCGGTACCGGAACCCCAGCCAGTGTTCCGCTTCATCAAGGAACACGGGCGTGTCCAGACCGGGGAGATGTACGGCTACTTCAACATGGGAGCCGGCTTCGCCGTCTATGTCTCGCCTGACGATGTCGCATCCGTGCTGGTCGTCGCCAGCGAGAACAATCTGACGGCGTTGAACGCAGGAACGATCATCGAGGCCGAAGACAAGAAGGTGATCATTCACCCCGTCGGCCTGCAATATGATGGTGAGACACTCGCTGTCCGATAGCCACCACCTGCAACATCTGACTCGCACCTGAGCTCTCGGGATTTCCCGGGGGCTCTTTTTTTAATCAAAAAAACGGCTTTTAAAAACCGTTTCTTTTTTTGTAGATTTTTGAGGCTAAACCGAACATTTCTCGCACTTACCGCGAACCGGTCGCCCAGAACGAAATAAGTTGGTACCGCCAGCGGGAGTCGAACCCGCGATCTTCGGGATGAAAACCCGATATCCTAGGCCACTAGACGATGGCGGCAAAGTCGTTTAAGAAAATAACCAAGATACAAGTAACAAGATACAAACAAACCTCAAATACCGATGCTCAATATCCAATAGTAATTAGCGTATGATCGATATTTGATGACTGAATATTGCTTGGTTATTGTTTCTTGTTGATTGTAATTTGCCAATCTCCGATTGGCTGGTGGACCGCCTGGGACTCGAACCCAGAACCAATGGCTTAAGAGGCCACTGCTCTACCATTGAGCTAACGGTCCAGGCAATTTGATATATATTGGTACCCCCGGCAGGACTCGAACCTGCAACCTTCTGATCCGAAGTCAGACGCTCGATCCAATTGAGCTACGGGGGCATGGGGCGATCAACGGGAATTGAACCCGTGATTGCAGTGCCACAGACTGCCGTGATAACCACTTCACTATGATCGCCATAAACTTTCCAGCTTTTAACTTTCTACTTTTGACTTGTGTTGGTACCCGCGAAAGGAATCGAACCTTTGACCCACTGCTTAGAAGGCAGTTGCTCTATCCACTGAGCTACGCGGGCATGGAGCGGGTAGTGGGAATCGGACCCACATCTTCTGCTTGGAAAGCAGACATAATAGCCACTATACTATACCCGCCTTCGCTAAAGCTACGGCGGGCAGGCCCGCTTCTGCAATAGCATTGATTATGGTCGGGGTGGTCGGACTCGAACCGACGACCCCCGCGTCCCAAACGCGGTGCTCTAGCCAACTGAGCCACACCCCGAAATTAAATCAAAATTCAAAATTCAGAAATCAAATACGAATTATCTATCACTCGTCGATGCTTGTCCCTCGAAGTCCGCGGTAGGCGAGACGAAGTGGGAAGCCACACCCCCATACAGCAAAAATGCCCCTGCAGTACCAGAATATCATATATGAAATGTGGCTCATAGTCAATCAGGACAGACAATTGACTTTTTGCGATAATTAACATAAACTAATAGTAGTAATCAAATAAATTAATAAATCGACATCACGGTAAAAATTGAAATGAAATCAGCTACGAGTTATCTTTTCTATATGGTTAGATCGTCTTGGGGGAGAAGAATCTAGTTTTTGCTGTGATCTCAAAGGATTGAAATGATTGTGACTATTTTAATTGCCATCGCCGCCCTGATCTGCGGAGGAGTTTTGGGTTTTATCGCTTGGCAGATCACGGTCGGGAAACGGATGGCATCAGCCAAAGGAAAGGCGGAGAAGATTGTAGAGGATGCAAAAGTCGAGGAGAAAGAGATTTTGCTAAAAGCAAAGGATGAAGCGTTTAAATTCAAAACAGATGCCGAGGCGGAGGTAAGATCGAAGTCGGTCAATTTGGACGATGCGCAACGAGAGTTGCGTAAACGCGAGATGAGCCTTGAGAGTCGTTTCGATAATTTGGAGCGTAGCCGCAAAGAGGTTGAGACTAGCAAGGAAGAGATTACAAATATTAAATCATCCCTGCAGCAGCTACGGCAGAAACAGGAAGAGAGCTTGGCGAAAATTGCAAAGATGACGAAAGATGAGGCAAAAGATATTCTTCTTAAAGTTGTGGAAAAAGAGGGCAAGGAGGAGTTGATCAAAAAAATGAAAGAGGTTGATCTCTATGTAAAGGACAATGTTGACGAAAAAGCGCGTGAGATCATAGTAACAGCGATGCAGAGAATTTCGGCGGAAACAGCGGCGGAAACGACCGTTTCCACTGTACCGCTTCCGACGGATGAGATGAAGGGTAGAATAATAGGGCGCGAGGGCAGAAATATTCAAGCATTCGAAAAAGTGACCGGAGTTGATCTGGTTATCGATGACACACCGGAAGCAGTGGTGATTTCGTCCTTTGATCCGATCAGAAGACAGGTTGCCAAGGTTACGCTCGGGATGCTAGTCGCCGATGGCCGGATTCATCCGACCCGAATCGAAGAGGCTTACGAGAAAGCGAAGAAGATCGTTGCGGATGATATCAAAAAATCGGGAGAGGAAGCGGTTGTCGAAGTCGGGGTAACCGGACTTCCGCCGGAGGTGATAAGGATATTGGGAAGATTGAAATTTAGGACATCGTACGGACAAAATCAGCTTCAACACGCCATTGAAGTGGCGAGACTCTCGGCAGTACTGGCGGAGGAAATTGGCGCCGATGCCACACTATCGAAAAAAGCCGGACTTTTGCACGACCTTGGCAAAGCCGTCGACCACGAAGTTCCCGGTTCGCACGCGGTTATATCCGCCGACATAATGCGTAAATACAAATTGCCGGAGAATGTTATCCATGCCGTGGAAGCTCACCATGAGGATGTGGAGATCAAAACAGCCGAGGCGGCGATAGTACAAATCGCCGATGCGATTTCATCTGCAAGACCGGGGGCAAGGCGGGAATCTTTGCAGTCGTACATCAAACGGCTCGAAGAGCTGGAAAAAGTTGCAAATGCTTTCGAGGGGGTCGAGAAAGCATTTGCGATCCAAGCCGGCCGTGAGGTGAGAGTTATCGTCCGTCCGGAAGATATCGACGATTTGTCAGCGGAAAAACTTTCGAAAGAAATCGCAAGAAAGATTGAAGAAGAAGTTCAATACCCCGGACAAGTCAAAGTACAGGTGATCAGAGAAGTAAGAGCGGTGGAGTATGCAAAATAGCGGAGCTATTTTGCAAATCCGAAGCACGAAATCCGAAATCCGAAACAAATTCTAAATCTGAATGATCGAATGTTTTAAACATTAGAATTTAGAGAATTATTATTTGTTTCGAGCTTCGATATTCGAATTTCGAAATTGAGAAAATTTTATGCTTAAAATTTTATTCATTGGTGACATTGTCGGCAAGCCAGGAAGGGCTGCGGCGAAAAAAATGATTTCCGAACTTAGGGAGTCGGAGGGTCTTGATTTTGTTTTTGCCAATGGGGAAAATTTAGCGGCCGGGCACGGGATGACTTACGAGAAGTATCAGGAAATGGTAGAAGCAGGTATCGACTATTTCACTTCCGGAAACCACATCTGGAACAATAAGGATTTTATTCATTCTCTGGACGACAAAAGCGTGAAAGTCCTGCGCCCGGCGAATTATCCGGAGAATGTTCCCGGAAGGGGAGTGGCTCTGATTGGCGACGACATTGCTCTTGCTAACCTGCAGGGCAGAGTTTTTATGTACGATGATGTAGAAGACCCATTTAAAACCGCAGACAAAATCATCAAAGAAAACGAGGGTAAAATCATTATCATCGATTTTCACGCCGAAGCCACCAGTGAAAAAGTTGCTCTGGGATTTTATCTCGACGGAAAGGTGGCGGCGCTTTTGGGGACTCACACTCACATTCAAACATCTGACGAAAGAATTCTGGGAGGGGGTACGGCCTATATCACCGATTTGGGCATGACAGGACCAAGAGATTCCGTTTTGGGAGTAAAAAAAGAGATAATTATTGAGGGGTTCTTGACACAACTTCCGCAATCACATAAAGTGGCAGTAGGAGAGCAAATATTTGGGGGTGTTGTAATTGAAATTGATACTAAAACAAAAAGAGCCCTAAAAATAAAAAGGATCAACAAAGTAGTACCCGTCGAGGCGGGAAAAGGAGCTCTATGAACAAAAGCGAACTAATTAACGAAGTTGCAAGGAAGACTGGTCTATCTCGTCGTGAGGCCGAGGCTGGCGTCCAAGCGATGCTGGATCTAATCGCCAAGGAGTTAGCCAAGGGCGGGAAAGTGACCCTAACCGGATTCGGAACATTTGATGTCGGTAAGAGGAAAGCTCGTTCGGGTGTGAATCCTAGAACTGGGAGCGCTATCAAAATCCCCGCTTCCAAGATGCCTCGCTTCAAGCCGAGTAGAACGGTCAGGAACAAGGTGCGGTAGATATATCGTTAATCGTTTATCGGTTACGATGCCAGTTACGTTTAACGTCAAACGTCTTACGACACGGGCTTCGTTACCGTGAGACGGCTACCGTTGCTGGAGGAAATGAGCGGTGATAACATCAATGCTCATTTTTATGATCATTCAGAGATATGTGAAAGATTTGATTTTTGAATTTTGAGGGATATTATCCCTGATTATTTAAATCGTCTCAAACAATTTAGGGAACTCTTCTGGATAAGTTCGATATTCTGGATTTTTTTCGTAAATAACGTTTTTATAATCCTCTAATTTCATCCACTTGACATCAGCCACCTCACTCGCTTGGATTTTGATATCTTCGATTGAAGTGTCATTATAAATTATGTAAACGGTATTTATTCCATTTTCAATCCAACCATCCTGAAATTCAATTCTTCCTCGCGGGTAGCTGAACGTTACAGACAGATCATTTTTATTGATTTTGATGTTGAGTTCTTCTTGAATTTCTTCAACGACTGTTTCCTTAAGAGTTTTCCTCGAAGATACATGACCCTCAGCAGACATCGCCCACATATTCGGATACGTTTTCTTGCTGGCCGCACGTTTTTGAAGGAGTACTTCGTTTTCTGAATTTATGATCCAAGCGTGAATATGACGATGTAATAATCCTTTTTTATGAACAACCTCGCGGCTCTCTATTTCGCCAGTTGGTCGCCCAGATTTATCAACAATATCGATATATTCCATAGAATATGCTTTCAATAAATATGATGCTCGAACATTTCTCGCACTTACCGCCTTCTCTTCGAGTCTGAGCCTGAAAGCTCACCCCTCAAAGTCGAAGACCGGTCGCACAGAACGACATGTGTTGGTACCCCCGACAGGAATCGAACCTGTATCTAGGGCTTAGGAGTCCCTTGTTCTATCCATTGAACTACGAGGGCAGGTACCAGCAATCTGTTCTTTCAACGAGTGAAAAAGTTTAAGCAGATTTCCTCCGTTTCTAACTCGAATCCTACACATTCCGTATTTTAGTTTACCATGTTTTTTACCAGTAAGCACATTTATTTTTGTTTCTCTCCCGAGTTTTTTCCCGGTGATTTTCGACCAATATTTGAGGCAATCACTGATGATTAAATCATCGTATACTCTAATTGAGACAAAAATATCATCACTTTTTACTCCATATGTCTTCATGAGCGATGAAATAAATATTTTAACCAGATCACCATCCGTGTTGGCAAATGAAAAATCCTTTTTAGACCCTTCGGCCCAATAGAGTGATGCTCCGATTAAGTACAATTCTCTGTCTGTTAAGTCCTTGACCATTGTCGATGCCCTAATACTGGCATCATCCCATCTTTTCATGCAGAGGATTTGTGCGGTTCTTTTACGATCAAGCCATCTCCGCATGTGCTCTCGAGCTATAGGAGTATCTTTAATGTGCCTAAGAACTGACGATTTAGCTGTTTGTGTAATTCTGCTTATTTCTGGTACGCTGTGCCCGCTAGTTCGAAGTTCTTTCATATAGCTGATTACTCCAGGTTTTATTCGTTTCATAAATTCAAGTATAAATGATTATATCTATGCTGACAAGTACGCTTAGCTATATCCAAATGATACGACAATTGGATTCGGATGGATTTAATGGTAATATCGGTTTAAGAGCGGGGATTAGCGCAGTCCGGTAGCGCGCATCGTTCGGGACGATGAGGCCGGCGGTTCAAATCCGCCATCCCCGACCAAAAAAAATCATTAATCCCTATCAAAATTCAAGTATGAGCTATGCATTGTTGGTCATAATATTTTCGCTGATACTGCTTGTCGGCGTTGCCGGCACAATATTCCCCGCGCTTCCCGGCATACCCTTAATGTTCGCTGTGACTTTAATCTTTTTATTTTTTGATAGATTCGCACATCTGACGGTCTTAAACTTAATAATATTCATTATCATCACGCTCGCATCAATCACAGTTGATTATACTTCCGGCATCATCGGAGCAAAGTACGGCGGTGCGGGAAGAAGCTCTATCATTATCGGACTTTTAGGTTTAATAATTGGAATATTTATCTACCCGCCCTTTGGTGGAATCGCAGGATTGTTTGTGGGGATACTGGTCTCGGAGATAATTCAATTCAAAGATCACAATAAAGCGATAAAAGCAGCCACAGGAGGAGTTCTGGGAGTTATCTCGGGCACAGTAGCCAATTTGATATTAGCACTGTTATTTTTAGTACTGTTCATAATTTTTTCCGTTAAATGACCTCGTTCCTGTTGCCGAGCTTAATTAGTATTTCAATTATCGCAACTATTCGTTTATTGTACGTACGTACAATAAACGAATAACAGATATTGTCGGTTAAGAATTCACCGGGTTATTCATCGACGCATAAGCGTTTAATTGGTGTAAAAATTGATGTGATTTAATTTGATTATGTGCGCGAAGAGAGGTATATTTGAAGTTATGAAAAATGTTTTTCTCACATCAAGTTTACAGAGTGTCGCGAAAGATCTGGCCGAACATCTTGATCCGAACATCAAGAGGTTTCTTTTCGTCATCACTGCGTCGGAATTAGAAAAGGGGAATAGGTGGTGGTTAATAGCGGACAGAAAATCAATGACGGAGTTGGGCTTTGAACTTGAAAATTACACTCTAACCGATAAAACAAAAGAACAAGTCAAAGATGCGTTGTCAAAAGTTGATGGAATTATTATGGCCGGTGGAAACACTTTTTATCTTCTTTGGAAAATTCAGCAATCGGATAGTGCGGGTCTCATTAAACAATTTGTAAAAGATGGCAGAATATATATCGGTTCATCAGCCGGTTCAATGGTTGCCAGTTCGGATATTTACGCCTCTCGCGAGAAGAAGGAGATAGATGCAGTTCCGGATATCAAAGATTTCAATGGACTTGGCATCACCGACATTATGGTCCAGCCGCATTGGGGCTCAAAGAGTTTCAAAGAATCATATTTGAATGAAATAATGAAGCACTCGTATGTCACAGGTTTCAAACAGATCCTCCTTACTGACGAACAGTATGTGATTGATGATGGCGATAATATCACGTTTGTAGATATTAAAGCTATCAGCTAATTAAGAAAAGGAGTCCTATGCCAGAACAAATTCAGCTACCGGTTGATCCAAAATCGCCGGAGGCAAAAATCGAACCGGAACGTCACATTGTGCAATCATTTGCGGAGTTGATGGTTAGAGCCAGAGACAGCCATGATAAAAGAATTCGGATTTGGGACATGGGGAGGGAGGAAAGATTTCACGAACCGACAAAAAGGAAATTCTTTCAAGAAGTTCCAATGCCGGGGGCGTATCTCGATGCCGTGATTTTTCAGATAAAATGGCCATATAGTTTATCATTTAATGCTTACGGCCCAAACCTCAATAACCCCGATGAGAGGAATGAGAGGTTCTGGGGCGGGCGCATCGGTAGAGACAATTTTGAGACAGAATGGGCTGGGAAAGTTGATATTGGCCCCGATCTCTCCGGCCACAGCCAAGAGTGGTACGAAGGGATGTACGAAGCAGAACGAGCGAAAGGCGAAGCAGAGCAAGAACGACGCAACCGAAGAAACCGGTATTAATTATTAGTGCAATCAATTAATTCAATATGGGAGCGCAATGTACTATCTAATTCTTTTTTACTTGGCCGGAGTATTGCAAGACTTTCTTTTAACCCTCAATTGGCGATTTATCGCAAAAGAGCGCACTGCTTATGCGGTATTATTCTCATTTCTGACAACCGTAATATCCATGTTGGTAATCTACAATATTATTACTCGATTGGATAGTGACAGAAGCATCATCGCAATATTAATCTATGCCCTGGGCATTGCTACCGGCACACTAATTGCAATGAAAGTAAAAATCGGAGAGAAATGAAAATTAATAATTCGCGAAAAGCTAGTGAAAATGCTAGAATAATGTATCTAATCCAGCAAGCTGGGACATTGATGATGACGAATCGCAGCCATGTTCGTAATCTTGGCAACGTCACTTTCGATACCTTGGCCTCTCATAGCTTTCACGTTGCGGTTATCGCTTATTGCATCACGAGAATGGAGAAATGTTCTCACCAAGAGGGAATGAAGGCCCTGACCATGGGAATATTTCACGACTTGGCGGAGGCTCGCACTGGTGACAACGATTTTGTGACAAAAAACTATACCACCGCAAACGAGGAACAAGCGGTAGCCGATCAATTCGCAGGCTTCTCTTTCGGTGAAGACCTTAAAGAAGAGATCGAGGAGTACGAGAAAAGATCATCAAAAGTTTCCAAATGTGTAAAAGACGCCGATTGCATTGCCCAGATGTTTATGGAGTGGTCGCTCTCCTGGCAGGGGAACAAACTAGCCGATAAATGGTTCAAAGCAGACCTTAAGAATCGTGTTCCGTATTTGAAAACTAAATCGGCGAAGAAGTTAATAAACCTCATAAAAACCTCCGACCCCCAGGACTGGTGGTGGCAGGAGTTTGTAACTAAATCCGGCCCGAACCTGAAACACTTAAATGGATGAATTATATTTATGAATGGCTCAGCCATTGAGGCGTTCATATATCCGATTAACCTCTATCCGCCACCTCGTAGGTGGCGGATGGGTGGGTACGCAATTAATGTTTATGAAGGCTCATCTTATAAAAATCTATTGCTCCAAATGTAATGTGCATCTTTATGATTATAAAAAGGATAAGCTGGGGCATTTGCTAAAATGCTACAAAGATATGATTGCGCGTGATTATACGGACGGAGATCTGAAATGCCCCCAATGTGGCCATCAGTTTGCGCGAGGCGCTGTGATACACAACCGCCCTGCAAATAAAATCATCCAGGGTTCAGTATATTGCAAGGGTTAAATTTGGAAGAAATTCATCTGCTGATATAATAACAACGTGACGCAGCAAAGAAAAGAAAAATTAGAGAATGGTGAAATTTATCACATCTTCACAAGAAGCATCGCAAAGTTTGTCGTGTTTAACAACGATGAAGAATATCTAAGGATGAAAAATATTTTGAACTGCTATCGCTACGCAAACTTTAACTACAAGTATTCTCATTTTGCCGAACTGGACGAATCATCGCAAGAAGTAATTTTATACCAGTTGAAAATTGAAGATAATTGTTTAGTACGAATTATCGCATATTGCATAATGCCAACACATATTCATATTATTCTTCAACAATTGGAAGAAGGTGGAATCTCCAAATACATGTCACGTGTGCTAAACAGCTATTCTAGGTATTTTAATACCAAGCACAAAAGAGTCGGGCCGCTTTGGTCGGGAAGGTTCAAAAGCGTGTTGGTATCAGAAGATGAACAGTTGTTGCACCTTACGCGCTATGTACATTTAAACCCGACCTCGGCTGATCTTACGAAAATACCCGAGCAGTGGGAGTTTTCATCTTATGGTGAATATTTACAGGAGAATAGTAATGGCGGAAGAGTATGTAACTTCGATAATCTATTTGATCTATCGCCGAAAGAGTACAAGAAATTCGTTGATGATAGAAAACAAGACCAGAGAAATATTTCGATTATCAAATTCCTCACGATGGATAATTACGCCGGCTGATTAACCTTCATCCGCCACCTACGAGGTGGCGGTTAGACGGTGATCAGATGCGGGTAGCGGCAGAGTAACGATAGATGGGCATATAACAATATGAAAGCACCGGACATTGTAGCCAGAAAGATTACTGAAAAAATTGCCTCGTCGGCATTTAAGCTTTTTCGAGACAAAAAATTCCGACGATTGGTTGAACTTGAAAAATTCGACCAGACAGAACAAGACAGAATTTTCAATGAAATTGTTATATCCGGAATTGCTCTCGGGTATTTGTTTTTTGATACGCTATCCGAAAGGCCGGAATATGAAAACGATGTCTACTTTCCGGAGATAAAAATCGAGCTTCTTTCATCATATGGAAATTTACTTAAAGAGATCGGTTCGAAAGATGAGGATGCGAGTTTATTTAAAACAGTTATCAAAATGCGTATTGATGAATGCCAGAAAGAATATCGGAAAAATAAAAAAACTTACCACTACAGAAAGAGGTCGTTTGGCCGTTTGTGGTGGCTATCGTCGGCTACGATCATATTAAACGCGGAAAAGGTAAGCCCGAAGACCCTCTGTTCGATATGTTTTTGAAATGGACAAAAGATACCTTTAAAATGATTCTTAAAACGCGTTAATGGTTAACCCTCGACTTGCACCTACGAGGTGGCGGTACGATGGTAAACATCTACCACTTCTATACTGCCCATTCGATAAACTCAGGGTAAAATCCGTGTAGAAGTGCTGATACAGCCGGATCAACTATACATATAAAACGAGTGCGACGGCCCTGCTAGGGCCGCCGCACGGTGCGGTGCGCGTGTGCACGAGCTAGGAAGTTGCTCCCCGTCTTCGGAGGCGTAACACGAAGCGACCCAGTAGTCGCTTCAGGCGGTAGCCTGGAGGAGAGCCGCCGATGTTGAACTTCGGTGGCCACCAGACGATGTCATACCCGCGATCGGTTGTGATCCCCCAGACGTACTCACCGCGACCCCTGTCCTTGAAAGCGAAGCGCCAGATCGGGCCTGCGCCCTCGTAGCGTACATCGTGGGTGTCGCTTAACCCGAATGACCACTGACGCTTCCCTCTGTAGGCGGCGACACCGTTGTCACGGACGATCCTATGCCGCCAGCAGATCCCAAGGCGGTGCGCTCGACACCAGCAGTAGCTGATACCGAGCTTACCTATGTCCACGTCCCAGTTCATGAAGAAGTCGCGCCACGACGCGGTTCGTAGCGTCAACATGAAGACGGTGCCGATTGCGATGAAGATGGTCATGACCGTCGCCTCCGTAGGGTGGGTGTTGTTGGTATGTAATATTATTCAAACTCATTGTCGAACTATTGTCAAATTTATAAGGGTTTACACTGTTTCTGGTATAATTTACCTGAACAACCATGATTCACATTACTTATTAGATTAGCAATAAAGTAATAATGTATTGTATAATCAAACGCTGAAAGAATTCAAATGATTAATATTGAAACAAACAGACTAAGTAGTAGCGACTTTCAGTTGTAGAAGTAATTTGGAGGACATATGGTTCAGGGAGAACATTTTATCGATACAGAAGCTTCGCGAGAGAGGGTTCCCAATTGGAGTTTTGAACTACATCGTGTTGAGAAAACAGGGCTTTGTGCGGATTATTATAATGCATGGACGGGGGTCGGTTTTGATGTTGGAGAGGGGAAGCTTGGTCCATTTATGAAAACGTTGCCTCGTTACGAGGAGTATCTGCGGGACAATATGGGCACTCAAGATACGGCAATCGCCGAGAGAATCATTCAAGAGAGCGACCCCGAAAAAGTTAGGGAAATTGACGGTTTAGTCGATGAATTTAATGCTGATTTGGCGCGAATGATAAAAGAGCAGGATATTGAAACCGCAGGTAAATTCTTCAAAAGAGCCGATAAATTGATTAGAGGAATGCTTGAAGCTATCTCATAAATACCTTATCTACTGCAATT
>MEZY01000015.1:0-2115 GCA_001776195.1 Candidatus Berkelbacteria bacterium RIFOXYA2_FULL_43_10
ATCGTCGATCGCATATCGATAATCGACAATATACTTGAAAAATGCGTAACAGAAAACAAATCGGTTAACGGTTAACGATCTTCGATTGGCGATATTCGGTTAGCAATAAACGGTTATTACTTGCAGCAATCAGAGGTGTACAGCGCCCAAATTCCAAGAACTACACCGACTAAAAGCCATGAGGTAGCCGAGATCCAGACATCGTAACCTCCGGCATCGAGTGCGGCCAAAACTACCGCGATCACAGAAAGCACCATCATCGTGATCGAGATTGGTTTACTTTTCATCTCTCCTCCTAATTAAATAATTAACTTATTGATCTTGATCTTTTACCTTCAATTTTTGATCTACTTCTTCGATCTCCTTTGTCTCATGATGGATCAAGCCGCTCATTGTATTTTCAAGTCTTTGCATTCTTGTTTCAATATACTCTTCCGCGATAATTCCGAAAGCAAATAGAGTAATTGGAATGCAAACTATGGCATAGAGCGAAGCAACGATTTTTGAGCCATCGTGAGTTGGAACAAGATCTCCATATCCTATTGTTGTGATAGTAGTTGTCGTAAAATAGAATGAATCTATAATATCCCAGCCCTCCGCATAGCTAAAATAAGCGGCTCCAAAAAAAACCAGGGCGACCAAAACCGCAATCGCCGAAAGCAGAAGTTTATGTCTTTTCTTTATTAGCACTTTCCCTCCAAGAATTATATCAGCTCAATTATATCAGAATATCCGACCGCAACAAACTGGAGCAATCTCAACAACAGAGTGTCCGAGACCGCTTCGCAATATAAGGTTTTTGATAACTGTGATAAAATATCAATAGCAACATTATTTTATACGAGTTTTTCGATGAGACAAGCGATTTTATCATTTTTGCTGGTTTTTTTGCTGGGAACCAACCAATACGCGCAAGCAATGTCTAGCGCCAATTATGAAATTCCCTCCGATGTCATCGGTTCGGCTGGCGCTCCCAGCAGTTCTGCCACTTACGATCTAAACGATACTTTGGGTGAGATGGCTACGGGACCTTCGAGCAGCGCCACATACGATCTCAAAGCGGGTTTCTGGCAAACGGCGGAGGGATATGTTATTGCAATCAATTGCGACGCGCTACTGAATATGGAAGCGATACAAGGAGTAGGTCTTTCCGACCCGGATATGTCTTCGAATTACGCGACTTGCAATATCTTCACCGATGATAATTCCGGCTATAATCTCTATTGGAAGGCCAGTTCCGCGACTATGGCAAGCGGTGGTGATACTATAGTGGCCTATACACCGGCGGTTTCCGAGACGCCGGAAACCTGGTCTGTGGCAGGTTCGGCTTCAGAGTGGGGCGGACATTTGGGATCCGCTTCCGATACTGTCGATACCTCATTTTGGGGCAACGCTGACTCTTACGCCGCTGGAAAGTGGCTCAACATCCCTATCGCCAATTTCAACATTGCCACGCGCTTAAGCAAAACCACCGCGGCTGGAGATGATGAAATTATTTATTTCGGTGCAGAGGTCGGTGCCAGCAAAGTTCAGCCAAGCGGAACATATTCGGTTACGGTCACCATAACTTCCGTAGCAAGATAAGTTATCCACAGTTTCGTTCGGATACTTGATTGAAAAAAACAGGATGTGCAGGATATAATGGACACGAGACGTTAAGATTTCAGTTGTATGGAGGGCGAAAGTGATATTGGTGAAGAGATTAACGATATTTTTTGCGGTTTTGGCTGTCGCTTTCATTTTTGATCTGATTACGGTCAGCCCAACTTCGGCAACTGACGACACAGATCCGGTGGTTGTTAATTTAAGCGTCAGCGGTACTATCAGTATTTCTTGTACGACGCCGATTACAATGAGTTCTATCACCGGTACCGGCCAATCGACAATGGGTACGAGCAACCGTTCAACCTGCACTGTTATTACAAACAACTCTGCCGGTTATGACCTGAAATGGATTTCGAACGGTACAGGGACAATGCTCAGCGGCAGCGATTCAATCGCTGCCTACACGCCAGCCGTCGCCGACACTCCCGAGACTTGGTCCGTGGCAGGTTCGGCTTCGGAATGGGGCGGACACCTCGGTTCTACTTCAACGACTGTTGACACTGGTGTCTG
>MEZY01000015.1:2153-10992 GCA_001776195.1 Candidatus Berkelbacteria bacterium RIFOXYA2_FULL_43_10
ACATCGCTACCACAAATAGAACCATCGCCACCCTCAACACCGAAACGACTGGTGATACAGAGTATATATATTTCGGCGCAGAGGTTGGAGCAAGCAAATCGCAACCGACAGGCACCTATACCAATACCGTAACAATGACCGCATCGACAAAGTAGGAAAGGGATTTATCATAGCTTCTCAAGATAAATATGCTTAAACTTCGGGGAGACTCGAAGTTTTTAATTTGCAGAGCTGTTTGTCAGACAGTCAACAATCAATCTTTTATTCTGGGCATTCTCTCCTCCATGTCATCCTGAACTCGTTTCAGGATCCAGACTCTAAAATTAATTCAGAGCGACAAACAACTTATTGTGCTTTAAATTATCATCTGCGCAGTTTATTCAATATTCAAATTCATATATAATGGTCGTAATGTTACATTATTTCATAGATAGATCAAAAATAATCTTCGCAATCTTACTGGTCGTTTTCTTGTTAACGCCCTTTTCGCTCCTACCCAAAAGCGTATCTGCAAGTTCGATAGAGCAACTGAAAGAAGTCGAGGACACCGACAATTTCGATATCGGTCCTACTCTTTATCGAGTGGAGGCCAATCCCGGAGAGAGTTTTTCGCGCACTCTCCAGATCACCAACAGATCGGGAGAAAAGGATTCCTTCAATTTAACTGTCGGTAACTTTAAGGGCGGATACTCCGGAGTTGATTTTCTTGAAAACGAAGATATCGCTTACGGCGCAAAAGATTGGATAGATCTGGAACTTATAAATTTCTCCCTCGAACATGGCCAAAGAATCTTTATCGCAGTCACAGTAAAAGTGCCGAAGGACGCCGTACCCGGAGATAACTACGCCGCAGTTTTCCTAACCCGAGAGCTCAAATCAACGGACACAAAAAAGGGCCAAAATATTGCAGTAGTAAGCCGCGCCGCCTCTCTTTTCGTAATAAATGTTCCAGGGGAAGCGCGGACAGAGGGCTCGCTCGAAAGCTTCTCTTCGAAAAGAAAGGTTTATTACGAAACTCCGTTTAAGTTTGATATTGTTTTCAAAAATGAAGGTAATATCTGGCTTAAACCTTACGGAACAATTGAGATCAAATCATTTACCGGAAAAAATGTGAAAAGCATCACGGTCGAGCCGTTCAAGGTTTATCGCGAATCCACTACGCTAATCTCTTATGATGAACCTGGTTCAAATCTTTTGCCCGGACGATATACGGCGACTTTGACATTGAGTCGAGGATACGAAAACCTAAGCGATACTTCTACTATTACTTTTTGGTATCTCCCATGGAAAGTGATAGCGAAATATCTGTTGATAATTATCTTTGCGCTGATTTTAATTCGCCTGATTGAGAAAAAGTTCTATATAAGTTTCGGGGTTAAAAGAAGACATTAGACAGGATGTAGCTTCTTAGCTTCTTAGCTTTTTAGGTTCTTGGGTTGTTTGATCAGCTCCTATGCACTGTTTTCTGTCTACTGTGCACTGATTATTATGTACTTGATACTTTAATATTTGACACTATTTTCGTTTCTCAATATAATGTTAGATATGGACGGGGAAAGAAATTTGCTACGGATTTTTGTGCATAGGCGTAGCGGTTTCTTGTTTTTCATCGGACCTGTTTTGTTGGTCCTTTGCTCTCTGATATTCCTCTTTGTTATGATCTATCTTTTTACCGCTACCAGCTCGCAGGCTTCGATTTACAAAGCAGTAAATTATCAAGCGAAACTTCTTGACAAAGCAACGGGTATTCCAGTCGCTAACGGAAGTTATGATGTTAAGCTTTCGATCTATGACGATCCCGCTGCCGGTAATCGTTTGTGGACCGCTCGCGGTACCGTTGGTACTCCTACCGCAAAATCTGTCACCGTCACCAACGGGATATTCTCCACAATGCTTGGTGAAAGTGGCGATAACGCGATCTCGCTTGATTTTAGTACTGATAGCTATTACCTAGGCGTAACCGTAGGAGCCGATGCCGAGATGACTCCGCGCAAACGTATCGGTGCCGTTCCGCAAGCATTCAATGCGAACGGGCTAATCGGTGACGGACTTATCAACATTACCGGCGCCCCAACCGGTACCGGTGTCGGCCAAGGTACAGTTTATATCAACCCGGCGTCTACTACGGATGAGTGGACACTCCTTGGAATCGCAGTCGGAGGAAGCCAAAAGTTAAGGATCGACGAAGATGGAGATCTTAGTATCGCCGGTGCGCTATCGTTAGGCGGACTTTCTAGTCTTACGGCTGGGTCCGAGTCCGGATATGCTGCTTATCAAACAGGTGATGGTGCGCCAAGAGCATTTTTGAAAAATACCGGTTATCTCGAATTCGGCCCGGGAGGAGTCGCTGTTACAGACACTAATCTATATAGAAGCACCGCTGATTATCTTGCTACTGATGATGGATTGTCAGTCGCCGGAAATCTCGGTGTTGGGATTACCAACCCTTCCCACAAACTTCATATAGTCGACACAGACAATACCGCTTCAAGATCCGCTTTATATGTTTCGCAAACAGCCGCGATCACCGGGACTGGATACGCAGGTTATTTATCCAAAACCGGCGGATCTACAACAAACGTCGGATTATATGTAACTGCATCCGGAGCGACAAATAATTACGGCCTTATCGTCGGCAGCGGTTTTGTCGGAATGGGTGTCACCAATCCCACAAACGCCCTGGCAGTTGTCGCAAATGACGCCACAGCATATACTAATTGGCCGAATGGCGATGGTACTTATGGCTATAGTGTTGATACTTTTGACGCACTTTTTGCAAAAAATACAGGAAGCTCTAGCAATGGAGACATCACTTCTATACTATTACAAACCTACAACGCTTCTGACAGCACACAGTATAAAGCCGCCCGTATCGGTCTTTTAAAGACCGACGCAACCAATCAATCCGCCCTTGCGTTCGCCTTGCGTCTTCCGGGTTCTGATAGCATGGGTGAATTTATGAGGATAACCAACTCCGGCTATGTCGGCATAGGTACGACTGCGCCTCACAGTACATTGCATGTCGGAGGCTCTTACGCTGTTGGTTATGTGGCAAAAACCGCAGCATATACTGCAGGGGACTCGGACAGCATGATTTCAGTTGACACGACATCGGGCAATGTTTCCATATATTTGCCAAGTGCAACTACGATAACGGGGCGGATTTACACCATTAAGAAAATCGTTGCCGCTAATACGGTCACTGTAGACCCAAGTGGCGCACAAACTATCGACGGCTCCTCTACTGCCACCCTCTCTTCCCAGTGGTCGTATATTACAGTTATCAGCGACGGTGCTAACTGGCTCAAAATCGCCGATGGATGATGAGTCAGCTTTTTAGGTTTTAGCTTCTTAGCTTATTAGGTTATTTAGTTTGATACTCGTTTGATGTGTGCTGTATACTGTTTTCCGACGATGGATTTGACAAATTGCTTTGCAATCGGATAAGTTATTATCGACTAAGCATTTACTCAAATGAGGAACACATGACCGATTTTTTTTCTCCCACAAGATCAAGAATGCCCCTGAAATCTCTCGGGGTAGTTCTTCTGTTCGTGATTGCTGTTTTGGCTATTATCGGCGGATACTACTATTACGATAAATACCAAAAAGTCCTCAAGGACCCGCAGATAATCACAAGACAGGAAACGGAGTGGCTTGTAAGCAGGGTCAGTATTCTAATGCAACTTCCGCAAGACGAAACCCCCTCTATCGCGACCGTTATCGACAAAGACAAGCTGAAAGATCAGCCGTTCTTCAAAGAGTGCGAAAACGGAGACAAGGTTTTGATCTATACTAAAGCTAAAAAAGCAATACTTTACAGGCCATCCGCCAACAAAGTAATCGAGGTCACGCCGCTTTCGATTGATGAGAGTGCCGCTAACGGAGCGGATCTTTCCGGAGTTGAATCGCAGATGGTCAAAATTGCCCTCTACAACGGAACTCCTGACTCGAAACTTCTTGACTCTACCGAAGCCACTCTTAAAGACAGCATTACAAACATCCAGATCACGACAAAAGTTGAAGCCAAAAAAAGCGATTACTCTAAAACTTTCGTCGTAGATCTAACCGGAGATAGAGCCAGTGAAGTCAAAAAGATCGCCGAAACTCTCGGCGGTGAGGTCTCTACCTTACCGGCTGGAGAAACTGCTCCCGATGCCGATATTTTGATAATCATCGGCAAATAGTACTCCGATCGATGAAAAATTTATCTTGATCTCAAATAGATATTCTCTGCGTATATCAGTGGATCTATTCTGTGGATGTTCCTTCTTCCGCCTCTCGTTCCATTTTGTCGAGGCGAATATAATAGTCGTTGAATTCGTTCAGATGTGCTAAGGCAATTTTTCCGGTGGTTAAGGGATCGTCATCGGTAACATTAGTCGCGGGATCAACCGAACCGTGCTCCAGCTCAACATCCATACCGCGCCTGAATTGACCGAGATCTATTTTTCCCCAGTCAACACAGATTTTATCACCTGCCTCTTTCGCTTCATCGGCTGTAAAACTTTTCATAATTTCCCTTTTTATCACTCAACAATTTTGCATTTTGATATTTAATATTTGATTTATTTTACCAGCTTCCCCCTCCGCCACCGCCAAAGCCACCGCCGGCTCCGCCTCCAGAAAATCCGCTTCCGCCCCCGGAGGCGGATGAGGGAGCAGAGGAGAGCGAGGTTGCGGCTACTGAATTAAAATCGTGCAAACTTGATGCGAATAAATAACTATTAAATCCTGCCATCCCCGAATCGGAATACCAACCGGGTTGTGTGGTATATATTCCTTCGAATTGCTTGCCCCATTCGCGCTCTAATCCAAAGACCATTGCAAAAGGCAAGAGTGCTTCAAAATGTTTTGGTGACTTCTGCGGAGCATTGTGGAATTTGATCCTATCTTTCTCGGCGATATTTATATATTCGCGAAGTCCCAAAAGATAGCGCTTTTGCTCGACTCCAACTACGGTTTTTGCCGGCATAAAGTAGCCGATAACGATGATGATCGCCCCCGCGAGACCAAGACTTATGCTATACAGAAAACCAAAACCCGCCGCCAAAAACGCGAGCCCGGCCACAACTCCTCCGATGATGACATAAGTCGCCCTGACTGAAGTAGGATTCTTGGCGAAAAATCCATCCGCCGCCACTTTTTTCGCCACATCCGATTTTATCTCCGCCAAATCTTTGAAGAACTTATTTTTTAACTCCGAAAGTTTTTTCGTCTTACTTCCATCGAAAATTTTCTCAAGAAGTTTACTCTCTATCGAATTTTCAGGAACTCCGGGGCCGATTCTTTCGAGCTGATAATCTCCGCCACCAAGTATTCCCTTTTTCTCGATCTTTACAATTTTTAAATATCCATCGACTGCGAGTTTGATAATCATCGCCGAAACATCGTTATTTTTTATTGATTCCCGAACAATCATCCCCGCTTCGGCAGTCGAGATTCCTTTTGGCGGATCGAATTCGGCGACTACCGCTCCCCTTGCTTTGGGGTCGCGACCTCTCTTCGCCCATAATCTGATCATTATAAGAAAAACAAAGACTGGCAAGAGTAATATCAAATTATCTTTCAAGGTTCCAACAAATTTCTCAAAAGCACTCGGCTCATGCAAATACCCCTTTGGCGTTCCGACGACAACAGTCATCCCTTCGCCCGCAGAAAGATCGCTTTGGTTGAAACTGATGTTTTCGACATCGCCAGCGGAGTTTTTATTTAATTTTTGGTCCGCACAATCCAGATCGCTCCCGTAACTGCCGGAGTAGCAGGCGTACTTGATTTCGGATTCTGCCAAGGGTTGATTAAAATTAATATTCGTTTCTGCTTTTTCAATAGGAATCGTCCATTCGGCTCCTATCGCATTAAAATATAATTCGTCGTAATCGGAAAAGTAATTTATCGCCCGCTCAACCTTATAATTGATCACGTAGGTTCTCTCTCCGGTTACTGAAACGTCTGCATCGCCGATTTTGAGCACTAAATCTCCTCCGGAGTAGCTTTTCGAGTAATTGATATTTGACCCGAGCTCATCGCGGACAGATATATCCGATATCCTAAGTTTAAAACTCCCTCCGCGTGCGCTGTATTTATATGGGATATTTCGAAAAATCCCATGTTTTTGCAATATCCCAAAATCGTAATCGATCGTTTCTGCAATATCGATAGATGAATCTTGATTCAAAGTTAAATCAACTTGATAATTTTTGATACGTTCTTCGCTTGCATGAGCAGAATTTATTGTCACCAAAAATGCTAGAACAATAGCGGCAAAAACGACCGGTAGACGTCTTAAGATGCTTTTTACAGAAAATAATATTTTCATACAATAATTTTACCACAGATCATTGAAATTTGATAAACTAAAACCCACTTTCCATTGCCATACTTTAACACACAAGTGTGTTATAGTATGGCAAATTGTGTTATGATATTGGCTAGGTATACCAGAGATTCATCGCTAAAACAAAATATCCCCCCGATAAAGATCGAGGGGATATTTCTTAAAGCCTCAAAGATTAGTAATCGCGTCTTGGACCGTAGTCCCTGTCGCGGTTTTCTCTTTTTGGACGTGCAACGTTAACCTTGAGCGGTCTTCCGTCAAGATCTTTTCCGTCCATAGCCTTAATCGCTTTTTGAGCCTGTTCAGCATCACCCATAAGCACAAATCCGAAGCCTTTTGATCGGCCTGTGAATTTGTCTGTGATTACTGTAGCTTCTTGAATCTCACCGAATTCAGCGAACATCTCACCAAGAGCTGCGCTTTCAATTCGATAAGGAAGATTGCCAACGAAGAGTTTATTTTTTTGTTCGCCTTCAACCGGAGCGTCATCTCTCGATGGAGCCGGTTTCACAGCTGGGGCCTCATCGGCCTCAACCGTCTCTTCAACTGGATCTTGTGCATCATCATCTGCCATAGTGTAGTTCTTTCAAACTAATTTTTTCGACCTCGGTTCTACGATCTTAAAGCTTTTGTCCCCAAAGAGAACTTTGATTACAAAACACATCAGTTTTCTTCAAACCTTACCCCTATTTTACTCGAATATATATCTTTTGTCAATACTGACGATAAATTGAATCATTACCACCACAGATTCACGCCACGGATTTGCACAGAAATTTGTTATTGGCTCCGAAGGAACCACTTCGGGGTCATTAGATTAATTCGTCATCCTTTGCTGGTCTTGTGATATAATTGATCTATGAAAATCGGACTTTTTACCGAATGCTATCTCCCAGTCGTCAACGGCGTGGTTTATTGCGTTGAAAATATCCGAAATACTCTAAAAAATGATGGCCATCAAGTTTTTACATTTGCGCCGAGCAGTAATAAAAATCGAGCCCATGAAAGCGATGTATATACCCTAAAGAGTTTCAGATTGGGGAAAACGGGTTACTTTTTCACTTATGGTTTTAACCATGAAATGCAAGAAGCGGCGTCAACTTGTGATGTTCTTCATACCCACCATCCCTTCGCTATGGCTCGTAATGCTCTAAAAATTTCAAAAAAATACAAGATACCGCTAGTTTTTACTCACCACACACAGTACTATCAATACCTTCCCTATATTCCGAAACCATTCCGAGGGATGGCAAAAAGGTATCTCGACGGATTTCTCAAAAAGTTTTGCGATAATTGCACTGCAATTATCGCACCATCAACCGGTGTTAAAATAATCATAGAGGGCTACGGGACAATTACTCCGGTAGAAGTTATCCACAACGGGATAGAGCTTGAGAAATTCGAGATCGCGAATCCACCGGTCCCGACAGTTTTCCAGAAACTTAAAAAAGATTACACCGTAATACTTTTTGTGGGACGAATCGCACGCGAAAAAAACATTGATTTTCTCATCTCATCATTTGAAGTAGCATTAAAAAAATATCCAAAAATGTATTTGATGATCGTTGGCGACGGACCGGCGTTACAAAAGCTAAAAGTTGAAAGCGCAAAGCTTAAAACAGAGGAGAATATTATCTTTACCGGAAATGTGCCGAGAGGGAAGATACAAAATTTCTACCGCGCCGCTGATGTATTCGCCTCCGCTTCTAAAACCGAGGTTCACCCCTTGGTCGGCTTAGAAGCTCAAGCCTCGGGCTTGCCAATAGTATCGTTGAAATCTGTCGGGTATGAAGATATCATACTCGATGGTGAAAACGGCTATTTCGCCGAGGAAACGCATACCGACTTCGCTGACAAGTTGGTCAAACTGGCATCAAACCCGCAAAGACAAAAAGAAATGTCGTCTAAGGCAATCGAAACCTCAAAAGAGCACTCTATAGAAAAATCAGTCGAGAAGATGATCAAACTTTACAAATCTCTTATTCAATTCTCGTAGCTTCCACTAATTCTTTTAATATAATCTAGTGCAACCTCGAGATTTCGTATTGCATTTTCAAATTCATCTTTTGTGTTTAGTTTCCTGGCTTGATCCAGTTGCTGTTCGATAATTTCTTGAACCGATGCCAGCTTTGTTGCGTCTTCTGCGGATGAATCCTGGCTCCGGGCTATCAATCTTTGAAGCTCCGCACATTCCGAAACAGCTTGCTCCAAGAGACAATCAAACTTACCGCGAAGTTCTCTCGTTTCATTGCGAATGTTTTCTGGTTCATAAAATATAGGGGTTTCATTGGAATTAATCATTTATTCCTTACTGCAAATTTTTGTATTGCAAACAAAAACCAAATCCAACACCCGGCGTTCGATTTGGTTGCTACATATTAAGAAGTGTGAATACTTTATAGATCAGCATTGCCGGCCATACTATTGCTTTCAGAAACCCCAGAACTCCCATCCAGAACGTATCGGAGTGCTGGATATAGTAAACGGCTGCTCCGACAAACA
>MEZY01000015.1:11017-18921 GCA_001776195.1 Candidatus Berkelbacteria bacterium RIFOXYA2_FULL_43_10
TAAAAAGTCGCTAAAATTGTACTATGGAGGGTGGCGTTACAAAAGATGAAATACAAATAACGCTCGAGAAGAAGTGGCGAAGAAATAGCTGTCTTTCTCTTGTCATCGCCTTTTTTTTAATTTTCGGCGGATTAATTGTAGCAGCCGTGATCGCTCACCGTAGTAGCGACGCCGGAGATGAAAATACCGGCATCGGAGATTTGGCAAGAATCGAACAGCAGATCGCAGATTCAATCGGTAATATCGCCAGCAATAAAACTGACGACACTCCCAAAACCTCCCCGAAGAAAAGTAGCGCTCCATCGGCTATTGATAATTCAGTAAACGAAGAAGCTGAAAAGGAAAAACTTCTCAACTTCTTCGTCGAACTCGCTAACAAAGATGACAAGGATGAAACTTGGATCGGATCAATCGCGCGATGGACAAAAAGTTCTGTAAGCGTTGGTGTCGGCGAAGGAACCGTATCCGACAGACAATCGATGTGCATTAACACATATATTGATGACTTCAATTCTGTAAGCAGTAACGTCAAACTCTTTCGCGATGACACTGTTGATTTGGGAATTCCTAACATCAAAATTTATTATCAGGACCAAGCTACATTTGCTGCGAGATCCAGCGGCACTTCGCCCTACGGATACGAAGAGGGTGGATTTAACGATGATTTGTCATTTAAGCGAGCGGCAGTTTTTCTTTCTGATATAATCGCTACTCTCGACGAGAGCGTCGAGTGCCAAGTCATTCGTCACGAAATTACGCATGGTATCGGATTCTGGGGACACTCCGATATCTACTTTGAAAGCATCATGTCGCTTCCGAAAACCACTTATAGTTTCAATACTGCTGATAAAAAAGTAATAGAAATGCTTTATAACACCGGCATCCCTTTGGGAGCGAAAGAGGCTGAAGTTCGATCTTTCTTCTCCGCAAATCCGTTTTAACAATTCTAAAATTGCGCTCCGGTGTGATATTCCCCGGATAATGCCTGGCTTTCTGCACCCTGTATTCTATGTTCAATATTCTGTATACTGTCTAATGTATGCTTTATCGTTTTTCCGACTTTATGAACTTTTAACTTTATAAACTTGTAACTTGTAGGAGGGGAAGATGACAGAAGAGAGTAAAATCGAAACACCAACAAAAGAGGTGCCAAAAGCGCCTGCGCCATCACCGGAAAACGTTCAACCGACAGATCCAAAACCACCAGAAGCTCCGGGTGGTATGTCGGCACCAGCAACACAGACCCAAGTATCAGCCGCGCCCGCGGAACCCACAAAACCGAAAAAATCTCACTTCGGTTGTTGGATCGCCGCTATTATTGTGATTTTAATTTTGATATTTGTCGGACTGCCAATGTTGTCTTTTGTCCTGCCGATTGGCAATCCGCTCATGGGTATTTTCGGTTTGATCGACAAAAACGACGAGGGGGAATCTGTCCCGGTAGATTCTGGAAATGACGCAAATTCGCAACTTACCGGAAACTGGGAAACCGATTGTTTGACACCGGATGCAGATAGCGACTGGGCAGAAAAACATATCTTTACGATAAGTTCCGATGGCACCGCAATCCATCATCGCTGGAGTGGAGGAAGCTGTGCCACGCTCAAAGATGACGGTGCAAATAATTACAAATTAACCTATCCTGCGTCCGGACAGATCAATTTTACCGATAACGGTAATGGAAGTACTTTTTACGATATTTACCAAATTTCCGGTAGCGCTCTTTATTTCGGACACGGGTTTTGTAACTGCGCCAAGGATCTGGCATCCGGCACCTTCGGCGCTACACCTTCGACACGTTTTTCAATCCTAAATACTTTTTTGAAATACCAGAAGAAATAACGACTTCGCTCGCGCCTGTGGCGCGAGCGAACGACTCCTCCCCTCCTTCAGTTTTGTGAACCCGGGAACATCCCGTTCTCATCGACTTCGATGGTTACTCTTGCGCCATCTGCCAGATACATCACTATCGTAGTTGCCGGATAGAACTCGGCGACTCTGCCCGCTATTGAATACCAGCCCCGGCTGATTTCTGGCGTTTCGTCGTCGGGACAGAACTCTTCCGTAACTCCAGTGGTCTCGAAGTTGTACATCAGCCGGTTCATCACCTCGTAGAGATGATGCCGAAGTTCCGGCTCGGCGCTTCTTGCTTTCGCCCGAAGAATGGGCATCGCTTCCAGATAGACGTCTTTGGTAAGACCGTGCTCGGTTATGAACTCATCCAGAGCCGCCAACACGGATGGAGCCGTCTCGTCGATTTGGTAGCGCGTCGTAAGGGCATCTACGAGGGCGCAGAAGACAACCGCGTTCAGCTCCGGGTCTTGAAGCAGTTCGCACCACTCGTCATCTTCGGAGAAGCTGAAGAGACAAGCGGCGGCCGTGAAGTACTCTTTTGGGGTTTGAACATTACCAATGATGTTGGCCAGGTCAACCACCATTTCCCTTGTCATCGACCCAGCCAGCTCACTCGTAGCCCGCTCCGCTTCTTCTGCGTCAACCTTGGACAACGTCGCTAGCATATTGCGCAGGTCCACGAGTGTACCTCCCCAAACATCAGGATAGTGCTAACCATAGACAGTATATATCATCATTTAAAACATTAAAACACACGGCCGAGACCAACGCCCGCATCACAGCGAGAACATTATAAATATTTTATCTAGTTGTTAGCTCAGTTTCATTCAGGTTACCATCAAAATTAAGTTTATCTTCACTAGAGTAAGCGCTTTTAGCGAAGAAACCTTTTATCGAAGCTAGGTGATCATTTATATAGTTGATGATGATCGCTTTTTTGCCGCTTGCTTTAGAAAGATCAGACGAAAGTTCGTTTGTATCCAGAGCATAAGCGGTCATCGATGAATCAGCTTTCGAGAGAAACATCCCCACCGGAAGTGGCATTCGTCCAAGTTCGAATTTCTCCGGCTCAAAAATTGCCACCTTGTTATCCACAAGCGACGCCTTGCCCTTGACGTAATATATCGGCTCAGATGGTAAATAATGCATGATTTTTGCAACCATTTCTTTCGGTATGCCAATCGCGGCGCAGTAACCGGGGACTCTGGTCTTAATCAGTGCGCCAGAAACTTCAGTCGTGCCATCTGCATTGAATTTAATTTGAACATCTTTGTACGGCCAATATTTGTAGGGTCGGTCGTTCATAAGCGCTGTGATCTCGCTAGATGAAAACGATGCCGTAACAGGACGGGAGCCGATTCGCTGCAACGATAATTCATCTGGGGTATCGGCCGGAAGTGCTTGAAATTCAACCTGACTTCTATCTCTCGCTGCTTGTCTGTCCGCATCGGTATATGTCACACCCAAATCCCGCGGTTTGTTCGATCCCATCAGCGTTGATAGTCCCGGGATAAAACCGAGATAGCCAAGCAGAAGTAAAACAATGAGCACAATTACTCCCGCAATGATCAAAAGCGCCTTTTTCATAAATCTCCTTAAATTATTCTAAATAAATAATGACAGCAATTTCTCTACAATGCAACTGGAAAATCAACTACGAGCAGATGATACTCTGTCGGATTTTTGTCGCATAATATCTCTGCTGATCTGTGCAAAAAATCAGTGGTGGTCGCACCGTGAATCCGAAAACCTCCTTCAGTGTCATTCTGAACTTGTTTCAGAATCCCAAAACAATTATGGTTAGAATCGAGATGCTGAAATCAATTCAGCATGACAGAAATCAGGCACGGGTTTTCGGATTCACGAGTTGCAGGATTGACAAATCCGATATATTTGATATAATAAATATGCGAAACAAGTAGCCTAGATAACAGCTGGCCGCAAGGTTAGAGGAAAGTCCGGGCACCATAGAGCAAAGCGCTCGTGAAAATGAGCGGGCCGCAAGGTTCGAGAACAGCGCAACAGAAAATATACCGCTAACCGTGCTTTGCACGGAAATCCTAAAAGCTAATCTCTAAATTCTAAATGCGGTACAATTGTTTAGGATTTAGTATTTGGGGCTTAGAGTTTCTATGCAAAGCATGGCAGTAAGGGTGAAATCGTGGGGTAAGAACCCACGCGTTCGTACAGCGATGTGCGCCTGTGGCAAGCCTCGCTTGGTGTAAGTGGAGTGGACCGAAGCAGTCAACTTCTGCTCGAAGGGCTGCTTAGGTCTCCGCGCTTAGATAGATTGTTATCATGGCGAATTGGATTCGCCTCCTACGAATTTACTAATTAAACGAAATTACGAATGTAACCACACGGATATCCACACAGATCGAACACGGTTGTCATTTTAAGCCAGACGAGAAATCTACGTGTCATCATTTCAGTGTCCATCCGTGCATTAAGTCAGTGTGGTTGAGTACTTTCGAGAAATGATTCGTACATTGGTAGGGGGCGCGTCTAGCGCCTACAGAACCCGGCTTAAAGGCTACTTGTGGAGCAAACACCTCGGTATGATGTCACTTCGTGATCCGATCATCGGGAAACCTTTGATGGATAACACCTCGGCATCCGCCGAGGTGTTTTAGTTCCTTAAGCCATAGCCCTAACGATCAATCATATATTAAATTATTTTATGCTATAATAGATTCAGTTGCCACTCCCGCACTCTAGAGCATGGGAGTGGAGGATCAATCAATTTTTACATAATTAAGGAGATCAATATGCCAAAAACCGGTATCGATAAAAAGGCAAGGGAGAATTTTATTAAAATGGTTTGTTCTATTTCGAGACCAGATGAAGTCAATGATTTTTTTAGCGATTTAATGTCGTCAGTAGAGCTCAAGAAAATTTCTCGAAGATTACTCGCGGTTAAATATTTATATGACGGAAAGACATTTGCAGAAATTCAAAAAGATTTTGGTATGGGAATGTCAACAATTAATAAAATGTATTTTAAAACAAAAGGCAGCAAGCTATTAAAAAAGCTTCTTAGCTGATTGTGCTCCCACTCCCGCACTCTAGAGTGCGGGAGTGGGAGCTGAACCTGGGTTGAGAAATGAGCGGAGATAGGGTATAGTTGATAGTTGAACGATGATGAAATGTTTAATATTACCTGTTTCGGATTGTGAGTTATCAGTTGTAAGTTACCAATTATTTTATATTCGGGGATCGTCTAGTGGCAGGACACTTGGTTTTGGTCCAAGGAACCGGGGTTCGAATCCCTGTCCCCGAGCCAAAAAATATGTCAATTATCGATAAGGTTAAAAAACTCAATCTTCCATCGGGACAATACATTGTCTATGGCAGTGGCATCCTGGAAGCACTCGGATTTCGCGAATCAAGAGATGTCGATATTTCAGTGACCAAAAAACTGCATCAACTGTTAAGAGAGTCTGGTGAATGGCGCGAAGAAATAAGATATGGCAAGATTTTTTTAAAAAAGAATGGTATCGAAATTAACTCTCAACTAGATTGGGATGAATATCAGACAACAACAGCAGAAGCAATCAAAACAGCAAAAAATGTTAATGGTATCCCTTTTCTAAATATATTCGAGACAATAAAATTCAAAAAAGCGCTCGGCAGAAAAAAAGACCTTTCTGACATAAAACTGTTAGAACAATATCTAACGAAAAACGAAAATCTCCGAGATGCCTGAGATAAAAGAAAAACTGTATTTAGCCATCATCTAACTCTTAAATAGCTCCGATCTATTATCTAATATATTCTCGATAAAGCTCCTCCTGTGATATTCCGATGGGCCGTGGGTTTTTAGGAGTTCGATGTGATTTTGTGTGCCATAACCTTTGTTTTTTGCAAACTGATATTTACCGTCGCAAAGATCTGTCATAATTTTGTCACGATAAACTTTGGCAACTATTGATGCGGCGGCAATGGAGATTGATTTTGACTCCCCCCTTACCAGACATTGATATTTATAATCAAACCCCCGAAAGCTCCTGCCATCAATGAGTGCAAAATCTACTTTTTGAAGATTCGACAGCGCCCTGGAGAACGATAGTATATTCGCCGCACCGATTCCGATTTTGTCGATCTCTTCCCTCGATACTTCGCCGAGTCCATGATCAAGACAATTTGATAGTATATACTCATTCAGTTCCGCCCTCTTCTCGGCATCAAGTTTTTTTGAATCAATAATATCCGATCTGATATTACTTTCAATATCAAAAATTACTGCCACCGAAACTATCGGTCCCGCCAAAGCTCCTCGCCCGACCTCATCAACACCGGCAACAAGCTCATAACCTTGAGAAATTAGATCTTTTTCAACATCAAAACTCGGCATTGCATTGCCCTTAATAATTATGCGAATAGACTGCCAGTAGCACTTAGCGAACCTTTGTTGTTCGACGACGGTTGGCAAGCGCGTTCCGCCGTAGGCGGAATCAAAGTGCCTAGTAGAACAATAAAGGCGAGCAATAACTGGTTAGACTTCAAGTCCGTCAATCTTTTCGATCGTCAGGATCTCTTTGATAGCGACAACCAAGCCGGAGGCGGCGATAAAGCTTATGGTGTTGGTTAATATCGACTCAGTGATGCCGTAAAGCGAACCAATAACTCCAAGCGCCTGGATTGATGCTGTGCCGATAACCAAAAGAGCAATAACCGCTACCAAATACTTTTGTGTTTGTTTCGCCGGAACATTTAGAAGCCCGACAATAAGCCCTAAAATCGAGAGAATTGTTGTGACATAGGGGATCACAAAGAATCCGGCTACGATCGCAAGAACAATTCCGCCGATAAACGACCACTTTCCTAACTTCGACATAGACCTCCTCACTTCGCCTTGCCGGCGAACTGATTAATAACTTTAGTTTTATTATATCAGAAATTTCTAATGTCATATCTGACCCTGCCAAACGGTATGCGGTCGGGAGCGGAATCGATACCTTTTTGCATCGAGGCATAGTAAAGGGTGTCGGCACCGTATGTATCGTTGACTTCATCCAAAGCTTTTGAGATCTGCCGTAATTTTTCTACTTCGGGAAATATTGATATTTGAATGTTCTGTTTTCTCACTAAGTTAAATGTCGAGATAGCAACCAATATCGGCTCTCGCCAGTTGCAACCTTTGAGCAAGTTTTTAATCTGCCTCACAAGTGTGGTCGTGTCAGAAAAAGGGCTAACTCTCTTTGCTTGATGATAAAAACCTCCACGCAAGAAATGGATAGAAACAAAAACTCCGCCCGCCAAAAATCCCCCCTTGCGTAAGCGGTAAGCGGTTTTGTGGGCCAATTTTTCGATGACTGATATTGCACTTTCTTTTGTGCGAAGAGAGGGCGCAAGAACATGGGAGTGCCCGCAGTTTTTTGTTTCGATCTCAAAATCGTCAACCTCATATCCGCGCAAACGAAAATACCAGACCTTGCCGGGGTGTTTTAGTATTTTCGACATTGTGAATTGATCTTTTCTGTAAAAATCGTAGGCGGAGTATATGCCAAAACGAGCCAGGCATTTTTCCATTTGAAAATTGATGCCGGGGATATCGCGAAGTTTGATGCTTTTGTAGAAATTATCCAACTCTTCGAGCTTTACAATTGTCAGGCCATCCGGTTTCTTGCTCTCCCCCGCCACCTTGGCTAGAAAACGGTTCGGACCAACTCCGACGGAGCATTTTAACCAGTCTCCGACATCATAAATAGCTTTTTTTATTTTTAGCGCCAGGTTTCTTGAGGATTGATAACTCATCTCACTTCCGGAAAGTTTGATCGCAAATTCATCGATACTTAGAGGGGTAATGTTCGATGTACAACTTTCGATCGCTTTCAAAATTTCCCGGTGATAAATCTGATAAAGGGCTGGTCTGGCTTCGATAATTTCAATCTTGGGACATTTCCTCTTTGCATCCCTGACCATATCACCGGTTTTAACTCCCCACTCTTTGGCTTCGTAAGAACGGGCGATAACACAACCGGTGTCGCCCGGATACGGAGTCACCCCGGCAGGCTTTCCGCGTAGATTCGGCCTCACCTGCTGTTCGA
>MEZY01000015.1:18938-31500 GCA_001776195.1 Candidatus Berkelbacteria bacterium RIFOXYA2_FULL_43_10
AATTGATATTACTTCCACAGATTAGATTCACAGATTAGCGCTAATCACAAAATGTCATTTCGAGCTTGCCGAGAAATCTACAAATTATACCTGCGTAATTTCGTGTAATTATCTGTGCAGTTATATTCGTATTTTCGGGAAATTATTCGTATTTTCGTTAAGGGGTGCGTAAGCCCTGCGCACTACCGAACATTAACCGAACATTGCAATCATAATACTGGCATCGATTTGATGCAAGAGAACCAAGCACAATAATTATGAACGCACTAAATAGCCTCTTCTGGACATACCAATTTTAACAATATCGCGAGATCTTTAAAAAACTATGACTTTGTATGCGGTCGCACAATTATCATAGTTTCTGAATGGCTTACCTCTCCGAGACATTCAGTAATGGGATTTACCTCCCAATGTACACCTACGAGGCGTACATTGGGAGGCTGTTTGAGTATCCCCGTTCCCACCTCATAGGTGAGAATATGGTCAAAAACATCAAAGGCCCCCTAGCGCACCGCGCCAAGAGGCCCTACTCTCCCTCCCACTCCCCCTGTTCCAGCTGTCCATGCTCCGGAACGAACGGGTCATCCGCCCCTCCGGGACTATCATCGTCGAAATCCCAGAAGAGCTGACCGCGGGCATCCATGGACTGCGGAACTGGTCCGTATTCGGTTCTCCAATCCCGGTCCTGCTCCACCGCCTGCTCCATTGCTGGCTCTGGCGCCTCCTCTGATCCCTCCACAACTTCCGGCATCTTGCCCCTTAGGAGTTCGGCAAGACGCTCACGCATTACGAGATTCGACTTCGCTTGCGCTATCAACGACTTGAGGCAGTTTCCGACCCTTCCGGGCATCTCTACCCCGTAGAGCTTGCGGACCATACTGACCCTACTCTGCAAACCGCGCTTTGCCTTGTCGCCGGGGTATTTAGGACTTCCGGCATAGGCGATCAACATGAGCTCGGTTCTTTGTAGCCAATCGTCAGGCAACAAAATTCGGTCCCTGCCCAGGATCAGACCCGTGACCTCGATCGGCGTTCCACTTCCGTCACGCCTCATCACCCTCGTCTTGCCAGGATTCGCCCTATAACCGAGCCTCTGCCACTCGCGCAGTACGATCATCTTCACTTCCGGCGGAAGCGGTTCTCTGGAGCTAACTGTCAAGTCATCACCGTAGATGCTGAAAGCGTATTCACCGGGGAGACGCTTCAGTGCTCTGGCTATTCGGATGCAAGCCGGGGTTAACACTAGGTTGACCAGCGCCGGTGAAGTTGGAGATCCAACCGGTAGCACTGGCACTTTGGATCTGCCGTACTTGAGCGTCGAAAGAGCAGTGAGTATCTCAACTGCTGCTCGTGCCACCTCTTCTGGTATGCCCTCATCCCGGAGCATCCTCCCTGTCGTTTGCCAGTAGACCCTACGCACAAGCTGTATCTTCGTTGATGGGAAGCAGTCCTTAATGTCCAAGTTGATCGCATACACTGCTCCCGCATCGAAATGAACTCTAGCGTTAGTCAGCCACGAACGTCGCGTCCTGTACCCATGGACAAAACGAGGCAGGGAACTTCGACAGAGGATTTCGTCCTTGACTTTGCGCAGAAGATCCTTGATCGGCTCCACCGGAGCTATGATCAGGCGCTTCCCACCACTCTTCTTCGGGCGATAGAAAGAGGTGTACGCCACCACTCTCTCGCCGTCCTCGACTTCGCCATGTCTGTTGAGCAGTTCGAGACAATCAAGTATTGCTTGCCGCTCCACTCCCACCATCTCCGCAAGGAGAGTAAGAGCGGCTCGGCAGTTCTCCTTGCCCAAGTCAGCGATTACGGCTTCCAATGCCAGTGAATGCACTTGCTCTCCCTCCTTTCGGGAGATGTATTGACGACAGTGCCCCGGAAGCTTACGCGCCGGGGCACCCCTGCTCACGATCCTCAGGCAATCCGAGCTCGGGGGTTCCACTCCACGTCCCCCCGATCCTGCCAGAATCTACCATAGCGTTTTCGCCGGCTCTACTTAAGCGCGGCTACCCCCCAAAGGGGGCACGCCTTTCCCTGTCCACGTCCGAAGATCAGCTAGGGAACAACTGAACTCGGTGACCTCCTTGGCTCTTAGCCATTGGATACCACAGGGCGGCTCTGCTATCGCACCTATCGCACATCGTCGAAGTTAACCGTACATCGGGTTCTTGGATGCGATGCTCGACATCTGCACAGAGTCGTGGCATATCGGTCGCGTTGCCCAAGATGTTCTTGCTCGCCGTCCCCGGAGAGACAGGCGTCCGCATGAGGCGGACGAGACCCTTGGATCGTAGTTTCATATTATTCGATCCACAAGAGAAGTCAAGTGCCAATGCAACATTTGGCCTTAATTAGCGCCTCTCCTTAATATAAATTTAATTAGAATAATGACGATATTGTCGCGACCGCGATAAGATCGCCACGTTTATGATATTTTATTTCGATGCCCTCACTCATAAAGTAAGCATATTAGTTAGCAAACAAGAGAGATTCCAACGACTCAACCCCCGGGGCGTTCGGAGTTTCGAATCCAACCCTCATCCGCCACCTACGAGGTGGCGGATGAGGGTTAATCTACTTTAGTGCTTTTTTGAGATATTGCCCGGTGTAAGACCCGGCGACTTTTGCCACTTCCTCCGGAGTTCCTGTAGCGATTATTTCTCCGCCCTTGTCCCCACCTTTCGGTCCCATGTCGATGATGTGATCAGCGGATTTTATTACATCTAAATTATGTTCGATAACCAAAACGGTGTTCCCCCTATCCACAAGCGAATTTAGAACGCCCAATAGTTTTTTTACGTCCTCAAAATGCAAACCTGTCGTCGGTTCATCCAAAATATATATCGTCATACCCGTCCCGCGCCGCGAGAGCTCCGAGGCCAGCTTGATCCTCTGCGCTTCGCCACCGGAAAGAGTCGTCGCCGGTTGGCCAAGCTTGATGTATCCTAGTCCTACTTGCTCTAAAACCGAAAGTTTCTGATAGATTGCCGGAATATTTTTGAAAAAACCTGCTGCTTGCTCCACCGTCATATCGAGGACATCGGCGATTGATTTATCTCTGTAATGAATATCAAGCGCCTCCTTGTTGTATCTGGCACCCTTGCACTCCTCGCAAGTGATATATACGTCCGGTAAAAAGTGCATCTCGATTTTCAAAACTCCGTCTCCCCTACACCGTTCACATCTTCCTCCCTTGACATTAAATGAAAATCTCCCCGCCTTGTAGCCACGCATCTTCGCCTCTGCTGTAGATGCGAAAAGTTCACGGATCGGGGTGAAGGTGCCAGTGTAGGTCGCCGGATTGGAGCGCGGCGATTTACCGATCGGGGACTGGTCGATATCGATTATTTTATTTAAATTCTCCACTCCCAAAATCTCCTTGTGTTCTCCTGGCAAGGCTTCTGCCCGATGGTACTTTTGAGCCAGTGATTTTGCCAGAATATCGTTTACTAAAGTAGATTTTCCCGAACCGGAGAGACCGGTGACACAGATAAATGTGCCAAGTGGAAATTTCGCATTTATTGATTTTAAATTGTGCTCGCTTGCAGAGATTACTTTTAAAAAGTTGCCCGTTCCGATTCTTCTAACCTTGGGTGTTGCGATCTTTTTTCTTCCAGCCAAATAGTCGGCTGTGACCGAACAATCACTCTTCATTACCTCCGCGGGAACTCCCTGGCAGATAACTTTTCCGCCGTGCTCCCCCGCTCCGGGCCCGATATCTATAAGATAATCGGCTTTCCGCATTGTTTCTTCGTCGTGCTCGACCACAATCACCGAGTTCCCAAGATCGCGAAGACGCATCAAAGTTTTTAGAAGTTTCCCGTTGTCGTGTTGGTGAAGCCCGATCGATGGCTCGTCTAAGATATATAAAACTCCCATCAACCCAGAACCGATCTGCGTTGCCAACCTGATTCGTTGAGCTTCTCCACCGGCAAGCGTAGCCGCATTGCGGTCGATTGTTAAATAAGAAAGTCCAACATCAAGCAAGAAAGTAAGGCGGTCCAGAATCTCTTTAACAATCTGTTTTGCGATCTCATTCTGCGATGGGGTAAGGTTTTTTGGTAATTTTTCGAAAAATTCTTTAGTTTTATCTATAGTCAGACCAGAAAGTTCGACAATATTTTTATCGGCAATCTTCACTCCCAAAACCTCCGGGCGCAACCTTGCGCCGTTGCAAATCGGGCATATCCGCTCAACCATATATTTTTCGATTTCTCGTCTGACATAATCCGAATCGGTTTGTTTGTATCGTCTTGTAAGATTTGGTATTACGCCCTCATACGTTGTCGGATAGTTTCTGACATGATAAACTTGCTCGCCGGTACCGTAGAGAATTACTTTCAACTGATCTTTGGTAAGTTTCCCAATCGGCCTGTCTACATCTACGCCATTTTTCGTAGCCGCCGCTTTTAAAACTGAAAAATACCAGGGCGCGGTGGCAGTATTTCTTACCCATGGTCGTATTGCGCCTTCGGAAATTGATAGTCTTGGATTCGGTAGAACTAGTTTCGGATCGATTTCCTTTTTAAATCCTAAACCCTGGCAATTTTTGCAAGCACCGTGAGGAGAGTTGAAAGAAAATGACCTTGGAGCGATTTCCGGAAGTGAGATCCCGCATTTGGCACAAGCGAAATTTTCAGAGTAAAATAGATCTTTTTTTGTCTCAAAATCATAAACGATAATCTGTCCGTCGCCGAAATCAAGAGCTTTTTCGACTGAATCAAATAGGCGTTTACGACTTGATTCATCGATATTACCACTCTCTAAAATCAGCCGGTCCACCACAACTTCGATACTATGTTTTTTTTGTTTATCTAGCTCCAAGTTTTTGGCTTCATCCAAGTCCATAATGATTTTATCGACTCTTGCTCGAACAAAACCGGCTTTCTCTATCCGCTCAAAAATCTGTTTGTGTTCGCCCTTTCTATCGGAAATTTGCGGAGAGAGAATCGCAATCCGTTTTGTCCCCTTGGCGCTTTTGATGATTTGATTTGCGATCTCTGTCGCCGATTGTCTTTCCACCGGCTTCCCGCAACTTGGACAGTGGGCAACACCGGCTCGTGCAAAAAGCAGACGAAGATAATCGTAGATCTCGGTTATAGTCCCTACAGTTGAGCGAGGATTTCTGGAAGCAGATTTTTGATCGATGGATATCGCTGGGGAGAGTCCCTCAATGTAGTCGACATCAGGTTTTTGCATCACTCCCAAAAACTGTCTGGCATAAGAAGAAAGGCTCTCGACATAACGCCTCTGCCCTTCGGCGTAGATGGTATCAAAGGCGAGCGAAGATTTGCCGGAACCGGAGAGGCCGGTTATCACCACCAATTTATCTCGAGGTATTTCGAGATTGATATTTTTTAGATTATGCTCTCTGGCACCTACTATTTTAATCTTGTCCATTCAACACCCACAGATTTATTTCACAGAATTAACACAGATACGGGTAGTGTTTCCGTCAATCGTTAATCGGTAACGATGCCCGTATCGTAAGTCGTTCGACGTCTGACGTTACGGGTTTCGTAGCCGCAAGACAACTAACAAAACATTCAAGATTCGTACTTTTGTGATATTATTCGTATTTTTGTAAGGAGTCGTGGTTTACCACGACCGAAAATCTCAACCACTATACCAGAGTTGTCAAGAGTTTTCAATACTCCCTTGCATCGTGTTACCAAATAATATATTCTAGTCTTGCTCGTTATCCTGATATACGGAGGTCGGCGAAATGAAAGTGCTTGAGCTTCCGGACCGTCGCCCCATCGCCGCCTCCGGCGCGATGGGACCTAACGGCAAAGGATGGATACCTGTACAGCGCTGGTTGCCACTGTATTGGACCTTGTTGGTCACGCTTAAGACTGTTACCTTGGATCCTCATGACGGTAACCCTTGGTGGAAGGCGATACGTCCCCTTCCGCTACGTGATGCTTGCGTCAACGCGATGGCACTTGGCAATCGTGGCATCGTACATCTCATTGAGAAGATCCTCCCTACCGTCCGCGACCAAGTAATCATCTCCATCTGGGCGAAGGACCCGGAAGAGATGAGAGGCTTGGTCGAAGTCATTAATCGACATTACCAGGAACATCCAGAGAGGTTTGAGCGTGTGGTAGCCTTTGAGGTTAACCTCTCCTGCCCGAATGTGAATGAGGTGCTCGATATTCTGGGCATCCTCCGAGAGGCGAACGAACTGCCTCTCCCCATCATCGCCAAGACCGGTTACGATCCAGACTCGACCGTCTACGTCAGACCTGTCGTCGAAGCCGCAGAGAAGGGCTGGATCCAGGGTATCAGTGCCATCAACACTATCCCATGGAAAATGCTCTTCTCCGACGAATCTCCCCTCCGCTACACTCTCGGGCTAGACGGTGGCGTCTCGGGACCACGGATCAGGGACAATGCGATCGAGACCATCAAGGAGCTACGCACCAGACTCTCGATTGCAGGTATCTCTGCTGATTTCCCGATCATCGGAGGCGGCGGTATCTGCAGGATGGCGGATGTCAAAAAGTTCAGATCTGCGGGAGCGACACACATAAGCATCGGCACTGCTCTGAACTGGAGCCCGTTGAGATCCATCTGTCTTCTCTTCCGTCTCTGGATCGAGAAAGTGCTTACACAAATACGAGCGAGCTGATCCAGCACCACTCGGAGAGTGGTGCTGGATGGAGTTATCAACATATGAATATCAATATATATTTGTGTTATGATTTTACTTAGATTCTAGGTATGTTAGTATTAGGTATATACGATTAACAAAATGGTATTTACCATAGTTTAGTTCTAATTCGAAAGGAGTTGGGAATGGAGACCCAGGCCGACACAATCATAGGGGCGGATGTGAACGTAAAGGGGAACTTGAAAAATAAGGGCTCGATCCAGATCAACGGAACGGTCGAGGGAGAGATTAAAAGCGACGAGAACATCACCGTCGGAGAGACGGCGACCGTAACCGGCCCAATCTCGGCAAAAAATGTCCTAGTCTCCGGCAAAGCAAATGGTACAATTGATGCAAGCGACAAGCTTGAGATTGACCCAACCGGCAGTGTCGAAGGTGAGATAAAAACAAAAACTCTTATTGTGCGCGAAGGCGCTGTTTTTAACGGTAACTGCGTCATGGCTTCGGAGAATAAAGTTGATTCATCCGGCATAGAAGCAAAAAAAGATGAGCCGGTGAAGGACGCTAAAGAGGAAAAAAAGGAACAGATTAAAACATCTTTTTGGGACAAAGGGAAGAAGCAAGAATAAATTAACCTAATTAGTCTAATTGACCTAATTATTCTAAAGATTTCTCGGCGATACCAAATCCCATAAACCGAGCCAGCGGAATTGGATGATGTTATCACTTAGGCGTTGGGATTTATTTAGGTTAATTAGTGCAATTAAAAATTAGAATAATTACCGTTGATTAAAATCAAACACGTCACTCAAGCATCTACGATGATCAATCAGGGTAATCTATTCCCAGCACCCAATGTACTATTACATATTTGATATTAAAAAATGCAAAAAGCGCTCTCAAGTTGAAGCAATAAAAAGCCAGCTTATCGAACTTGGAATCTCCGGCGAATACACCTACATTTCCTCCGCCCAAAGTGCGGAAGAGTTGGCTCTTTTGGGGCTTAGACGCGGCTACTCAACAATAATCGTCGCCGGTAGCGACGATTCTATTAACGCCGTTGCTAATGTTATGATCGGACAAAAGGAAGCGATGGGAGTGATACCGCTTCAGGCCTCAAAAGCTATCTGCCATCTTGTCGGTACAAGTTCGGTCACAGAAGCCATCGAATCTTTGCGCTTTCGCAGAATAAATGAGATCACCACCGGCAAAACCGCCACCGGCAAACATTTCCTTACCTATTTGGAAATGGATCTCTCTTCACCGATGGAATTCACCGTTGAGTTCAAAAATTTTATCGTTCAGGCATCTGTTAATAATATGATCATCTCCAACTATCATCCGGAGATCAAAAAAATCGCCGATGATCACCTTGACACCGTAATCGAAAGTCACTCTCCAAATCACTCCGGGTTTTTTAATCAGATAAAAAATCTCTT
The DNA here is from genome assembly GCA_001776195.1 of Candidatus Berkelbacteria bacterium RIFOXYA2_FULL_43_10. Lineage (GTDB taxonomy): Bacteria > Patescibacteriota > UBA1384 > XYA2-FULL-43-10 > XYA2-FULL-43-10 > XYA2-FULL-43-10. Next base: position 27,003 of record MEZY01000015.1, read on the forward strand.
CGGCAAGAACAAAGAGGATGACGATAAACATTTAAGCATATTTAGATCTCGCTCGCTTCGAATATTTACCAAGAGGCCGATATCGATAAAATCCGGTAATGCTATCATTGCCAAAACACCACAGCTAATCGAAACCTCCGAACAAACCCTGCGCATCATTGTCACCAAAGGCAAAGGTGGATAGTGTTACTCCCCCAGCCAGAGCATGAATTGGTTTATCAGTTTCAGCTCCAAATCGTACGCATTCGCATGTGATAATACGCCCAGATATGAGTTCAGTGATTGAAATAGTGTTTTCTCACTGATTTCACCTATTTTAAAATCATAAACTTTTTGCTTCAATTTTTTAAATATTCTGTTTTTTGTTTTCGTTCTCACCACTCTGTAATGAGGCATGACCACATATCCAAGGAAATCAATTCCTTGCTGATATTTTCGGATTGAGATTTTACTGGGATGTAGTTTAAGTTTTAATTTGTTTCCAAGAAATAATTCGATTTTCGGTAATAAACTTTTAAGATATTCACGATTATCAGAAACGATCACGAAATCATCGGTATAACGGCAATAATGTTTTACTTTTAGTTTATGCTTAACAAATTGGTCAAACTCATTCATGTAAACATTAGCGAAAAGTTGACTGGTTAAATTACCGATAGGGATGCCTACCCCAAAGTAGTCGAGGGCTGTAGCTCTCTCTCTCTCTCTCTCTCTCTCTCGATTTGTCTGGTGCAAATCGAATAGTTGTAATCGGGGTTGAAGCTTGGTTGCTCCAAAACTGACGACAATTTCCCGTAAAAGCGCCAGAGTGTCTGGATCAGTAATTTTTCGTTCGATAATTTTTGTCAGAATTTGATGATCCACAGAATCGAAAAACTTTTTGATATCGCATTTTAAAACAAAACAATGACCGGTAAGGTTCTTGCTAACTTTTCCAATGAATTTAGATAAACGATCAACCGCTCTATGAGTGCCTTTGTCTATCCTGCATGAGTACGAATCGTGAATAAACGAAAGATCGAATACCGGATAAAGCACTCGATAAAGTGCGTGATGAATAATTCTATCCCGGACTTCTGCCTTATGGACTAGCCGAAGTTTTGGATCGGTGATGTAAAATGCTGTATATTGTGAATGATGGTATATTCCATTTTTCAATTCGAAGCGCAGACCAAACAAGTTATCTTCGAGATTCCTCTCAAATAGCAGAACCTCTAACCGTTTCCGCTTGTCTCGCTTAAATTCGTGCCAACTGGCAAATAGGTTTTCTAAACTAATAATTTTATCAAAAAGGTTATTATGAGTTTCCAAAGTGAAATCCCGATTATTCAAAAGGTTTATGATTTTTATCGTGAATTATATCTGGCGGTAGAAAAAATGCCCAAAAAAGATAAATACACGCTTGGAGAAAAAACACAAAGAGCAACATTGGAGTTAATCGAACTCTTAATGGAAGCGGGATATCAAGAAAAATTCAAAAAGGGGGTTGTTCTCGGTCAGGCATCTGTCAAGCTTGATTTAATTAAGCTCATTGTCCGATTGGGACAAGATATTAAGGCCATACCGACAAATAAGTATCTATCGCTTGAGGAAAAACTCCAAGAAATTGGCCGCATGCTTGGCGGATGGATTAAATCATTAAAGTAGAAAAGGGAGACTTCCGGGGGAGCGCCCACAGATTCCAGCTCGCATTGGAGCGATTCCAGCTGTTGACGTAGAGCCCATTGTCGGCATTCCAGTTGACATTGAGCGAGTTGTCGGAACCGTAGGTAAATTGACTTCTGCCATCCGTAAAACATCTGAAGTATGGAGAGTTGATTTTTCAAACAACCCCTTGGATTTTATTTGCAAGCACTTTGGCATGAAAAGCCAAAGATCTCAACCAGCAGAAGACAAGAAGTCTCCTCTCTCATCTGAACTCTTCCGAGATTCTTGAATCGTCGGAACCCTGTCTCAAAGAGATAGAGGAAACGGCGACAATAATTCATAAATTATCATACTCTACCATTTCACAAGTATATTATCTCATTTCTGGACATAAAAAAAGGGCACCGGCCCCGACTCGCCTGACGGCGAGACACATAAGGACCGATGCCCAGTAAGACCCAACCCCGCCTGAGGCGGGGTTCAAGCGCCAAGTGCCCTGAACTTCCGGGGGAGCGCCCACAGAGCCCAGCTCGCATCGGAGCGACGCCAGCTGTAGACGTAGAGCCCACCGCCGGCATACCAGCGGACATTGAGCGAGAGGTCGGAACCGTAGGTGTTCTGGCAACGGATCGACCCGCCCATGTAGGGCAGATAGCCGATCTCGACCTTGGGCCGCAGGAATGCCATGTAAATGGCCTCTTCAGCGGTCGAGAAACCGTCGCCACCCTGCTCTGTCGCCCAATGCCACTGGTCACCGTAGGTCAGAACGTAAGGGTGCTGCTCGGTGTTCGTCGGGCGGAAGATGCTCGCGTAGTCGAGCGTGAAGATGCCCGACACAGTAGCGATCCTCTCGCCGTCGTAGTCACCGTCCTTGTTGTTGCCCGCGTACAGCTTGAGCCCGGCCTGTTCACAGGCCTTGAGCAATTGCTTGCGAGCCGTCTCCTTGGGGAGGGATGGAACGAAGCGGTCGTAGATCCCGACGCCCATCTCGGCCATCTTGACGACGTCGCCCTGGTCGAACATCGGCAAGCCTAGCTCGGCTAGGGACTCGCCAACCACTCGCTCGCGTGCGATCCATTCCTCGGGACTGATCTCCCCGAGAGTCAGATCGCCGCGCATCGAAGCCGCAACTGCCGCTCCGATGGTCGGATCGGTCACTACTCGCTGGGACATCGCCGGGGTGACCCCCAGCTTGCCCAGGGCGAGGTCTACTTCACTCGCCTGGCCAGTGTTGCTAAACGCACGAGCGGGACTCATCCTTAACATGGGACACATCCCTTTTTTGCGATACCTGCCATCTTGGTCAGGATTTACACGCTAGCCCTTTGGGCTTAACTGGTTGCCTGATCTTAGATTTTTCAGCCAAACAATTAAACCCAAAGGAAGCATTGATCAACCTCGTGTTACTTTATCAAATTAGTTTGTATTTGTCAACCATTGACGAATGTGTATTTTTTTGATAGATTGAACTATGGTTAGCTATATTATTTGAGGTAATCGAAAATCGATGGGATATCAGGATAACAAAAGAGGGGGCGGAGTCCGCATAAATGAAAGAATTCGTTTCTCTCCTCTTCAGGTTATCGACGATAGCGGCGCCAATTTGGGAGAAATGACAAACTTCGAGGCAGTGAAGTTGGCCTCGGAATCCGGTCTTGATTTAGTTGAGATCAATCCTACCGCTCGCCCACCGATTTGCAAAATTATGGACTTTGGGCGATTTAAATACGACGCGGCCAAGAAAGAGAAAGAGAGAAAATCGAAGCAAAAAGAGATCGAGCAAAAGGAAGTGCGTCTGACTTTAAAGATTGGCGATCACGATTTGAGCTATAAGGCCAAACAGGCGCGGACATTTGTTGATCGGGGTGATAAAGTAAAAGTTTCGATGCGCCTTCGCGGTAGAGAGAATGCTTTCGCAGAACAGGCACTGGGAGTTTTCGATAAATTTGCTGCCACATCAGGCCTTCTATACGAATCCAGACCAAGAAAAATGGGGAATATGATAAATGCACAAGTCTTGGGAGTTGATCCCGAGGCAAGGAAAAGAGAAAATGCCGAAATTAAAAACACACAAAGCGACAATAAAGAGGGTTAAAATCTCCGGAACAGGGAAGATTTTGAGGTCGAAAGCGGCCAAAAGTCATCTTTTGACACACAAATCTTCAAGGCAGAGAAATATGGTTGAGCTCTCCGGAGCTGACAATAAGCGGATAAAAAGATTGATACCGTACAGGTAAATATAAATCCGAATATCGAAGCTCGAAACAAATACTAATTACCAAAATAATAAACGCCTTGCCTGCCAGCAGGCAGGTTTAAAACATTTGAATATTAGAATTTAGAATTTGTTTCGGATTTCGGGTTTAGAATTTCGAAATTAATTGCGGAGCAATTGAAACATGAGAGTTAAAAGAGGCACAACTAGACGGGCGAAGCATAAAAAGATAATTAAGCTCGCCAAAGGGTACATTGGACGTAGAAAGTCCGTTTTTAAACTTGCAAAACAAGCGGTTTACAAGGCTGGGCAACACGCCTATCGAGACCGAAAGAATAAAAAGCGCACAATGCGCTCTCTTTGGATTATCAACCTAAACGCGGTGGCTCATGAGGCCGGTATGAGTTACTCCACGATGATTAAAAAGCTCAAGGATAGCAAGATAGAGATAAATCGTAAAATACTTGCCGATATCGCAGAAAATAATCCATCGGTGATGAACGAAATAATTAATAAGATCAAATAGCTGACGCGTGATGTGCAATTATTCTCGAGTAAAAATAGAATAAAATTGTCATTTCGAGCCATCCCGCGAAGCAACTGCGCGAAGTGGGAGGCGAGAAATCTACCATTTAG
>MEZY01000016.1:0-6931 GCA_001776195.1 Candidatus Berkelbacteria bacterium RIFOXYA2_FULL_43_10
ACACCCATAATGTCCGACTATACTATATATTATCTTGCCGACACTCTCGACCCCACAAATCCATCAACCGTAACAGCAAACATAGATGGGGATTCTGTCACATCAACATCATGGACTGCTAACGACGGTACTCTAAACTTCATCTTCTCGGGAGCCACAGACGCCGATTCGGGTCTGGCCGGGTATTATCTATACTTCGGAACGGCATCCTCCGCGGATCCCGCTACGGACGGGGCATATCAAGCCCATGTCGGGGCTGTGGGTGACAATCAAAACCTGACTAAGACAATACTTACCTCTGATGACGGCAAGTATCAGTATCTGCGAGTTAAGACCAAAGACATCGCAGGAAACATCTCCGATGCCGCTACACTATTCGAACTTGGCTATGATATTACTCTTCCCACAAGGCCGACCTTTGTCGCATCAGACCCGGCAGGGTACACTACAATAAACTCGTTTGATTTCTCTTGGCCGGCAGGGACTGATCCGAATGGTCCCAATGGAGCAGGAGGCATCAAGTGGTACGAATACAAAAGAGCTACGGATGTTGCCTGGTCTCACACTGCAGACGCCGCAACCAGAATTGCTAACGATATCACCTCCTACCAAGAGGGAGCCAATGCTTTCTATGTTCGAACTGTAGATAATGCCGGAAACATATCCTCTGACTATCAGCAAGTCACTTACTACTACTCCGGCACCGCTCCCGCCAAACCAACTGATCTTTCTGTCGATCCCCCGACATCCGACTCCAACTCCTTTACCATACACTGGCACAAACCTGTACAGACCCCCGAAGAATCTCCTGTCGTTGGCTATTGGTATTCGGTGAATGCCACACCAACAGTCTTAAACACCACCTATGTCGCATCTTCTGCAGGAGAAGTATCCATAGGTCCAGACTCATACGCAACACTTCAAGGAGAGAACACCATATATATCCTCTCCCAAAACGAAGCAGGCAATAAATCATATGAAGCAAGCTATGTCGCTTCTACAACCTTTAACTGCCAAACCCCCGCTCCACCTATTCCTACATCAGTTACTATCACCGACTCCTCAAACAGAGCGACAGAGGTATATATGCTTACAACACAGTGGTTAGCCGGCACAGGTCAAGATCCTTTAACCTTCGACCATTACCTAGTAGAGCGGTCGACCAATGGGGTGGACTTCACAACCCTTGCCACCACCGCTTCCACCGCTTACATAGACGCATCGGGACTGAACAATTCAACCACCTACTACTACCGTATCAAATCCGTAGATAACGCCGGCAAATCCTCTGCCGCTTCCTCCATTGTCTCCAAACTTCCCACAGGTAAATACCTCACTCCTCCCGCGTACACCTCGCAACCCGCATCAACTACCAGAGTATCTACCGCTATCATCACTTGGACAACGGACAGAGTAGGAACATCATTTGTAAGATACGGCACAAATCCCTCATCACTAGTCGAATCGACCGGAAGCTTTAGCTATACCACAAATCACTCGGTAACTCTTGCCGGCCTTAACCCTTCAACTCTCTATTACTTCCAAACACAGAGCGTAGATGAGTTTAGAGATTACACTATGGAGTCTGCTTACTCCACCACCTACACTTTCTTAACAGAGGAAGCGCCAAAGATATCCAATGTAGAAGTATCTAACATAACTGTAGGTACCGCAGATATCGCCTTTACAACAACTGCTTCCGCAAGCTTAAATATCCAATACGGCACCACTTCCTCTTACGGCAACACTCAAGAGAGCGCAGGAGGATTTACCACAAATCACGCAAGAAAACTTTCCAACCTTAACTCCGAGACTACCTATCACTTCAAGATAGAGGGCGCCGATCAAGATGGAAACCCCATTGCCTCCGATGACTACTCCTTTACAACTCTTCCTATGCCCAAGATTGAAAACCTCAAGATCACAGAGATCACAGGCGAGTCCTCCTTCGGTATCAAAGCCACTTGGACGACCAATGTACCGACATCAACAATACTTTCCTACACAGCCAGTGGCAGAGAGGGCAAGGAGGAGACATCTGCCAAGTTAGATACCAATCACGAAGTAACAGTAATGAGCCTCATCGATCAAACCACTTACACAATATATGCAGAAGGCAGAGATCAATTCGGAAACTTGGCCGTATCATCTCCATTTAATCTCAATACTCCCAAAGACACCCGCCCCCCCAAACTTCTCAATCTCCAAACAGAGTCATCTGTCAAGGGCTTTGGCAAAGAGTCCAAAGCGCAGATCATAGTCAGCTGGGAGACAGATGAAGATTCTACCTCCAAAGTGGAGTATGGAGAGGGGACATCTAACGCAGATTACTCGCAATCAACATCGGAAGATGGAACATTCAAGAAATATCACCAGATGATAGTCTCTGGCCTTGAGACCAAGAAGACTTATCATCTGCGGGCAACATCCCTAGACCCATCGGGTAATATCGGAACTTCGGATAACAATATCGTAATTACCAAAAAAGCCAAGAACACCGCTTGGGAGGTTATCACGGATACATTTATGAAGATATTCGGATGGATACACCTTTAGCAAAGCTAGAGCAATTTTCAATTTCCAAGTAACAATTTTCAAAGAATTTACAATGACACAATTATCAAACAACAAATCAAAAAAGCACCCCACTTCGTCCCCCTTCGCTCGCACAAGGCGAGCTACGGGAGGACTACGCGGGGCAAGAAAACTCTACTGCTATGTTGATGAAACGGGACAGGATACGAAAGGCAGGTTGTTTATTGTTGTCGCCGTAGTTATCGAAAAAACAAAGGATGAATTAAAAAAGAAGCTGGAAAGGATTGAGAGTTCGATCGCAAAGAAAAAATTCAAATGGAATAAAACGAGAAATGCGGACAGAGTGCAATACATAGAAAGAGCGCTTTGTTTGGCTCCGCTTAAGGGTAATATTTACTATCGTTCATTTCGCGGTTCAAAGGAGTATAGAGATTTAACCATACTAACCATAGCTCAAGCCATTAATTTATTTCTCAAAAAGAATTCAATCAAGGATTATAAAGCAATAATCGAGATCGATGGGTTGAAGAAGTCAGAGCAATCGAAGGTAGCTGTGATATTAAGAAACCTGGGGATAAGAACTGAAAAAGTTCGAGGGGCAAAAGACGAAAGCAGTGCAATAATAAGATTGGCAGACATGGTCGCCGGTTTTATTCGAGAAACAATAGAAGGTAAAAAGTCATTTATGAAAATTAAAGCATATTTTGATAAAAAGAAGGTGCTGTATGAAATTTGAGACAACCAAAAAACCCACTTACTTCTCGGCATTTCAGCCAAGAGCAGAGGTGGGAGCAGCCTATTCCTTTCGGACACCCACCCGTACGGGCAGTATTCGGCTGTTGTTTAATTCTATGTTAGCAAAGTATAATAGGACTGTCAAGATGATTGGGAATAAAAGTCCCAACAAGTGGAGTGTGGAAACTCCGCGTCGGGAACTTCTAACTAACATTATAGAGGATTGACAGAAAAAGTCAATAATCAAGAAAATAAGTAGCAATTCTCAAGTAGCAAGTAGCAAAAAATATAACAATGATACAAGGTTCAAACAACATCAAGAGGTACGACTTGGAAGAACGGACAGCAAATTTGGAGAAGCTGTTATTGCTCTTTGCATGTCTATAAGGCCAAATTATGTAGTTAACTCCATCATTCAGCAGCTAATCCGCTCGGCTACATCTGTCTGAGCAAACTACATGGAGGCAAATGGTGCTAGTTCAAGACGAGATTTTAAGAATAAAATAAGAATTTGTCTCAAAGAGATTCAAGAAACAAAACATTGGTTGAGAATGCTCAAAGCCGCAGCCAGTGATAAAATACAAGTGATCGGCGTATTGTCCCAAGAATGCCAGGAATTGACATTAATATTTCAAAAAATATCCAACAAGCTTAATGAAAAAATTGAAAATTGCTAAATTGAAACATTATTTGCCACTTGCCACTTGGAAATTGGGCGCGGTAGCTCAAGTAGCAATTCTCAAGTAACAAGTAGCAAATAAAATAACAATGAATCAAGGTTCAAAAAAGACAATACGAAAACGATTTTGGTCAAATGAAAAATTGAGGCCTTATTTGCCACTTGCCACTTGGAAATTGGGCGCGGTAGCTCAAGTAGCAATTCTCAAGTAACAAGTAGCAAATAAAATAACAATGAATCAAGGTTCAAAAAAGACAATACGAAAACGATTTTGGTCAAATGAAAAATTGAGGCCTTATTTGCCACTTGCCACTTGGAAATTGAGAATTGCCCTTGCGGCCTTGGTTTTGGTCGTTGTTGCTCTAGTCGCGGGGGTTTTTCTGTTTCCCAAAGCAAGGGCAGTAGGTATCACCAAATACGCCATCAATGCCGGGGGGAATTGGTCAGCAAAATGATAAGCAAATCAAATACATATAAAATGAAAGAAGAAACAACGAATAAAATAGCAATCTTCAGAGGCCAAAAAGTGAGGCGAACCATTTGGAAAAACGAGTGGTGGTTTGTTGTTAACGACGTTGTCATAGTATTAACCGACACTCCCAATGTCAAAGATTATATTAGAAAAATGCGAATCAGGGACAAAGAAATTGGCAAAGGGTGGGGACAAATTGTCACCCCCCTTCCGGTCAGAACAGAAGGGGGAACACAAGAATTGAACTGTGCCAACACCGAGGGCATTTTCCGCATTATCCAATCCATCCCTTCGCCCAAGGCCGAGCCGTTTTCCCCTCTGTCATTGCGAGGGAGTAGGGCGACCGAAGCAATCTAATATGAAATCAAAGCAATATCACGTCTATCTTATGGCAAACCGCACAAACACAACAATTTACACCGGTGTAACCGACAATCTTGTCCGAAGGGTTTATGAACACAAAAACAAGATTACGAAAGGTTTCACAGACAAGTATAATGTAAATAAGCTGGTTTATTTTGAACAATGCGATGATATCAAAATTGCAATCGCCAGAGAAAAACAGATCAAAGCAGGTTCCCGGCAAAAGAAGATTGATTTGATAATCAAAGATAATCCAAAATATGAGGATTTATATCCAAACATTATATAGATCGCCACGTTCCCGCTGGTCGCTCGCGATGACAAAAGTAGGTGTCATTGCGAGGAGCCGCATCTGTCATTGCGAGGTACTCCGAAGCAATCTGGATTGCCGCGCCTGCTGGCTCGCAATGACAAACAGAAAGAGGGAGTTATTGATGAAATTTGAACCAACTAAAAAACCACCGTACCGTTTAGCATTTCAGCCAAGGGCAGAGGGTGGAGCAGCCTATTCCTTGCGGACACCCACCCGTAGGGGCAGTATTCGGCTGTTATTTAATTTAAATTTTAGCAAAAACAACTAAAATGTCAATGATTCAAGAGATGTTCAGAAAAATTAAGTCTATATGTCGTTGCGAGCCGCGTATTCGCGGCGCGGCAATCCAAATAAACAGCCATGAAAAAACCATCGAACAACAATAAAATAGCCATTTTCGAAGGCAAGAAAATGCGCCGCCGCTGGGATCAGAAAAATGAGAAGTGGTGGTTTTCGGTCATAGATGCTGTCCAAATTCTAGTAGATCAACCGAGTTTTCAAGCGGCCAGAAATTATTGGAAAGTGCTCAAAAATCGATTAAACAAAGAGGGAAGTCAGTCGGTTACAAAATGTAACCAACTGAAATTGCAAGCAGCAGACGGCAAATATTACTTGACCGACACCGCCAACACCGAGACAATGCTTCGAATCATTCAGTCAATTCCATCACCTAACGCCGAACCCTTTAAGCTGTGGCTAGCTCGGGCCGGATATGAGAGAATAGAAGAAGCGGAAGACCCCGAAAAGGCCATTCAGCGCGCGATGCATTTTTATCTCAAGCGCGGATATTCTAAAAACTGGGTCAATCAACGGTTAAAAAGTATAGAGATCAGAAAAGAATTGACCGACGAGTGGGAGAATAGGGGGGTGAAACGAAGCGATGAATTTGCAGTCCTGACTGATGAGATAACCTTTGCCTGGGCGGGAATAAAAACAAAGGATTATAAAAATTTCAAAGGGCTGAAAAAAGAGAATTTGCGAGATAATATGACCAATCTGGAGCTTGTCTTAAATATGCTGGCGGAAGTTTCAACCACAGAGATTTCTAAAAAAGTCGAACCGAAAAGCTTTATGGAAAACAAGAAAGTTGCCAGAGAAGGTGGGGCGGTTGCTGGTGTTGCCCGAAAGAAGCTTGAGAAAAGAACAGGTAAGAAAGCGATTTCCAAATTAAATGCAAAAAAGCTGGGGTTGTTAGAAAAATGAAAATTAGAAATACGTTTATCCTTGTCATTGCGAGGAGGAACGACCGAAGCAATCTATTCGGAAAAGATTGCCGCGCCTGCTCCTCGAGTCTGAGCGACCTCGGAGTCGATGACTGGCTCGCAATGACATGCTTAATATAAAATGAAAATTAAACCATTGAAAATTCAATGAAAATTAGAAACTGGAAATTGAAAATTGGGCAAACTGTGTCATTGCGAGCGACTAAAAGGAGCGCGGCAATCTTTGTATTGGTCTCATTGTGTATTGTTGCCGGCGTAATCGCAGCTTTGTACTTCAGCCATAGAGAGCCTGCCCGTGCTCTCGGCACTACCAAATACGCCGTCAATGCCGGGGGGAATTGGCAGGACAATGGGACTTGGTCTACTGTTGCTACAAAAGACGCCTCGAGGGTTGCCGATACGGTCGCTCCAACAGCGGAAGACGATGTCGTCCTTGATGATTATTCTGGAGCGGTGACTATTGGGGCTACTTCGGTAGCCAAGTCGCTAGATATGGTTGGAGGCGGAACTTATGGCCAGACCTTAACCCATAACGCCTTTACCCTCACGGTCTCCGGAAGTGTAAAGGCGTTATGGGTTAAGGTCTGGCCATAAGTTCCGCCTCCAACCAT
>MEZY01000016.1:6968-7259 GCA_001776195.1 Candidatus Berkelbacteria bacterium RIFOXYA2_FULL_43_10
GCTGGGAGATGCGAGCAATATTAGCCATCTTTTCACTCCTACTTCGGGAACATTGATAACCGATGGCGGGGCAGGGAGTTTGACTCATAATTGGGTACAATTTGTATCCAATAGTTCAAGCGCCAGAACTATAACTTTAGGAAACTCGATTATCAATATAACAGGTAATAATATAGATGGTGTTTGGGCATTCGCAACGACAAATCCTACTTTTAATGCTAATACTTCCACTATCAACATTACGGGTAGTGGTAGCAATTCAACCGTATATACCGGTCCCCTTACATATAA
>MEZY01000017.1 GCA_001776195.1 Candidatus Berkelbacteria bacterium RIFOXYA2_FULL_43_10
CAAGATCTTGAGCTTCTACTGTTATGCTCCCGTCTGTCTGATTCACTCCAACTCTAATATCAATTCCCTCAATAAAACTATTAATGGCGCTGACGGCATTATCACGAACTGCAGTTTCTATCGAGGCGTGTCTTTTTTGATTCATGCACTCCGCGTAAGAGATTGAAGCGCTGGAGCTGTTCAGGCTCAAACAAGATTCGTAATCGGCCGTTGTGCCATATACGGCATCAACAATTTTTGTGAGTGACAGATATTTTAAGAGACTCGGATGTCCGTCTCCCAGGGGATTTCCGCTAGGGTTGATATTGCCCCCGAGACTAAGCTGTTGGTCGAGAAAAATAGCGCCCTCTCGAAGCATTACTGGTAATGCGCGCTCCGGATGAACAAGAATGCGCTCGATAGTGCCTTCGGAAAAATGGGCGAGTCTATCTAGGTTAAAAGAGAAAAGATCGGAGAGGAAATCATAAATTACCGCCGCAGGCGTGGACCCTATGTAGCTTCCATAACTTCCGAACATTGACCCGCCATTCAAATATTTGATCGCCCCGATGAATTGGTTGATGCGCCCGGCGTCAATTCCGGTTCCGCTCAACCCGAATGCGTTGATGAGAAGGTCGATTCCAATTCCCATAAGCGCTTTGTTACTGGTATCTTTGCGATATTCGTCGGAAGATTTAGTTCCGAGCAGAAGTTTTTTAGTGGTACCGGAGTCGAGCATCAAATTGGCGTCGATCGAATCAACCCTACCTCTAAATGTATGCCAAAGGTTCACAAGTTCAGACTCTGTATAGTTGTAATCTGCACCCAAATTATTCAAAGAATTTTCGAGATAAAATACGGCCGCACCTTGGTCGTTGCTCCAAAGATCGGAGTCGGAGGAGCTTTTTAACATATTTATTGACTGATCAATTTTCATATCTAGGGCGATCCAGCCGAAGAGATTCTCCCAAGTTGTTTGTAAGCCCTCTCTGCCCAAAGAATCAAAATAAATATTTATTGCCTCCGCTTTGCCGTAAAAATCCTTAGATTTGTGAGTATCGTAATAATCTTGACTTATGCCTCTTAACACATCGTCTGCCAATTTTTGCGTTTCGGCGGAGACGGGGATTCTAAAAGCTTTTATGAAGTTGAGTTTTCCGGTTTTTGAAATCAATTCATCAAGATTTTTGCCTTGGAATGATTTTTCGGGGAGCCCCAGAAGCTTTTCGATCTTACCACCACCGAAATTGTCAAAAATACTTCCGTCAAGCTTGAGACCCGGGATATTCAGAAAATCACCCAGAAGCTGCATCGCCGCTCGTTCCATCGAGCATTTGCGCTGGGCGGAGTTGGTTGATTCGAGAATCTCTCTTATCGTGCCGCGTTCGAGCCCGAGCTCTTCATCGAGCATTGCTCCGCCGACTCTGGCAAAAACCGAGCGGGCGTTGCCGTTCATAATTTCGTAAAAATCGTCGGGAGTTAAGCGGGCAGAGCCGAAGGAGATATCAAGATAACTGTTTAGGTAAGAGACGGCAAAGTGTTCGAGCATAGAGTAGCCGTAGATCTTAAGAAAGTCAATCGGCACTTTGTCTCCTCCGGTTGAACGGGAACGAGTAAAAAGCCCGGAAACAGCGTCCTCGGAGAATCCAAGCATATCAACCATGCGCATTTTGATATCACCATAGCCATCAATTTCCAATTTATCGGAGGAGATAAAGTCGTTAATTTGATTTTTGAACTGCTCAGAGTATTTAGTGCGCCCGGCTTGGTCATCGATGGCGATAGCTTGAGTCTGAACCATGACCTCTACCAGACCTAGAGCGAGTTCTTCAACATAATTTAATTCCCGATCGGCGTGAGCGCGTCTGTATTCGTTGGCGGCGGCGTAGGAGCTGAAATAATGCAGACCGTCACGATCATAGTAGAGGTAGCTGTTATCCGGTACATCGCGGGCAACGCACTCCTCTTGGCCTTGTCCGTTGGCATCGGTATCTCGGTTCGAACGGTATTGGTTGTGGTCGACAAAGTAAATCGCATTGATGGCGGGATTTTGCTCACCGTCTCTGGCGGAGAGAAATGTCTCTATCGCCGTCTCCGAAATATTCATCCTGGTTGAGAGCTGGCGAACGGCATCATCGCTTAAAGTCGAACCATCAAATTCTCCCAAGGGCTTTCCACGAATAAAACTTTCGGTAGTGCCGATCGGTATTTTACTCTTACGATCATTCTCCTCCGCTTTCGCCTTGGCTGTTGACCAGGCACCAAAGTCGCCGCGAATTAGACTATCGAGATTGTACCCTTTGAGATTAAATGCGCCGGAAATAATATCATCTACCCGAGATTGGGACAAGCCGGTGGTAGTTGCAAGCTGGCTTCGCAGCTCTTGAATAGTGACACCGCCACCTAAGGCGTCAGTATCGATAGAGGGAACGGCAGAGCCTATCCCCGCGTCTTCCTCGAATTGAGCAAGGCCGATTCCCCTGAAAAATGCGTCTTTCAAGCTCGAATCGCCCTTTACAAAGTGATTGATGACAAGCGCGGCATATTTGAGGGCTTTAGGTGGGAGATTTAGCTCCTCTCCGAGTTTTTTCGATCCCCAGTAGACCAAGTAATCAGTAACGGAAATTTTGCCGGAGAGAAGTAGTATCAAATCCCCCGTTGTGCCTTCCGCAAGTTGTGAAATTGAGAGATCTTCAATTCTGAAATCCGGTTTTGCTTCACCGGAGATAATTTCATAGGCGTTTTTAGCGATTCCCTCGACTGACATATTGAGAGCGTTGATGGCGGTTAGAAGCTGGGCGTTGCCTTGGGAGGCGGGGAAAGAGTCGAATTGATTAATGTCGGAGACTACCCGTTGGGCATTTTCATAGACATTCTGGACTATTGAAGAGATAATATCCAAAATATTGTTTGCGTTGGCTTCGTTATTGCCCAAAGCTTGAATTGATGATGCGAGTTCAGTCAGCGAGACTACCGCTTGCTGGCGAGCAGTTGCGACAGTCGGATCGTTGATTTGAGAGAGGAGCGCTTGAACTTCGCTTGATCTCCCCTTGAATTCTTGAATCAGATTTTTGATATTCTCGATTCTTTCGTAGTAAAATTCGAACTCCTCTATCAGCTGGCCGATTTGAGGGTTACTGATAATAAAGTCGTTAATGCGGCGCTCGAGCATCGACGAATTTTTAATTGCCTCGATAAGAATTCTCTCGCCGAGTCGTTTGTAGACAGCGGAGGCATCGCCGAGATGAGAGCTTCCCAGTACTCGATAAACTTGGTCGATATCGATTCCCAAAGCAGAAGCGTAAACAGTTCGGGGCAGATAGAGAGTCTCGCCGGTTGGCTCGTAGTTGGTACTACCGGCGGGAATAGCGCATTTTACCGAGCGAAACTCCGGATTGGGATACTCAAGCCACTCTTCAAGCGAACAACGCATTTCATCGCTAGTTTCGAGTGAACGAGCCAGCGAGTAAGTTCCAATCTTCCGATAATCACCATCGTTAATCGTGATCGATAAAAGTTTGGCGATCGTTCCCTCGGGAAGGTTGAACATCTCATCGCGCAAATTCGCTCCCCCGCTTGCTTGCGGATAAACAAAGGCAAAATTGTTAAGATGCATCTCCGCCACAAGACGGTTATATTCACGGACATTGATGCCGCCGTTTTTCAATTTTTCCGTCGTGCCGTCGGGAAGACCGAGATATGAGTCCATGCCGCTTGGCAGTTTGAGCATCGCATCCAGTTTGTATTTTCCAACAGCATCTCTGACTTCCGAAAGAGTATTTTTATTAAACGATCCGGTGGGGAATCCCAAATCTTCTTCAATAAGGCGAGAGCCGATATTTTGATAAAGCTCATCTTCTGTGGCAAAGGGATAATCAAAAACATCAGTCGGCAAATGCAATTCGTCAGCGAGCCGAGTCTTGCCGATTCTTATAAATATTTCATCCCGGCTGTTGCCGGCAAGGGAGCCGTATGGAAGTTCAAGCTTTTTCTCGATAGCAAACCTGGCTATGGCGCTTGTGAGGGCCTCGACAGATTTAACATTAGTATCTATAAAGGGTTGGCGGTCGAGTGAGAGTTTGTCTGCCAAAATTACACCGCCGAGTTTACGCAAAGTTTCTTCGAGGTCAAATTTCCATATTTCGCTCGAAGGAGAGTTGACGGCATTTGAAAGAAATGCTTGACCTATAACGGCCGCAATATCTGAAAAGCTTGCCGCGTCCATATTCTCCAGTGTTTCAAAATCAATATCGATGCCGGAGAGCATTTCAATAATCGCGTCCTGACTCATATTCAGGAACATATCGTTGAAGGAAGAGTCAATCCGTTGCTTATCCGCTCCGTACCCTTCCTTTGTCTGCCACTGTAATTTAAGTGCAGATGGGGATTGCGGGGTTTTTTGATCCCCTCCGACTCGGCGTTTTTTAACAACGGTACAGCGGAAATCATCTAGCTCCGAAATATCTATAGCTTGGCCCTTGGCGTGGGCGGAGATAATTGATGAATGCTCATCGGTAGCAACGAGGAAGTCGCTGATGCTTCCGTCGCCATCGTTTATGGTGCCTCCTGCCAGAACACCGGAATCATCGTAACCGGAGTTGGTGAGCAGATTGTTTAGATCTTTAGTCTCTTGTCGTGATTTATATTCTTCGATAGTTTGATCTTCCTGCGCTTCTTTGTTTTCTTCTTGCTCTTCTGCGACTTCCGACTCTCTGGACCACTTATTATTCTCCCGATCATAGTTTTTTCGTAGGCGATATACTCTCACCTTCCAATGACCTGCCCCGCCCTGATCTTTTGGAGTGATTAGGTAGATTAGGGTTTGTATTACTTTTCTGTCGAATTGATACTGCAGAATGTCATTTATCTCTGCAGATATTACATCGGGCTCATCCTTTATGCTTTCGACAACAGTCTGTATCGGTGCATTTAAAACTTCAGAGAGTATCTCCGGGCTAGCCATCAAACGCTTTTTAATGTATTCATTGTCGAAATATCTGTTTTCTGTATCAAGCCGGAGTTTAGTAAAAGAATCATAATCTTCGTAATACATTTTTTCGAGATCTTCTGCAATTTCTCCGCTCAATCGCGCAAACTCATTAAAATCAGTCTCGAGATCGGGCAAAACTTTGCTTATTGCGATGTATTGATCGAGATCTCGCTTGTCACTGGTGTTTAATATAATCCTTGTAGTGTCGAACTTCTGTGCTATCTGGCTGGGAGTCGGAGCCACAAAAGTGCTCGTGTTGAAAACCTCTTTGAGCTGATTGACCACTGGATCGACTTTTGGACCGGTATATGGATCAGTAAAACCGGGGATATCTTCCGGACCAGGTTCGTCGGACATCGAGTCTTGACCGATAATATCGACTCCTTCGTTGTAGGATAGGTCTGGATTTTCAATGACCTTTGCGAATACATCTTTTGGCAAAATCGATATGAGCATTCCCGCCATCAAGACATAACAGATTATTGTCCGCATAAATTTCATCATTGAGTTTTCGTAAAATTATTAAATATCACTAAAAGATGGTCCCAAAGGTATTTCCCCTTTTGCTCATATTTTTTGCTCGCAAGATCGGCTTGAGTAGTATGGACGCTTTTACCACCAATCCAGACTTCCAAGTGAAGGTGACCGACATCATTTACAACGGCGATTTGGTCTCCTGCCTTGACTTGGCCAGATTTCTTATCCCTGACATGACAGTACCACGAGACTAATTGCACCTGATCATTTTTTAGAACAAGGCATTGGGCGCTACTTGTCGAACTATCTTGCGGGATGGACAAATCACCATCATACATCGCATAAACTGGTTTGCCGATGCCGATCTTCAAGTCGGTTGCATCCCCAACCCCAGGGCTTCCCCAACCATAAAAGACATTATGGCCACCATCGTGCTCGGGTCTAGACACTGACCTTCCATGAAGGGTTGAATTAAAAATTTGAATTTTCTGATTCCCGACAGGGGAAAAGAAACTGCCTTGCAATGGCGAAGGGTTATCGCCCAGATAGAGATCAATTAATTTTTGAATGGCGTCGACAAGGGCTTGCTTGGTTTTTTGAGAGTTATCTCCGCCAATGATTTGATCACATAGAGTACCGATTTCTTGTATTAGTACAACAGCCCCCGTATTATCGGAAAAATGAGAATTGCCACTTGCGATTCTCGCCTCTATCCGATCTAGGAGAGCTTTAACAGCAGTCGCATCAATGACAGATCCCTCGCCTGTAAATTTCGAAAGTTCGACTAGTATTGCCCTGTCTTCGGGATCGATTATGGAGATTGGCGTCGGAGTTTCATTGCCGTCTGCGCCGCGACGGGCTTTGCCGATACGGGCGAAAGCGGGACCGGCAATGACAAATAGCAAAATAATAACGATGATTATTACCGTCGCGTAGGGACCTATGGTCCCCCAAACACCAGCTGCCAACCCGTATGCCCACTTTTTTATCGCTTCGCGAGCAAGGTTTTTGGATGCCCAATCGGCAATATTACGCAAAATCGGAAGTTGTGTTGCCCCTTCTGTTGCTACGTCAAGCCCTTTCCTTATCGCGGTTTGGGCGCCCTTTTCTGCCGCGCCTTTCAGGGCATCGGTAGGCTTAGAGCTCGGCGATTGAGGTTTTATTGCTGGTCCGCCTGGAGGTGGTGGTTGCACTGGTCCCATCGACGGTTCCGGATCGACTCCACCCTCAAAATATTCCGGAGAATCGTTTTGCGATTCCGGGATTGGATTCGCGTTGGAATTAAAATCTTTATCTTCGTTGGCCATATATGTTATGGATGAATATAATAATAAGCACCTTGGCCGCCTCTTGCCACGCCTTGTTGTATTTCGTCTATTGTAGATGAAGTTAACTTTCTTGGACCTGGATCGTTAATGCTAACTGTATTATTCGTTAAACAGGTGAGGACGATGTAGTGGCCTCCGCTGGAAAAGGGCTCTCCCCTCACCCCAACTAAAAGCGGTTTTTTTTGGTTCAAAATTTCTTTTGCGCTATCCCAATCAAGTGCCTCAAATTTTAAATTGTGTTTTTTTGCCATTGCCGAGAAAAGACTGGAATTTGTACCTTCGTAATTAATTCGATGGCCGTTATTTAAAGAATATAGCGCAGTTTCAGCTGGCGTGATATTGATCCCATTAAACTTTAGCACCATCGCCAAAGATGTTGGGCCACAACCAGAAGAACATATAGTCGCTACTCCTGCTGATCTGCGGCCGTAAGAATCGTCCCCCCATGGGCTGCTGCATTGTCTATATAACGGGACATTACCGCAACTCCCGCTTTGAGTATCGCTGTTACAATCCACGCCGTATACCGTTCCGGGGGTTAGTGACTGGTTAACCGCAAAGCCGTAAGATATTTCGCTGTCAGTTGAAGCGTCTATCTGGGCTAAGACTTCGTGCTGGGCTCCAATCGCCCAACGATAACGCTCTTCTGGCCCCCATTCATATCCTGCAACAGCGACAATGCTTTTGCCTGTTTTTTTACTCGTAATTACGACCCTTGTTCCAGGGGGAGGATTGGTCAATGCCCCGTCGCCGTCAGTTCTCCAAGGAGCGTTCATAATCCAAGGCTCATGTTCCGGCGGGACTTGAGCAACCCCTAAATTACCCCCTCCCATCGTGCCGCCTCCTGCGCTCGGGGTCCAAACTTGAATGCTCTTTTGACATTCAGGACTACCAGAGGGACAATTTTTCTCAAATCCGGTTACTTTTAAATGATTATCTATTTCTTGTTTGTTCGAGGTGGGTCTAACACTTTCTGAAGATGTCACTAAGTGATCTTCTGCGACAATTAGCCCTGATCCCTGGGTTCCTCTTTTTGGGATATCATACTTTTTTCCGCCAACGCTTAATTGCAATGTGGTCTCGGGAGCTGTTGCGCCGCCACAAATTCTGCCTTCACCATTTGCGATCGGTGTTTCCCCTGTGCGCTTGCGGATTTCAGAGATGGTAAGCCCCAAAGCTACACCGGTTGCGACTACCAAAACGATCACTGCTACGGCGACAGCGACAATCACGGGGACCATTCCCTTTGACCTAGTTGTTATATTGCCCTCCATGATTCTAGCTTCTTAGGTTATAGCTTCTTAGGTTATAGCTTCTTAGCTTTTTAGGGACAGGATGCTAGCGAATATCCTAAGAAGCTAACAAGCTACCACCTACAACCTAAAGCCTACGACCTACAACCTACTTAAGATTTGCCACGTAAAATTGGTTATTGGCGATGTAGAAGAGAAGATTGCTATTTGCATATGATAATATCTCTTTGACCGTGATATTGTTTGCAAGGGGTAGATTGAAACCGGACGCTTGTTTGTTTTTAAGATCATATTCGAATATGGCTTCGGACGAAGTCGCTTTATCGTATGTTGCAACTGCAAATTTCTCTGAAGAGCCCTTGAGCCAGGTGGATTTACCGACATGGGCATAGAGGTTCAAGCTTTGTTTGTTCTCTCCGCTTTTATCCATTACCGACAATATCGAAGTCACCGGCGTATCGGCGGAGGCGGCATATGTGGAATATAGTATTTTAGAATTATCCGGTGAGAAAACCGCCTCGAGGTTGCCGCCCCCCTCGTTTATGGTAGAAAAGGCGCGGGTATAGGCATTAAACAGATAGATTTTATTGCTCGACCGGTCTTTATTGCGAGGGATTATAATCAGCCATTCGGAGTCTGGCGACCAGGCAAGGTATGGGTTTTCAATGCCGAGATCTTTGAAATTGAGCATTCTTTGCATCTCGGTGTTGGTTTTGTTGGCGAATATTAGAGAATGCTCTCCGCCAACCGGTGCGTAGTAATAGGCGATTTTTGAATCATCCGGCGACCATGCGATATCACCGATATCGCGCCCGTAGAGTACCTCTTCTTGGCTCACAAAGTTGTATTTTTTAAAATCAAAGAAGTAGACCCCATCATCTTTCACGATCAATGCCGCCTCCTTTTTTGGCGACCAGATGATATCTTTGATGCTCTTAAGCGGAGGGTTTGATATGGGCAGGTTGTAAATTGATTCGATCTTATCGCTCCCACCGGAAAACTTCGCCTTGTACAAGGTCGATGCGTTGTCGGCAAAGTAGAATATCGTATTAAAATCGTCACCTTCCGCCACGAAGTCAACATTGTTTATCACATTCTCGCCGGTTTTGATCTCGTACGGAGTGGGAACTTGAGAAAGCGAAGTTTCGTATTTTGTTGTTCTTACGCTTTTGAGTATTATCTCTTCTGTCACGCCGACGTAGCCATCCGCCTCGACTTTAAGCGTATAAGCCCCCGGTTTCACAACCGTTTTCAAGTACCCGTCGCTTCCCAATTTGAGAGGTTTGTTGTCTATTGTAACCACAGCGGTGGCGGGAGAAATTTGAAAAACCAAAACCGAGCGATTGAGCAACCAAAATAAGAGAAGCATGGCGACAATTATTATCGCAAGGCCGATGTAGAGGGAGCGGGAGTTGATTTTGGGATGAACACGATTCAAAATAAAATTGCTCTAATTACACTAATTGCTCTAATTATTCTAATCAAATCCCAATTTCTAAATAACCAAACCCCAACAAATTAATCCTGTTTTTAAATTTCCCCTTATTGGTCATTGGGTATTATTTAGGTTAATTAGAAATTAGAATAATTAGGTTAATTTGGGTGTAATCACCCCCCCAGCAGTTGTCTCGGGTCGGTGGTTATGATTTGGTCTTCTGCGTAAGAGGCGACGATTTTTATGGCTACATGATTCATGCCTGCGAAGAAAAGTCCTTCTCCGACATCGGACTCGAGCAACAAATATTTTTCTCCTTCAGTAAGGCCGAATGTTTCGGCAACGAGGTCTATTGATGAGGTGGATTGTTTCATCAGAAGCTGTATCGAAGCATTGGCGACGACGGCTTTTCCGTAACGAGAGCCCAAAAAGTCTTCAACATCTTGGCTTATGACTGTTACTCCGAGATAGTATTTGCGCGCCCGTTTTACCAATCCATGCAAGAATTTTGCCGAATCTTCGTATTGCATCATCCACCAGGCTTCATCTATGACCATGATGCGCCTACGCATATCCATCCTGATCTTCGTCCAGATATAATTTAATATCAAATACATTGCTACCGGCCTAAGCTGGTCTTCAAGGTCGCGAACGGAGAAGACGACGAAACCGGGTTTAAGTTCAAAGTTGGTTGGCTGATTGAATAAATTTGCGTAAGTACCCTCGACATATTTGGAGAGGCGGGCGCGCAGAGAATCGGTGCCGCTCATGTTCGAAAGAACATTGTAAAAATCTTGTACTACCGGTGGCTCGTTCTTCTGGCTCTCGGGATCGGTAGTGATATCTTTGATGGCGTAAGTTTCGTAGAGGGCTTTGTCGACTATTGCATCCTCCTCCGGAGAGAGACCACCGACCATCAAGTTAATCAAGCCGTGGACGGAGGCAATGGTCGAGCGCAAAAGATCTTCGCCGGATTCGGTGTTGTCCCCCGAATGGGGCAGATCGAAGGGGTTGATGCGATTTTCCGCGTTTAAGGATATTGTAAGGTAGCTCCCCCCGACTGCTTCGCAGAGAGTTTTGTATTCATTTTCGGGATCAACGATAACGACATCTGTCCCCATCATCAAATATCTCAAAATCTCGAGTTTTACAGCATAAGATTTACCGGCGCCGGATTTTGCAAAGACGACGGAGTTGGCGTTTTCCAGACTGAATCTGTCGAATATTATCAGAGAGTTGTTGTGTCTGTTTATGCCGTACAATATTCCATCATCTTGAGTAAGTTCGGTTGAGGTGAAGGGGAAGGTGGAGGAGAGGGAGCCGGTGTCGAAATTGCGAAGGACATTTAGCTCGTCGCGCATTAAAGGAAGGGTGGTGTTGAAGCCTTGCTCCATCTGAAACATCGACTCTTTGGTGTAGATAAGCATTCCGCCCAAAGTCGATTCGAGCTGTTCGACAATGGTGTGAAGTTCGTCCGGAGTTTTGGCGTAAACGGTGAAATATAGGCCGAATTGGAAGAGACGGATCTCGCCTTTTTGCAATACATCTCTTAGGCTTTCAATGTCGCCCAGAGCGGTATCAATCTCCGGGTCCGAAGGGCCGCCCTTTTCTGCTTCGATCTGGCGGGTTGATTCCAGTTTGCCGATTTGACCCTTGAGGTCTTGCATCACGTTTTTCGTCTCTAGCGGGTGTATATACATCCCAATGTCAACGGAGATATCGTAATTGATTATGGGAGAAAGCCAATTTGTCTCGAGATACCTTGGATATGTGAATACAAACATTGTTTTCAAATATTGCTCGCCGAGCTGGACGTAGTTGGGAGTGACCGAAAAAGCGGCGGGGGCTATAATGTCGCGAACCGAGGCTAGACCGGAGGAGATTTTTTTGTTGAGCTCCTCCTGCTCTTCTTTCCAAAATGTCATCTCCTTGGTTTGCCCTTCGCGGTTTTTGATATTTTCTTTAGCCATATCCCTGGCTTCCTGTGCCGCCTTAGGATCGGAGGGAGGAATGTTAAAAGAAGGTGCTGTGGCCGGCGCAATTTGCGGCGCCACGGTGCTTTGTGGCACAGCAGTCGTAGGGGCGGGAGTCAAATTTTGTTGGTCGTCGGGCATAGATAAGTTTTATAAGTAGCTTAAGTTCCCTAAGCTGTTAGGCAACTTCGTTGCCTACCATCCATAGTCCTGGTTAATATTCGGGTCGGTGACTTGTTTTGCTTCTTCTTTGGTCAAGCCAAGAGATGCGGGTTGTTGGGGAAGGGCTGGACTTGGGGTATTGGACTGATTTGGAACTACATTTTGCATCGGCGGTGTTGTTGCGGTTTGGGCAGGTGGTTGTGAGCTTCCAACGGGGTTGAATGGTCTTAGAGGTGAAACATCATCTGTGCCAGTATTCTTTGCCGGGGGAGTCGGTTGGGGCGGCGACATTGCGATATCACGTTCGCTCATCTTATCCGACTCCTGCTTCTTCTCCTGCTTAAGTTTCTCCATTTCTGCTCGGACCATTGAGGTGTTATCGATCACTTTTTCT
>MEZY01000018.1:0-11232 GCA_001776195.1 Candidatus Berkelbacteria bacterium RIFOXYA2_FULL_43_10
TAGTGGTTAAATACAACTACAGTTTACGCCATTTTTTGTCAAAGTGCTTTAATTTCGTAATTCAAGGTAATAATGAATTACGCAACAGGAATAATTAAACGAAAATTGGTTATTGGTCATTATAAATTATTTGATATCTGGGTTTTGGGTATTGATTAGTGTAATTACCCGCCTGCAACGTTATGAGTAGCATTTCGGGCAGGGAATAATTAGGAGTAATTAGAGCAATTTTGTATTATTTGCTACTGTTTTTTAAAAACCACTTGACTTTATCCTCGTTCGATTTCAAATCCTTTGGCATACTCTTCGCCAATATCGATATGTCGGATTTCTTAAATCCCAATGACATCAGCGCTTCCGAAACCTCATCAAACTCATCTTTTGAGCTAAATGCCCCGATAATTGCTTCATTTGATACTTTTGATTTTAACTCGACAATAATTTTCGCTGAAACTTTACTCCCGATTCCGGATATTGATTTGAAAAAGTTGATATCCTCAGTAGCAATCGCTTCGGATATTTTTTCAGGATTTCCATTAGAGAGTATATTCATCGCCGCTTTCGGTCCAACTCCATTTGCTGTTATCAAGTTTTCGAACATCTCAAGCTCTCGGCTAGTATCAAATCCGTATAAATCGGAGAGATCCTCCCTTATGTGATGATGTATGAAGAGTTCATACTCTTTCTCGATCTGATAATTCTTAATCGGTAAAACACTTACTCGATAGCCAACACCACCGGTATCGACTATAATTTTACCGGCTTGTGAATTAATAACTTTTCCTTTTAAAAATCCAAGCATTGTTTCGCCAATCGTATTATTACCACCACAGATTCACACCACAGAATTGCACAGATAATAGTCTCCCGAAGGGAGATCCCCCTCTGGGGGTTATTGGTCATTAGTTTAATTTCCCGACGTTTCAGTCGGAGCTTCGACCTAGTAGCGTCGGAGCGTTATCCTTACTTGTATTATTCCGTGATTATCTGTGGCACAGATCTGTGGTGGTTATGTTTCAATTATTTTCCTGATATTCTCCTCCTCATGTTTCATCACCGCTTCTGATTTTGATTCAATGTTGAGTCGCATTACCGGATCGTTTAAAGACGCCCGAATGTTAAAGTGAAATAAATCATTTTTCACAAACAATCCGTCCGAGTGAAGTATCGTATTGCCAGGTGCAAGATATTCATTCTCAAGTCTCATTAACGCTTTGTGTTTATCCGCAACTTCGATATTGATATCGCCGGATATTTTTACTCCATCCAAACTCTCCTCGACCAACTCCTCTAGAGTCTTCTCGGTATTTGATATTGCTTCGATGATGATTAATAACGGCAATATTCCGCTTTCGCAAGAATAAGTTTCTTCGAACATAAAGTGATCGGCTTCTTCTGCCGCGAAAGGAGAATTGAATTCCTCCATTTTTATTTTGATGTTTGAGTTACCAACGCGCGAATATTCAACTTTTCCGTTTAATTTTTTTATCTTTTCGTGGAAAGCCAGTGTCATAGGAGGTGTATCAATAACTGTCGCGTGAGGATGCCTTTTCATAACCCAATCGAGCAGTACCGGAGCAATATGAGATCCGGTTAGGACTCCCAATTTTTTTGAAATAATTGCGATCCTGTCGGCGTCTCCGTCCCATGCAACACCGAAATCCGCTCTTCGATCTGTGATCTCTTTTTTCACCTGTTCGATATTAGCCTCGATCATCGGATCCGGCTCATGCGACGGGAAATCACCATCCGGCTTAAAGTTTAATCGGTTGGCAGTAATCGGTAGCAAATTTATGATATCATCATACGCCACGCCGGCCACTCCGTTCCCAGCGTCAAAAACAATATTCAATGATTTAAACGAATTAATATCAAAATGTTTTAATATATATTTTTGATAATCATCTCCGATATCAATCTGCTGTTCCATGCCATGTCTATCCAATTGCTCAAAATTCTGTGCGATAGCAAGCTCTTTTATCTCCTCCATCCCGGAGCCCTTTGCTACCGGCATCACTTTTCCATCTTTATATTTGGCAATTTTGATTCCATTTAATATTTTTTCTGCATGAGAGGCTGTTATCATCAGACCAAGATCATATTTATAATACCCGACCGCAAAATACACTTGATCGGTTGCACACAATCCGATCACGCTCACATCCACCCCGGACTCTAAGAGCGCGTTCTTGATGCTTTCGGATAGCTTCGGTGATGTATTTCTGGCGTCATATCCCAAAACAACTTTCTCTGGTTTTATCGCTTGTGCTATCGCTTTCCCAATAACCGTAACAATCTCTGGCGTTATTTTAACCGAATAAGCGCAATCATCATCTTTCAAACAATAAGAAGAGCTCGGGTCCGCCACTCCGCGGATATCAAGCTCCCGAAATAATTTTGGATCAATTTCAATCACTAGGAATTTTCAACTTATGAATTATTCTGTGCCCATTCTATGTATTATTTCTATGTATGTTATTTGACTCTCATCAACGCCTCAAACGACTCCCCAGCCGCTTTCAGATACTGCGCCCACTTGTGTTGCTTGTAAAAATCCATCATTTCTATTTTTCCCCATCTTCCAGAAACTATGCTTAGCATTTTAGATAATAATACTCTAATAACTGAATAGCGAAAATTGGCCCTAAGCTCATCATTTGTGATCGTAAGCTTGATTAATTGGTCCTGCCATTTTTTATATCTCCAGAAATATATCCACAAAACAGCAACGTCCATGGTATTATTGTCAAAACAAAACCACTCAAAGTCTGAAAAAATAATGTTATTTTTTTCTACAACAATAATATTTGGAGGCACAAGATCACCGACATTTGCCACTATATATTTTTCAGAAAAGTATTCACTCCGATGACTTTTCGTATAAGATATCGTGTGAGATAAATCTTGTCCCAGCAATTTAGCACACTTAAGAATTAAATCGCAGTCAAAACTGTCCTCATATCTTTTCTGTAGTTGAGACTTATGGACACCGAACCTTCTAACGTTAATGGCTATCTTTTGTATCGAGTAAAGATTTTCAACAATACCTTTGATTATAGACGACCTAGCGTTAAGAAATGTCTTTCGTATTATATCGTACCCGCGTAACATGCCTTTTTTGGGATAATAATTTGATAGTGACAACCCGGAATAGTACTTCCTGATTACCCAAAAGTATTTATCATTTTGCCCTTGAGCTAAAACTTTCGTCTTGACTATTACTGGAAGCTTTAAATCTTTATTATGCTCATTCATTAACTTGTCAACGAGGAATTCTTTTTTGTAAGATTTCACCCTATTTTTATCGCTTCTTGGCAAAATCTTCAGAAGGACATCTCTCCTGTTTATTGTCCCCCTGACAATAAAACGATCTGCTGAGTAATCCTTTATAACAGGCTTAATTTCAGTGAATTCGAGATCTTTTATTAATTTTTGATATTCTTCAGCGTTTGACATCATTTTAAGACTAGCTCTTTGAATACTTTTTCATAGCCAGCAACCATTTTTTCTGCAGAAAAGTTTTTTTCTACATGCGCTCGACATTCAGCTCGATCGATCGTGTCGATTTTTTGAACCGCATCTACCATCCCCTGAACATCGCCCTCTTTCACAACAAATCCCGTTTTGCCATCGACAATCAGTTCCCTCATCGCTCCCCTGTCAAAAGCGATGACTGGTGTTCCACAGGCCATCGCCTCAATTACGACTAGGCCAAAAGCCTCGTCCCAGGTAATTGGAAACAACAAAGCTTTAGCATTTTCATATGCTGATCCCATTTTCGTGTAATGCACATGGCCATTAAGGTTTATGGACTTGTCTATTTTCGGCGATATTTTTGTTTTGAAATACTCGCTTGTCTCGTCATAGGTACCAAATAAATCTAAACCTCTGCCTGATTTTTTCGCCACATCAATAGCAATATCCGGATTTTTGCCCTCAATGAGTCTCCCGACAAAAGCTAGATTGTCCCCTCCGCGGGGCGAGAGTTTAAATCGGTTTAGATCAATACCGTGATGAACGGTGGCAACAAAATTAAAATACTTCGATCCCAACTCTTTCTGTTTATCTGTGGCCGCGATGTATTTAATACGATTATAAAATCTTTTTTGTCTCAATTTATCTAGGTCAAAACGCAAGTCATGGTCTTCGGCTGGGATGCCATGATAAGTACAAGTTATGGGGCCTTCAACAAATTCCGAAAAATAAGGCGCGACCCTAAACTCATCAATATGCAATAGATCATATTTTCCGGTTCGATATTCCTTTATAACCTCAGAAGCCAGATACATCTGGTGCTGATAGTATCTGTACCATATATCCTTATCTGTTTCGAGACTTTTGTTATGAGTGGACGGGATGCCGAAATCGACTAGTTTTGCTTTTGTTTTTGAATCTGAAGATGCAAAAACCGTTACCTCATGTCCCCTCTCTTTTAACCCTTCGGCAATTTCGTTGAAAATTACCCCCGGAGCAAATATTTTATCGCTCGGAGAAGGAATCGGGTTGCTAGATTGTGCCAGCATCAGTATTTTCATGTTTTTATTATTTCATTTAAAATTTTATTTTTATCTTCCTTCTCCCAGCCCCTTATTATTTTTATTAATTTATCTTGGTTATCTAAGCGTTTGCCCTCGGAAATATTACTTCCATGCAGAACATAACGAAACACCTTACCATCATAAAAATAAAATTTCTTTCCCGCTTTCGCCAATCTCGTTAAAAGCTCATAGTCTTCCCCTATCCTGAAAAATGAATTGTACGGAAAGTCATAAGCAATGCTTCTCTTGTAAGCTACCGAAACGTGTGGAATATAGTTGTGTTCTTTAAGCTTTTCCAAATTAAAAGGAATTATTGGTGATTTTCTTTCTCTAACAATATTTTTTTCTTTTTCCCATATATCATATTTTGCATAAAATACATCACATTGGAATTTGTCAAAAGCGTCAATCGTCACTCTGGCTCTATCAGAAAAATTCAAATCATCTGAATCGCAAACGGCAATGATTTCAGATCTAGCAAATATATTCCCAAAATTTCTCGCCATTGGTATGCCACCGGCGAACTTATCGGGCATCCGAACATAAACAATTCTATTGTCATTGAAAGAGCCAATCATATCCTTTGTCTTATCCCCGCTATCGCTATGATCGTCTACAATAATTAATTCCCAATCGTTCTCCGATTGTTCGACAATCGACTCTATACTGTCTTTGATAATATCTCCTCGATTTTTTGTTGGCATAACAAAGCTGATTTTACTCATGATCGACGCTCCGGTACTAAGAATTTTCCCCGAAAACTCTTTCCCACAAAGGATTGAGTTTGTTTTTTGATTTTTCCAGACACTCGTTAATCAAATATTCATCGGTGAATACATCAAACGGCTTGAAATCGAATAAATTAGGGATTTTCTTCTTTGACTTTTCTATTTCGACATAATTATTGCGAATCCATTCAAAAGACTTTGCAGCCGAGACAACGGAGTGAAATTCAAGAGTGTCGCCATACGCCTTTTCCCTCTCTCTGTGAGAATAGACAAAATTTAAACTTTTATTGATATCCGTCACGTCGTATTTATACGCCACAAGAAAAAGTGAGAGATACATTTTTTGCATTTTGTCAGATACACTCCTTCTCAGGCTCTCCGGCGCCTCGGAATTATGATAGGCTAAGACATCTTTAGCGATCGCTAGCGGATATCCGTCTCTCCAAAATCTCACCGATATATCTGTCCCCTCGCCACAAAATTCGAATATCTCATCATAACCATTTATGTTTTGAAACGCCGTCTTGTAGAATATTTCGTATCTGCCATAAATCCCCTCAATGAAATTCGTATCATATTTTCTATATATTCTATCCCATTTGGTCGGTCTGTCCTTTTTTCCTTTTTTTTCTCCGGAAGAAAATTTAGTTACACCTGTTGCCCGGGCAACCCTCGGATGATTTCTCATAAATGATATTAACCCCTGTGCCGTCTCCCTTTTGAATTCAATATCCGAGTCTAAAGATATAATTAACTCGTTGCTTGCTTTCTCTACTGCAATATTTCTGGCTCTTCCTGGCAATGTTTGGTCGGCTGTGTGCAAATAATTTATCTTCAACATCTCGTCAAATCGATTAAGCATCGCTTCGAGCTCACTGGTCGGGGAGCTGTCAAAAACGAGAATCTCCATTAATAAATCCTCATTCAATCCGGTACTCTTGCTCAACAGATCTACGCATTTGAGAGTTTCCTGAGTGCGTTTATATGTCGGGATAATAACGCTGACATTAATCATTTCGTTCCTTGTGCATTTTAACAACTTTCCTGTAAAGTTCTGAATATCCCTCCGCCATTTTTCTCATGGTGAAGTATTTTTCGAATCTTGCTCTGCATTTTTCTCGACTGATTTTATCGATGTTCTTAATCGCATTGACCCAGGCGCCTTCATCGTCTTTATCGACTAAAAACCCTGTCTCGCCGTTAACCACAATCTCATTCATTGGCTCAATGTTAGAAGCAATCACCGGGGTGCCACATGCCATTGCTTCGAGAGATGTCACCGGCATGGGCTCACCTACATCTATCGGCAACAGCAATGCCCTTGCCCTCCCGATTTTCCCTGCAGTATTATAATACGGCACGTGTCCTAAAAAATTTACATGGCTTTTTTGAAGTTCTTGCTGAATGCTATCCCAATATCTGATATGCGCCGGATTAATTCCCTTGGTTCCTGCAATATCGATTTTAACCTTTGCTTTTTCTGCAACTCTAATCGCAAAATCCGGTCGTTTTCTTTGAATCATTCTGCTAATAAAAATTAAATTGTCTCCGCCCTTCTCATTATACGGAAACGACTCTGCGTCAACACCCCACGGAACTTTTCCAACAAAATTTAGATCAACATCTTTCTTGTGATATTCTGAAACATACGCCCAATAACAGCTATTTTTATATCTTGCGAATCTTATCTTGTCCGCAGCAGAATTTGTCGCCTCACAATACATTCCATGGCCAGTTATTAAAAGCGGGGTGTCCGTAAAATTACTAAAATATACCTCTTTATTATATTTGTGTGCATGAATTATATCAAAGTCCTTTTCCTTGTTAACCATTTCGAAAGCTTTTGACACTAAAACCATTTCATATTGGTCTTCATTTTCCATAAATACATAAGGTTCTGACACTCGATTATCTTTGAAATCCTCGTACACCGATTTTAACCCTTCCGTAACTACTCTCGATGCATTAACGTCAGACCCTTCGGGACCGAAAAACACAACCTCATGACCAAGCTTGGTAAGATTATCGGTTAGCCCCTTCATGATCACGCCTGGCGCAAAAACATTGTCATCTGCTGACGGAATGGGCTTTCTGTTCGATGCTATAATCGCAATTTTCATATCTATCCTTTTCGGATACTAATATTCCCCTTCCCATTCCTGCGGTGGCAATTTTCTGTGTGCTTTTATAAAATTATCATTTGATATTGTCTGTCTCATTTTTTCAAAGTCTTCTTCGCCCATATTTAATGGCTCATGGAATCCCAGCGCCTCCAAAGTCTTAACTGCTTGTACATTCGCCGGGTCTTCGAGGATCTTTCTGAACCGAGTGCTATTCACTTTCGCCACTTGAAATAACCAGTACTCCGGCACTTCGTTCATCCCCTGCGACCAACGATTTTCTTGCCGAAGATAATCGCGATAGCTTGTCTTCCCCATTCGCTTAATATCTTCTTCAATTTCTTTGTGTAATGCTTCGACGTCAACACCGAGATTCGCCAGGCTCTGATCAAGCTCAAGTCGTAATTCTGGGTGCCAGACTTTTGACAGAAATGACGAATACTCTTGGACATTTGCCTCATCCTCACCCGCTTTCGCTTCCGATATTAAATGGTAAACAATTCTTAGATAATGCCTTCTTGCGACTTCATTTGGGTCCCTCCAAACATCATTCCCCTCCGGATTGGACATTCTATAATTCCAAATATCAAATCTACTCTCAGCCGTTTTGCCAGTTTTGTCTTTTTTTTGTGACGCTGCCAAACCCAGCACATCTTCGGCGGCGAACCCATCACCCTTGAACCCAAATTTTTCTGCGATATTTTTTATCCTAGCCATATGAAATCTATTGCTTAAAAATGCAACGCTTGAAGAACCAGTGGCTTCCGTCTGACTACCGACCGCCTTGTCGCTATGGATGTTACTTTCATCGAGAAAGTTTACCGTCCCGGCAAAATTTTCAATTGTATTCGTCGCCCTATCCTCGACAATAACATTATCGTCGGGAATTTCCGGATATTTTGCTAGGAGATATTCCCTCATCAGCTCTCCGCCGCTTTTTTCTTTG
The DNA here is from genome assembly GCA_001776195.1 of Candidatus Berkelbacteria bacterium RIFOXYA2_FULL_43_10. GTDB lineage: Bacteria > Patescibacteriota > UBA1384 > XYA2-FULL-43-10 > XYA2-FULL-43-10 > XYA2-FULL-43-10. The sequence continues at coordinate 8,333 of MEZY01000018.1, forward strand.
TCGGCACTTCCACCTTCCGACATGATAATGTTGTCCACTTCACCCATTCGCCACAACTCGCCGGCTGCAAGTACCCTCGCTTTGGTCCCGACCGGCAAATGCCAGCCCATGTCTTCTTTTCGATCCGGATCTGCCTTTGCTTCCTCAATCGTCCGCGGTTTTGCGCCGAATCCAAACACGATTAAATACCCGTACCGCTTCTTCGGCTCGACTTCACGAACACATTCCGGTTCTCTGAAAACAGGCTCTCCCTCAAAATGACTCGGTCTTTCACTCATCCCGTACTCCAATATTTATGGTACATAGTCGATCTTCTTTTTTAACTCCGCTTTTTCCCTTTCAATATCTTTGTCTGCAACTCTCTTGGGCAGTTTTCTAGATTTAAGCTTCTCACTGACTGCTGCGGTATTTACATAATATTTTACAACATTGTCTCGTATTTTATCCCAATCAAAATTCTCAACAACCAACCTCCTGGCATTTGTCCCCATCTCTTTGGCAAGATTTTCATTTAACAAAATTTCATTTACCGCATCTGCAATAACTTTCCCACTTTTTGCTCTCACAAGAAAACCTGTCTTTCCGTCTTTAACGGCCAGCGGAATCCCTCCTTTGTTGGTTGCTACCACTGGAGTTTCTGACGCCATCGCTTCTAAAATTACTATGCCCAATCCTTCGTCACAGATCGACGGCAAAACAACGCACTCTGCTCTTTGATAAAATTCTCTCAGCTCATTGATGTATTCTTTGCCGAAGTAGCCCAAAAAGTGTACGTTTTTGAGTTTCTTATTTTTTGCAAATTTCATCAATTTTTCTTTTTCTGTACCCCCTCCTATGATGAAAATTTCAGCTTTAATATTTTTTGCCGCCTTCAACAAATAAATTACCCCCTTCTCCCATGTCAATCTTCCGACAAATATTACTACTTTTTTGCTATCCAGATGATATTTTTTATCAATAATTTTACTATTACCTTTTCTCAGCCACGCTTGCAAGTCAATTCCGCAAGGAATTATTCTTGTTTTTCTTCTCAATTTCTGACCATGAACTTTTAGCAACCACTTATTCGTCCAGTTGCTATTGCTCAATATGTATTCTGACCGATCTAGCGCCTGTGTCGTCAAAGTTAGGAATCTGTTGTCAATTGTAGACTGATAAATCCCCGTCCCATGTGCCGTTACGACGTATGCAATTCCATAAATAGATTTTAGATAATTAGCTATCCAAGTTAAGAAAGAACAGTGATGAACATGGATAACATCGGGGCAAAAATCTTCCACCGCTCGAATTATCTGTTTGGAAAACGACTGATATATTTCATTGAACTCTTCGGCAGTTAAATCGCTATATTTTTTGGCCCCTTTATACTCAGGATGGCTCACAAAAACAGCTTTTCTTTGAGGATGGATTGGATAAATTTTCACACCCTTGACTTCCCGATCGTCAGGTGCAGCAATTGCAACTTCGATATTGGGAAGTAACGCTAATTTTTCTGATAATTTTCGTATATAATTGCCACTGCCTCCTCCGAAAAGAGGAAACTTCATCAGCATCATAACTTTTATCTTGCCGTTTTGCATTTCAATACCCTTTCACGATTTCGTTGGTTTTCTTAAATACTCCGCCGCATCCTCTGGGGACATTATATCAATAATTACGCCACTGCCAAGCTCGTAGCCGCCGTAATTGGCCAAACGGGGTGTAATTTCTAGGTGCCAGTGATACGAAGAAGAACTTTTATGCGTCGTCGGAAGTGTGTGGATATAAAAATTTAGCGGTAAGTGCGGTATCGCTCTGCTCATTCGTTCGATTGTCTCCATAAGCACATCTGCTAAATTATTAATATTGCTTTTATGCATATCTTCAAACTGGCTGCAGTGATCCAGAGGGTAAATCCATGTTTCCATTGGAAAGCGAGCGGCATAGAAAGAGGCTGATAAGAAATCATCGTTCTTCGCAACAACTCTCACCTTCTCTTTTAATTCATGCGCAATAATGTCGCAAAAGACACACGCCCCATTTATTCCAAAATATCTTTCCGCCCCGCTCATCTCTTTCCCAACCGTGTTGGCAACTATCCCCGAGGCGAAAATCTGCGCATGGGGGTGAGCTATCGATGCCCCGGCTTCCGGTCTATGATTGTAGATCGGCATTATCGAAACCACTCCCGGCTCTTTTTTCATTGCGTTATAACGATCGCAAAAAACCTCTATCATCTCTGCCATTAAGGATTTAGAGAAATGTGGCAGGGAAGTTTCGTGATCCTTGACGATTATAACATCGTGATCCCCGATCGCCTCGCGTGCTCGATAAAAACCCTTTTCAGGATAGTAACTTCTAACAGATGCTTTTTTGCCGCTCTCCACAAAAGCCGGAAATTTATTATTGATGACATAAATATGTTCCGAAGAGGCACGCAATACTTTTTGATTTTCTTTGTATCCTTTGGTCCCTTCGCAAAAAGGGCAGTTTGACTTGTCCATTTTCGGCGGTAGGGGAGAAATATTATAATCGGCGGGTCTTTTCGCCCGTTCCGGTGCTATTACCACCCAATCACCCGTTATTATGTTTTGTCTAAGTTGCGGCAATTTTCACCTCCGGTGAAAATTTAATAGTTGTAGAAACCACACTGACTTATCACACTGATTTTACACTGTCGAGACTAAACATAATCTCCGTGATACCTGTAAATTAAGATAATTTTGATTTTTGAACTATCATTTTGATTTTTGATTTTTGATTTTTGAATTTGTCTGGGCATGTGTTATCGCTACCGCTAAAGCATCAGCCGCATCATCCGGCTTGGGACATTCTTTGAGCTTGCAAGTTATCTTTACCATCTGTTGAATCTGATTTTTATCGGCCCGTCCGTATCCTGTCAGCGCTTGCTTCACCTGCAA
>MEZY01000018.1:11275-11967 GCA_001776195.1 Candidatus Berkelbacteria bacterium RIFOXYA2_FULL_43_10
ACTATGGCCACTCCGCGCGCTTGGGCAACCGTTATCACCGTTTTTTGGTTTTTAAAGAAAAACAAACTCTCCACCGCTACCTCGTCCGGTTTTTCCTTCTTTATTATAGCATTAATTTCATTAAAAATTAAGTTCAACCTATCGGGCATCGCATCTTTCGACTCGGTCCTAACACACCCATAAGCGAGCGGTTTGATATTTGGCCCTATCTTTTCTATCAAACCCCAGCCCATTATCCCCGTCCCCGGGTCAATACCTAAAATTTTTGATTTTTTATTCTCCAAAAAACTCCCTACCGAATTACAAATTTAGCGAAATTACTGATATGACTGCACACATCTTTACCGCAATAGAGATACCGGTACGGATAAGAATTGTCATTTCGAGCTTGCCCCGCTTGGCGTGAGCGGGGTGAACCGAGAAATCTACAAATTAACATTCGTATATATTTTATTCACATCGTCTAGCAACTCGAGTGATTCGATCAACTTTATCGCTTTCTCCCCATTCTCTTCATCTAGGCTCACTTTGTTTCGAGGCATCATTGCCGCTTCTGCCGAATCGATTACAACTCCGGATGATTCAATGCTCTCTTTAACAGTTTTTAAGTTCGCAAAATCACACCATATCAAGTAAATATCTTCATCGCACTCGAAATCATCAGCGCCTGATTCCAAGATCGCATTTTCGAT
>MEZY01000019.1:0-612 GCA_001776195.1 Candidatus Berkelbacteria bacterium RIFOXYA2_FULL_43_10
AGCCTCGGCGCCTTGACCTTGACCTCTCGACCAGTCGCCAGGTCAACTTCCACCCTCGACGCCTCCTCCTTTTTGGACACTACCAGCGTATCTCCCTGAAGAGAGGCAAACTGGTAGCCAGGGTCGGAGACGAAGATGGTGCTACCCGGAACAACGACCCGTACGGCGTCGCTTTCCAGAACGTAACCACACCCCCACCGCGCCTTGAGAGCACTCGGCGGGTAGCGGAAGGCAACTCGGTTGCGCAACCACCCTCTCCGCGAGAATAGGCTCGCCACCGTCTCGCAAGAGAAAACACGCCGCTCCCTGGTGCTCATTTGATCGACGGTCAGCGTCCACCCCAACGACAGCCAGCGCCAGTATCCTCGAGGAAGCAGTGATTGCTTCACGACCACCTTGCCCTTAATGCTACCCACTCCAGCCGTTCCGGCTGCGTTAGAGCACTTCAGGTTCAGCGGACGGAAGCGGAACGTCGACCCGTCAACAGACTCGGCCAGTTTGACCGTCGGTCCGTTCTCGGTCGGATCGGCATTCTCCTGGTAGTCGAATGAGACTACATCGCCGGCCTTGTATGAACTCTGCCTGGCGGTGTAGTAGACCGAGAGCGGCATC
>MEZY01000019.1:632-11901 GCA_001776195.1 Candidatus Berkelbacteria bacterium RIFOXYA2_FULL_43_10
AGCCATTGACCACGCTCCCCTGCCAGTCGTCAAGCAATGGAAGTTCCAACCCCAGGCCATGGGAACGACCCCGATCAGGAAGCCGTTCCAAGCGAACGCAACCATCGCGAAGATTATCGCATCCACCCACTTCGGTGTGGAGAACTGCCTTGCCTTGGTGCCCTGCCTGAGCACCGGTGTGACTGCAGTCTCATGTGCCACGGTGGGCACCCCCTTTTCACTCAATACCCGTCTGCTGGGCCGAAGCCTTTCGCAGATCTGGTGTTATTCTAGCACATCCACGCACACTTGTCAACCCATCACACCCGACAGTAACCACTCTTGTCATCCTCGGGCGGCAAAGCCAGACCCGGGGATCCACTAATAGTAGATTCCCGCCTTCACGGGAATGACAGTGAGTGAGCAATTACCGTCAGAAGCAGGATGACAGGAGTTCCAGGCGCGCCTCGCTGGCATTACGCCGACGAAGTGTCCTCGGAGATATTATATCATAAAACTATACGTCTTACGGTTACGATGCCCGTTACGTCTGACGTCAAACGTCTAACGACCCAACTTCGTTACCGATCAACGATTTACGGTTGCGATTAACGATTATCGACACCCGATTAACGGATTGCCCTAACAGCTAACAGCTGAAAGCTAAAAGCTGCCTTAGGTATTGACAAGCGGCCGATTGCTTGCTATAATGGTTTAATCATCATTTTTGATGAGAATTAATTTAGGAGGGAAAATGGATCGAGTAATCGCAAACTGTGGCTCTGAGCATGTCAATGTTGAAAAGCTCAAAGCTGTAGAAGCTATCTCAATGAGTGTTGTCGCCGTTCTTGCCGTCACTCTTGGAACCATTTACGGCTCAATGCTTTAAAGTAAATTTCTATCTAACAAAAAACCCATCAAAGTGAAAACAATGGTGGGTTTTTTGTTTCTCTAGGACTTACGCGATTCGCATCTTTGTCATTCCCGTCATTCGACTCTGAGGTCTGAACCTCATCGCTCAGACTCGAAGAGCGCAGGCGGGAATCCCTGCCTTGCCGGACTTCGACGAGCTCAGTCGAGTCGCAGGCAGGTACTATTAGTGGATCCCCGTTTTCACGGGGATGACACCAAGCGCGTAAGTCGTATCTCTAGGACTTTTTAATCATTTTTAACAAGGATTCTAGTTTCTCTTCTTCAATCTGCACCATCTTCTTGTCACTCTCCGCTTTCCCCCTTCCACTTTCCGCTTTGATTGATGATTCGAAAAGTGAGGTTATTGTCGACGCGACAGACGATTTCACGGCTTCGAGTTGGATAACAATGTCAGCCTCCGATCTTTCTTTCGAGACCATCTCTTCAATTCCGCGAATCTGCCCTTCGATCCGACGTAAACGATTATAAATTGATTGATATTTCATGCTTAGCTTCGAGCTTTCAGCTGCCAGCTGTTAGCTTTTAGAACAAGTTGCTAGTTGTCAGTTTCTAGTCTCTAGTTAATTATAATATTTCATAGTTTTGAATTTTGATTTCTTGAGTTTATCCCCGTTTAGCTTTATAACTTTATGAACTTTTAACTTTCTACTAACTTGTCCCCAGCTATACCCCCCGCTATTCACAATATACCCCACGCCCGTATATTTATCAAGAATGATAAATAACGGGAAACTCTAAATCCAAAATTCGAAATCCTAAATATATATGAATTAAACGCGAAAACGCTCCGATATACTGCATCGAAGCGCTTCCGGTTCGTGTTACGCGGGAGCGGTCGTCTCCTCCCCCAGCTCCTCCGGCGTCGGCCTGACTTGGACCCCGAGTCTAGCTGCCAGCGTCTCGAGGTCGAGGCTTCCATCGTCCACCCAGCAGCCGCCCTCCGTGAGGTTCTCCACCTTGTTGAGCCTCCTGCTTGCGACATCTTCGCCCGACTGGGTCAGGGTGAGGAAAACTTCCATATCCCCGACCACAGCCGTCAAGAACCAGAACTCCATACCACCGCCTGGCAACTTTCTGGTCAAGCAGAAGATCTCACAAAGGAAACCACCGATCACCGCCGTCGTCCTCGACCACTTCTCCTTCGGGATCTCCCCAAGCGCGGCGAAGATCCGTTTCAGCTTCTGCTGGCTCTGGTACATCCGCGCCAGCTTGACGACTACGATGACTGCAAGTAACAGCCAGAACAGCTCCTGACCTTGGAACATGGCGATGCTCCTTTGCAGTTGATGAGTGACTCACATTCGCGAGTACAATATATACCAAAATCGGATATTTAGCAAGACTAAAACAGTTTTTAGTTGCTAGTTACTAGTCGCCAGGGAAAACGTCAGAACACGAAAAACCTAGAGACTAGAAACTAACGACTAGCAACTGTATTCAAAACGAAAGCAGTCCTGGTTTGAAGATGAGAATTAAACCTAAAGCGATTATGAGTACTCCCCCGATCAATTTCATCGCCCGATCATATTTATGATTGAGATTGACATAGTTCATGGTAACGGCGGCGATGATAAAGACTACGATATCGTCAAGCATGTAGAGAGTATTGTAAACTGCAAGATAAAGATAGCGCATGGAGCTAGAAATATTATTTACAGCCAAAATCTGCGCATAAACTGCCGGAAGACCGATGGAGCACATCATTTCAACCAAGTTGACTGAAAATGCCAAAGCGATCACTCCGAGGACTATCAACCAGAAAGAATTCCCCTCCGCCACCCTCTTCATCCGCTTCACTAGTGATGCCTGCTGTTTCGAGTTGGTGACTTTGCAAACTCCCGGCTGATATGTGAAAAATTCTTTTAAATACCAGCCGCCGGCAAAGATCGCTACCATGCCTATGAGCATCCGAATGATCGAGACTGCCGAAAGCAGAACAAAGGCGTTGAGATAAACCGCCATAAAGATGTAATAGATCAGCCACGAAGATATTAAAAAAATGCTCCCGACGAGACGGATTTTCTTTTTATCTCCCGTTGCAATCAATATTGTGATCAAGGCCACGAGCGCCCACATCGCGCAGGGGTTAAAGCCATCCAGAAGGCCCAACACTAACGTGATGACAGGAAGCGAGACTTTTGCGATTTCGATTTTGCCATAGAACGGAACATTTATCGACTTCTCGGAAACGGAAGCTTCGATATCGAATAAATCGTATATTGATTTTTCAATCTCGACTCCAGAAAGCTCGTATGAAGCATAACCTTTAAAAACTTGATGGCCGATGACGGTTGTCGGCACCGCTTGAGGTTCAAACCCTTTGCTCTCTGCAAAGCTTTTGAAAAAATCCTGATTTTCTTTGCTGTGCCAGACTTCGAAGCGCCTAACGATTATTTCCGGATGTTTTGCGACTAAATCATCGAGCATCTTCTCCTCCTCCGAACAATGCGGACACTCTGACCCATAAAAAAAATAGACGACTTTCTCGCAATCGGGGGTGTGAGCTGAATCATTGTTTGATACTGTCGTTGTCTCGGTGCATTGCAAAGGATCGTCAATGGGACAAACTTCGCTGTCGGCCGCAAAAGATAATTTTATCGGCAGAAGCACAATTAACAAAGTGAAAACAAAAAACAATTGGCATTTGAATTTTGATAATTTATTTGTCATTTGCGATTTCATTTTTGATATTTATTCAATAAAGAGCAAAATGTACATAACTCCCAGTCCCGCGATGATGGCAAGGAGTTGAACAAACGATCTTCTCACCCCCTGTTCCTTGTGAAGTTCGGGAACTAAACCGGAGAGGGCGATGTAAATAAATCCACCGGCTGTGAGAGGAACAATATATGTCGCAAGATTTTCTAACTTCCCGCCCAAAAGTAGCGTCAAAAGAGCACCGGCAACGGCGGTTAAGGCGGTGTAGAAGTTGAATAATATCGCTTTGCCTTTTGAAAAGCCGGAGTGGAGAAGAACGCCGAAATCACCCAGCTCTTGTGGCACTTCGTGTGCGATAACGGCGATAGTTGTTGCGACTCCAAGAGGGATACTGACCATAAACGATGCCGCGATAAGTACTCCGTCGATAAAATTGTGGACGCTATCGCCGACTAAGTTCATTAATCCCAAATGTTTTGGATGAACTTCGCAGTCAATATCGTGACAGTGACGCCAGCGCAGGAATTTTTCGAGTATGAAGAATAGAAGTATTCCGGCGAAGATCAATATTGATATTTGCGCATTGAGCTCTCCTTTATCCCTTACCGCTTCCGGAATAAGATGGATGAAAGCATCGCCAAGCAGTGCGCCGGTAGAAAATGCAACCAAAATGAGAAGGATATTTTTTAGAGCGTCTTTTTTCAGAAATAAAACCAGCGCTCCGGAGAAGGAGAGGAGCGAAACAATGAGGACTGCGGTTAATGAGTATAGCCAAACCATAGTAATAGTATAAAGTAGAAAGTGGAAAGTGGAAAGTCTTTGATAAGACGACGGTGGGCGATCCGATGGTCGAAACGCCCACCCGGCGCTAATGTTGGACTTTTACATGATAGAACTCCACCCCACCGTAGCTCCTCTGCCGGAGTTCGACTCTTGAACCTTGGCCGATCGGAGGGAGTGGTGTCTCTGCCCAGTCCTTGATCCGATTCCCGTCACGGAAACGGATCTCTACCTCTCTCAACTCTTTGGGCTGATTGATGCCAAAGCCTCCAGCCCAAACCGTCCGCGTCTCACCGACCTCAATGCTCACCACCTCTGCCACGTACCAGCTCTCTCGATCCTGGTAATAGAAGTGAACTCCTGCCAGGATCATGAGCATTACCAACACTGCAAACGTCCATCTCATGGTACTGAACCCCCTATCCGTTCTTGGCCGTCTTCGGCCGACGGCACTTTCGTGCTTGCTTCTCTGCGCGGGTTCGGGTCTTGCGAACTCCCGCCCGCTTCGTGAGCCAGTTACTCCGCCGCTTCTGGCGATGCTTGATCCGCTTCTCCTTGGATCTGATCTTACAGCCGGACATCAGACGCATCATCAGGTGGTATTCAGTGGTAAGCGCTTGTAACCACTCCTCCCTGCCCACCGGCTCACCCCTGCCGAGAACCCTGAATACCAGTTTCCTCGCCGCCGACTCTCGCAGTCTCGTCACCTCCTCCGGTTTCGCTCGTCTGAAAATCCCCGGCGGTCGGGCGCGGTCTTGGTTCGTGTCGTAAACCACGGGTTATCACTCCCCCGATATTTGATCCGAACGCAATACTCGCACAATAACAAAAAAGACCTCTGAAAGCAAGTCCTAAGTCATAAGCCTATAAGTTCTAAATAATTGGTATTTAGTATTGATATATTCACGATCGACGATAAATCTAATAGTTCATCTAACGAGTACCGCCTCAATATCTTCTTTCAATTTCTGAACGAGAGTTATGAGTTCTTTTTCCGAAAACGGTTTTAGTTTCATGCTCTCATTTATCTGCTTGGTTTTTTGATAATTCTGGAGAACGTATCTCTTTGCTCCCTTAATCATTTTGGCGATTTTCTCGATATCATTCACATCCAAAAGCGGTTTTGCGATGGTAGTACGAAATTCATAGTCAACTTCACTTTGCATTATTAAATCAATACTCCGCTTGATAGGTTGTAGGTTGTAGCTTTTTAGCTTTTTAGGATTTATTTCGTGTTTCGTGTTTCGCGTTTCGATATTCGTTACCATTGGGTATTTATCAAGCGGCGCCTTTATATCCATCGCAATATAGTCAATGTCGCCACTTTCAATTATTGATGCTAATCTTTCCGGATAAAACCCGTTGGTATCGAGCTTGACTTTGAACCCCAGGGCTTTTATATGGGATATAAATTGCTCTATATCAGGATTCAGTAGCGGCTCGCCCCCAGTAATGCAAACGCCTTCTAACTTTCCTAAGCGCGACATCAGAAAATCGATAAATTCTTCATTTGATATAAGAGGTCCAAATTGGTCCGGTAAAACTAGCTCCGGATTGTGGCAGAAGTGACAACGAAAACTACACCCCTGTGTAAAAACGGTACAGGCAACCGTCCCCGGAAAATCGACAAGAGTTGTTTTTTGCAAACCCGCCAATTTCATAGTCAGGTTATAGGTTTTAGCTTCTTAGCTTTTTAGTGAGCACAAAACTCGTCTTCCCTAAGAAGCTAATGCCTAAGAAGCTAAAAAACTAGATTAGCCTTGCCTGTTCTAAAACACCTTTGCGCCTGCTTTCGACAACCGGCACTTTTGCCGGCCTCTCCGGCGTAAGTATTACGGTTTTTCTATCATCAAACTCAACACGCTTTCCGGCATTCCACTGCTGGATAGGGCGAATGTAGCCGACGATTCTTGAATAAATCTCCGGTTTGGCTTTGCATTTTTCGCAAACATCTACTCGTCCGGGCATATAGCCGTCGTTGGGGCAGATTGAAAATGTCGGGGTTATCGTAAAATACGGGAGTTTATAATTCTCGCAAATCTTTTTAATCAACTGCTTCATCGCTTCTACATCGGTAATCTCTTCGCCCACATACATATGTACCACCGTACCACCGGTGTATTTGGTTTGGATATCATCTTGCATATCCAAGACCTCGAAGACATCTTGCGTGTAGTCGACCGGAAGCTGGGTCGAATTTGTGTAATACGGCGGCTCGCCATCCTCTTCGAACTCCATCTCATTGGCAACGATAATTTCCGGGAAAAGCTCTTTGTCAAGCTTCGCCAAACGATGAGATGTGCCCTCTGCCGGGGTCGCTTCCAGATTGTAATTGTTGCCAGTCACCTCTTGGTATTTAGCAATTCGCTCACGCATAAAATCCAAAACCTCAAGAGTAAATTTCTGCCCTTCTGCGGTGGTAATATCACAACCCAAAAGGTTGAGGAGCGCCTCATTCATACCTAAAAGCCCGATGGTGGAGAAATGATTACCCCAATATATTCCGTCGCGTTCCTTAATATTGCGAAGATAAAACTTTGAATACGGATACAGCCCAGCGTCGGTCATCCGCTCAAGCAATTTTCGCTTGATCTCAAGACTATCTCTGGCCAAATCCATATTGTAGGCGAGATTGTGGAGAAACTCTCTTTTGTCTCTGGAACGAAAACCAAGACGAGGCAAATTGATAGTAACTACTCCGATAGACCCGGTCAAAGGATTGGCGCCGAAAAGTCCGCCGCCGCGTTTGCGAAGCTCGCGGTTATCAAGACGAAGCCGACAACACATAGAACGGGCATCCTCCGGATTCATATCGGAGTTGATAAAATTGGAAAAATATGGGATGCCGTATTTGGCTGTCATCTTCCAAAGATTCGCGAGTTTCGGGTTATCCCAATCAAAATCTTTCGTAATATTATATGTCGGAATGGGAAAGGTGAAGACTCTGCCAGCGGCATCTCCTTCGGTTATCACTTCGGCAAAAGCCTCATTAAAGATATCCATCTCGGTCTGAAAATCTTTGTAAGTTTCCTTCTGCGCTTTACCGCCGATAATCACCGGTTGATCGGCCAAAGTCGATGGCGGCCTAAGATCAAGTGTCACGTTGGTAAATGGAGTCTGGAATCCGACACGGGTTGGTACATTCATCGTGAACATAAACTCTTGAATGCCCTGCTTTACCTCCTTGTAATCCAATCTATCATAACGAATAAAAGGCGCCAGTAGCGTATCAAAATTCGAGATCGCCTGTGCACCAGCCGACTCGCCTTGCAAGGTATAGAAGAAATTCACCAACTGCCCCAGAGCCGACTTGAAATGTTTCGGCGCCTTGCACTCCATTTTACCCGTGACCCCCCTGAAACCAACCGCTACAAGATCCTGCAAATCCCAACCGACACAGTATACGGAGAGAATGTCCAGATCGTGAATATGGATGTCGCCCTCGAGCGTTGCCTTCTTGATTTCAGGCGGATAAATTTTTGTCAGCCAATAATTTTTTGCGATGGTGCCGGATATATAGTTGTTAAGACCCTGCAAAGAGTAAGCCATATTGGAGTTTTCCTTGACCTGCCAATCGATATTGCCAATGTATTGGTCGACTATCGAAATATGGGAGTTATCAACCAACTCACGCATCTCTTCGTGCTTGCGACGATATAATATATATGCTTTTGCGGTGGCTCGATATTCTGAATCAAGAAGCGTATTTTCCACCGTATCTTGAATTTCCTCAACACTGGGGATCTTTCGTCTGACACTTTTTTCCGCCTCTTTCACCACTTTCTTGGCAACTTTTTGCGCTACTTCCATTCCAAATTCCCCCGTTGCTTTCCCCGCTTTTGCGATAGCAACCGCAATCTTTTCAACATCAAAAGGTACGATTTTGCCATCTCGTTTCAAGATTTTCGTGAACATTCTCCCTCCGTTATATAGCTTCTTAGGTTTTAGCTTCTTAGCTTCTTGGGCACATGGGCGAAAATTAAACTCCCTAATAAGCTAAAAAGCTACTCGCCTCGTCTTCGACGAGTCGAAGCGGGTAACCTACAACCTTTTTTCGGGGTATTATCAATATATATGTATATGGCTAACCAAATCAAGCGTTTATCCACTAGATGTAGTAATCTCATAAATAAAAATATCCACCAGGGAGGTTTTCCCGCTCCCGAAGTGGACAAATTTCTTATTTGAACCCCACCGTCACTAATCTAGTCCACTAATAAACACTAATTAAGTTAATCGGTTATCGGTAACGAAGCCCGTATCGTTTAACGTTTGACGTCGGACGTGACGGGCATCGTAACCGTAGGACGCTAGACGATGGCAACGGTGTCGGTTAAGTACTGTTTAATCATGACTTATTGACCGTAACACTCACTTCCTTAGTATTTCCGACCGCATCATAAACTTTGGCTGAAAGTGTGTAGGAACCGTTTGGGGTTGTGGCATAGCGCCAAAGTCTGATTATGTGGTTTAAACTCTCTTCGGCCGCTAATGATCCGTTAATATAAAACTCGATCTTTACTACTGCAATGTTATCTGTCCCAGTAGCCTCCACGGTCAAATCTCCGCTGCTCCAATCGTAAGGGTTTGTCGCCGGCTGGTTTATGACTACATCCGGAGCTTCTGTATCTGACCCCTCGTTAAGGACATTAACTGAAATACTTGCATCGCTTGACTGCGCCGCGTCATAAGCGCGAGCAAGAATTGTATGCGAGCCATTGCTTGCCGAGGTCGTGTTCCATGAATATTGATAAGGAGCTTCGGAATCGTTAGATGCCACCGATCCGTCGATAATAAAATCTACTCTTGTAACTGCGATATTATCGCTTGCAGAAACTGTAATGTCCGCGAGCCCCGAAACGGTCGCCCCGTTGGTTGGTGCTGATATTGAAACGGTTGGCGCCACCGTGTCTTCGGCAACAGATTGTGAGAGAGAAGCAAGCCAAGTTCTCACCCCCGACGAAGGATAACCGTATGTACCACTCATCGCATGCTGGCTGTACCCGGAGTAAAAATATGAATAATCCTCCGCCATTACCTCGACATCGCAATTTCCCCAACCTTTGGAATAATCGGTCGCGGTTGATGCAAGAGAGAGTGGCCGAGTGCTGTAATAGGTGGCGGGCCAACGGTCGCCATATGGGATATCGAGATCTACCCAGCGATGATATAGGGAATAATGATGACCATATTCGTGAGATAGTATCAATTTCATATAATCTTCGAAATACGGAGAATCTTTGTAATAATATGAGTTCAATTTGATCCAACCCCAAGCTTTGTAAATATCGCTCCCGTTTTGCAGATAACTTCCGCTATACAACCCGCCGTAATTGCAAGTGGAACAATCGATAATTTCAATCTGGTACATGTATGCGCGTTCCGACGAGCTGGAAAGGAGATTGGAATACAAATAGTTTATTAACGTCGTGCCCAATGTTGGGTAGCGCCCCGTTGTGTCGTTGTAAGATATTGTAGTAGCTGGACCATCGTCGGAATATCCTGATAATTTATCCGCATCGGATCCAGAGATAGCACCGCCGGTTGAGACCGCTGTTGCCTCGCCCTGCGAGGTAGAGACCTTTTTGCTTGTTCCTGAGCTTGATAGTTTCGGTGGATTTTTTTTGATTTCTTCCGATGCACTCGCCACTGGTGGTGCTTCATCCGTGGCAGTGGGTGTTTCCTCTTTTGGAGCTATCTTTGTCCCCTTATTTTCGGGAGCAAAATACTTTGCGCCAACCAGAAAAACTCCGGATAAAAATACAACAAAGACAAGGCTTGTAGCCAGAAATGGTTTTATCCCCAGTTTGACAACAATGAAATTTTTAAGCTTTTGGAACATTTGTCGGATTTTGCGCGCTATTATTTTTAATTTCAGGAGTTACTTGTAGCTCAACCTTACGTTTTGGAATGAAAAAAGAAATGATGATCAAAACGATCCCGATTGCTCCAATAATTACTATCTCCTTAAGAAATAATCTTAAAATGTTGTTTCGGGCATCTTCGAAAAGATCTGCTACCAATGCTTTGATCTCCGTAGCGACAATAGGACCGGGGAGAATTTTGATAAAAACTGGGATTAGAACCGATAATAATGCGAATATCAGCATCAAAACCCCGGTGACTCTGACACGTTCTCGCCACCAGGGCTCTAAAAGCCAAATGAGTATCAAAAGCAAAAAGCAAAATATCCAAACCGGCCAGATCGCTTTTTTGATGAATGAAGTAATCGATGATGCCAGGCTGACTTCAATCGGAATCGAAAGTGAGTAGTTGTCGGATAACGAGTTGATTAGGTCGGCCTCACCTTTAGCAGGATTTTGAGAAATTATCGAAGATTTAATTTCTGAAAGGTTGATATCAATAGTTTCCCCGCCCTCGGAAATAACGCCCACAAAAATATTATCCAGCGCACTTTCGATCGCATTCTGAAGCGCTTCTGGAGAGATCTTTTTAATTACTGATATAATTTGCGCCGTGCCCGCCTCGGCATCTTTGCCAGTCTCGGATCCGCCGGATAAATTTTTAAAGATGCCGTTAAAAAAATTGGGGTCGGTTTGCAAAAATCTTTCGTATGCGTTGTTTCTCTCGAGTATTGTTTTATAGAACGTCGATTGAAGTAGCGTGCGTTCGAAATTTACCGTCAACAATGTTGGCAGCATAATAATGATGATAATGAGAGAACAAACGACTATTATAAATTTTTTCATTACCTACATTTTATCATTATATCTCGATCCGATCCACACCTCCGGTTATCGTATATTTGCCGTACGCCTGCTGGCTTACTTATCCTAAATTAACGCTCCTTTCGACCGCAATACTATAACGCACTAGAAGCTATCTCATAATTCATCATAAGCCGTGTCATTCTGAACTTGTTTCAGAATCCCATTGAGATGCTGAAATAAATTCAGCA